>JAGFND010000033.1 GCA_021409285.1 Candidatus Methanoperedens sp. | reverse complement strand
CGCTGGTATGCAATCGGCGCTTGACCTTGCAGATATGGGTTTCCAGGTTTATCTTGTGGAGAAAGAGCCTTCAATAGGCGGCAGGATGGCGCGCTTTGATAAAGTATTCCCAACGAATGATTGCTCTATTTGCATTCTGGGCCCCAAGATGGTGGAAGTGGCAAGGAATAAAAATATTAAGATTATGAGTTATTCAGAAGTTAAAGCAGTTGATGGATATGTTGGCAATTTCAACGTGAAGATAGAACACAAACCCAGATACCTTGATGTCGCCAAATGCACAGGGTGCGCCAAGTGCAGCGAGGTCTGTCCTGTTGAGGTACCGTATGATTTTAATGAAGGATTTGGTACCCGTAAGGCGATATTTGTACCGTTCCCGCAGGCTGTGCCTCTTCGCGCCGTACTTGATATGGAAAATTGCATCTCATGCAAGGCCTGTGCAAAAGCATGTGAGAGCAAAGCTATAAACTATGATATGCAGCCTTCTTATACGGATATTAATGTTGGAGTTATCGTGGGAGCAGTGGGCTTTAAGACCTATGACCCTGAACCTCGACACGATTTCGGGTACGGGTTATACGATAATGTTATTACAGCAATGGAGTTCGAGCGACTTCTTAACGCAGCAGGTCCCACAGGTGGCCATGTGGTACGGCCTTCGGATTGTAAGGAACCAATACGTGTGGGATTCGTGAACTGTGTTGGCTCAAGAGATAAGAATACCAATATCTACTGCTCTGGTATATGCTGCATGGTCACCATAAAGAATGCGCAGCTACTTAAAGAAAAGCGACCTGAAACCGACCAGACGATAATGTATATAGATATCAGGACCCCCTTCAGAGGATACGAAGAATCATACAACAGGTCACGAAACCTTGGCGTAAAATTCCTGCGCGGAAGACCCGTGGAAGTAAAAGAAGATCCAGTTACGAAGAATATCAAGGTGCGAATTGAGGATACACTCGCAGGAGAAATGCGGAATCTTGAATTCGATCTTATGGTGCTGGCTACAGGCATCGTTCCGAATGAAGGGATAGGCCAGATACAACAATTATTGAAATTATCAAAAGCATCAGACGGTCTGCTGATGGAAGCGCATCCAAAGCTCAAGCCTGTTGATACAACGATTGATGGAGTGTTCCTTGCCGGTGTGGCTTCTGGCCCAAAGGACATTCCTTATGCAGTTTCTCAGGGTAGCGCATGCGCAGGCAGGGCAACTATTCTTCTCAAGAACAAGAAAGCAATAACAGAAGGCATAACCGCTGTTGTGGACCCTGATGTTTGTGTGGGATGTGAAGTATGCATACCCATGTGCCCGTTCCAGGCCATTAGGATGGACGAAAAAGCAGGAAAAGCAAATGTCATGAAGGCACTTTGTAAAGGATGCGGAACATGTGTTACAGCATGCCCAACAGGCGCGCTTGAGCAGAGCCATTTCAAGAATAACCAGATTCTGGCCCAGGTCAGGAATGTGTTCAAGTTCCAGGAGGTAGCAGCATGACTGAGGAATCTGCAGCTTCTGCGGATGCGAAGACAAACGGCTGGGAACCCAAGATGGTAGTTTTCTGCTGCAATTGGTGTTCATATGGGGGCGCTGATAGCGCAGGGATGGGGAGATTCCAGCAGCCGGCTTCGGCCAGGATCATCCGCGTTATGTGTTCAGGCAGGATCGACCCGCTGCATGTGTTCAATGCGTTCCTGGAAGGCGCAGATGCAGTACTGGTGACAGGATGCCATATCGGCGACTGCCATTATGTTAACGGCAATGATAAGACAAAGATAAAATACAGGTATCTTGAAAACGTAGTGCATGAGCTTGGTATTGAAAAAGAGAGACTTCAGCTTAACTGGATTTCAGCCAGTGAAGGCGAGAGATTTGCAAACTTCATCCGTGATGTGACCGCGCAAATAAAGAAACTTGGCCCAAGTCCATTAAAACCTGAAGGGGTGGCATAATGCAAAAAGGTGAGATGTATGTTGGCTGGTCAACAAAAGAAGATGTGAGAAAACGCGGAGGATCTGGCGGTCTTGTGACCTCCATGCTGGCAGCAGCGCTTGAAAAGAAGCTTGTTGATGCAGTTGTGGTACTTAAGAAAATCAATGAGTTCGAGGCAGTTCCTATCATCACTTCGGATGTGAACGAAGTATTGAATTCTGCGGGTTCCCTCCATTCTGTCCCGAGCCATTTTGCGAAGTTGATAGCAAACAGGGATTTGAAAATTGCCCTTCCTGCCAAAGGATGCGATGTTCGCGGAATAATCGAACAGGGTAAGCGCAATGCAATAAATCTGGATAATACGTTTATCGTAGGGCTTAACTGCGGAGGGTCGATGCATCCTGCGGTAACGCGCGAGATGCTTGAAGTGATGTATAAGATCAAGCCTGAAGATGTACACGGCGAAGAGATCGAGAAGGGGAAGCTGATCTTTGAGACAAAGGATGGAAAAGAGCACGCGATAACTATTGATGAGCTTGAAGAGAAAGGATACGGAAGGCGTGAAAGCTGCCGTTACTGCACGATCAAAGTGCCAAATAATTCAGATATTGCATGTGGCAACTGGGGCGTTACCGGAGACCTTGTGGGAAAAGCCACGTTCGTAGAGATCAATTCGGAAAAAGGGGTAAAGCTACTCCAGAATGCTATTGATGCCGGATATGTTCAGGTGCAGAAACCCGATGAAAAAGCCGTTGCAATTCGCGTCAGGATCAAAGGCGTGATGGAAGATCTGGGTAAGAAATGGAAGAATAAGATATTCGTTCCAATTGATAACAGGCTTGAGTATTTCAGAAAAGAGCTTGAACACTGCATTGACTGCGGTGCATGTAAAACAGTATGTCCGACATGTTCTTGTGGCGATGTTTCAAAGTGTACTGAGTACCATTCCAGAAGCGATGCTTACAGGATGTCAATGTATCATCTCGTGCGCTTTTTGCATCTTGCAGATGCATGTATCGGGTGCGGGCAGTGCAGTGATGTCTGCCCTGTTGATATTCCGCTGACAAGGCTTTACAGGAGATTTGCAAACCCTGTGCAGGAGCAGTTGAAATATGAACCCGGTATGGATATGCGAAAACCGCCGTATTTTGAGGTGAAGTTAAATGAGTGAAGATTCTAGTTCTAATAGGTATCAGAAAAAGGAAGAAGAGCGCAACGTTGTTCTGGATTTCTCTGGTTCATTGGGAAATTCTTCAGGATTAACTCCATTGAATTATGATAGTGAACCACCAATGAACGTAAATAAACGCAGAAATTCACCGCAAAGAACGCTGAGGACGCAAAGCCCAGGTTTAACGAATTTTGCTTATAAATGGGGGGTGAATTGAATGACAGATAATGTTTATTCAACAATATGCCCTGGCTGCAATTTCGGGTGCGGATTGTACATCCGCGAGAATGGCGCGTTGGAAGTTGATTTCAGGAAATCCTCGCCTGCCAATTCTGGAAAGCTGTGCAGGTTTGGAATGAATCTTCCAAAGCTCTTTGCTCCCACAAAGTCTATGGTAGATGGCAAGGAGACTACTATCGAAGAGGCAGCTAAAGAAGCTGCAAAAAGGATTGCAGCAAGCAAGGGTTCCGTTGTATTCTTATCATTGGGAAATACCACCAGCGAGGAGCTTTTAGCATTCCAGAAGATCGCAGAATCAGCCTTATACACAGGTGCTGTTGCTGCCCTTCCTGAGGACACATATCAAACATTAAATATCGGGATACCGTACAGCGAGATAGAAGCCGCAAAACATATCGTTCTTTTCATAGACCCGTATGAGCAGTATCCATTGATAGTGCGCCGTTTACTTTCTGCAAGAAATAAAGGAGCGAAGATAAGCGCCGTATGGTGGAAGGACTTGCCTCTGGCTGATGAGAATATAAGACCTGGGGATGTTTCAAAGCTTGCACTTACGAAGGATTCCCTTATTATTGCTGACTACAATCCGCTTTCTGATACTGAACAAGTAAAGAATGTCCTGGCACTGGCTAAGAACGCTGGCACGAGGATAACGTTCCTGAAGCCTTTTGCAAATTCAACAGGCGGATATCTTATGGCAAAGGGAATAAAACAAAAATCCATATCGCAGCTTGTTGAGGATATCAATAAAGGTACGATAAAGATACTGTTCTGCCTTGAATCAGATCCATCTGTGCTTATCCCATCTGAGACACTTTCAAAACTCACCTACCTGATAATCCAGACAGGCCAGACGCTGTCGACAAAAGCAAATATTGTGATAGCGCATGAACCCCTCTATAAAAAGAAGGGCACGCTCATCAACAACGAGGGCAGGGCTCAGGCGCTGGGCGGTACTGGAACGAGCGGGCTTGATGCGCTCGGTATCATTGCAGGCGCCAAATTTGATTTTGATTCCCTGCATGAATCTGTAAAAAAAGCAATAGGTATAACGGTAGTTGATGAATTCATGATGCCCAAATACGAGCGCCTCGAGTACGGCGCGCTGCAAGCATCTGCAAAACCCATGGATGCAAAGACAGCGCTTGTGAGCGTTTATAATCCCTTCATGTGGTCAGGACTTGCTGATGATAATGATTTTGTGGAATTGAACCTGAACACAGTAAAGGCACTCAAGCTCCTAAAAGGCGGATCGATCAGGATAAAATCAAACGGTAGCACGATTGAAAAGAAGTTCAAGGTGGCGCCTGTGCAGGATAATATTCTTCTTACCAGCAATAAGTTCGGAATCGAAAAAGGAATAATTACTCCTGTTGAGGTATCGAGGTGATAACCATGGCAGATGAAGCGATCAAGAAACCAGCATCAGTAAAACCTGAAGATGTAAAGGAAGCGGCAAAAGCAACATTATTGGCTCTTGCCGGAACAAAATCACCAGCGATAAAAGAGCCGGGACAAGTCCAGACAAGACCAAAGGCTGAGGTCATCATCCAGGCACCCAGAGCTAAGCCGGAGGCTATGAAAGAACCTGTAAAGCCATTGCCTGAAACAAAAGCCAAACCAGAAGCGCCAGGAGAAGCAGCGAAACCCGCGCCGGTGGCAAAGCCCGATGCGCCAAAAACCGAAACAAAGACAGAAGGAAAGAAGGAAGCCGATCCGGGCAAAGAATTTGTGGACAGTATTATGACAGAAATGGCGCTCAAAGGAGCTTCAAAGAAGAGGCTTATAAAAATGCTGGCCGAGCAATTCAATTTTGATAAGCAGAAGGTCATGTTCAGGCTCAAAAGAGCGCTGATCACGGAGAGGTATGCGGCGGTGCATGCAGAAGCGGGGCATTAATATTTCATGTCAAGGTTGGTCATATCTATTTTAAATTGGGTTAGAAGAAGGGCTGTTTCAAATGTAGCCTATGAAACTATCCCGGCCCGTGCCCCATTAAAACTATTTCAATAATATTTCGTCTCTTCAAGATACTTTTCTGCCAGGGATAATATTCTTGCAAGAAATTCATCGCTTTCTATTATATAGATCTTCTGTTGCTTATCCATGAGTTTTTCAAATATCTCTTTACCCACACTATCATCATGACCCGGCGTTACCCTGACAATTACCGAATCTTCAGGTATCATGTTATCTTCAATTATACGATCAAGGTCGCCGTCAGTTATTCCAATTATGGGAATTCCAAGACGTGTCAATATGTCTGCAGCTACAGCGGTAGTATCGTCTCCCACGGTAACGACAAGATCTGCGTCTTTTATAAGTTCAAAAGTCGATTCCGCACAATGGTCTATTAATGCTACACTCCGACCTTGTTTCTTGTGCTGGATCTTTGCTATTCTTGGTTCGTGTTTTGTCCTTCTGATATTTCCTGTTTTTACACGTGCCGTGAAAATGTTGATCTTCCTCTCATTTATTTTCTCAAGACCGTGTTGTTTTATTTTTCCACCGCGAAGCTCTATCACTTTTCCATCTTTGCATACTATCTCAAGAGCCTGATTTATTACTTCACCGATCACCACCCCCTCAAGACGGATGTTCTCACCCGGAAAAGCTCCAGAGACACGCCGGATAAGCAGGTCTCTGTCAGGCCTGACATACATTGGAAGAAGATTTCCCTGTTCGATCTGAAGATCATAGTTCTCATCGTGTTTTTTCATGAATTGTTTGACAAATTCTGCACAGCGCTTTGTTCTTGAGACATAATAAATGATCCTGCCAGCTAAATCCGGGCGCTCGATATGGACAAATGGCATTGAAGGATCAAGTCTTGAAGCTATTATTCGCCCGAAATGCCGCCCCGTATCAAGGGTTTTGCCGTGATTGAGGAGGATCGCAAGATCAATGCTTCCTTTCAGGGCATTTATGGTCTCACTTGGGGTAAGTCCCTTTGAAATATCTATAATATTCTCAAGCCCTGCATCCAGAACCGCAGTGCGTCCCATCGTACCTCCAAGTATAGAAATTATATCAAGTTCCTTTTTGAAAATTTCGATCACACGTTTTGCTGAGCCAGTATCAATTATCTCGGGACCGTGAAGGACGATTCCTATTCGCATATATGTGATAATTGTTTTTGCGGGATAAAGATTTAAGTATCGAAGATAATTATGATAATATGAGATTGACAGATGTTTTACTTCTGGCAGCTGCTTTAATTGTTGCATATTTCATTGTTGGATTCCTCATGGCTGTCACTTTCTTCCTTCTGAAAATAGCAGTGATACTGGCAGTTGCAGGCGTAATCTACTTATTTTTCAAAAAGATCATATGACACTTTTTTCCTGTACTCATCGAACCTGTCCATCAAGATTGCTTCCCTTGCTCTTTTCACAATGGACTGGATAAAGTACAGGTTATGGATGGATGCAAGCCGAAGAGCAAGAAGTTCAGATTCACGAAATAGATGATGCAGATATGCCCGTGTATAATTCCTGCATGTATAACATCCACAACCTTCTTCGATAGGTACATGATCAAGGGTAAATTTATTGCGGGCTATATCAATGGCACCTTTTCCGGTCATAAGCGTCTGGTGCCTTGCATTTCTTGTGGGGAAGGCGCTGTCAAAAATATCGATACCCGATTCGATCGCATCAAGTATCTCAACAGGTGAACCCACCCCCATCAAGTATCGCGGCTTATCCTCAGGTATCAAAGGAACGCTATGCTTCAACACATCATTCATAATTTCACTGGGTTCGCCGATCGAAAGCCCTCCTATCCCGTATCCATCAAAATCCATCGCGATCATTTCATCTATGCACTTTTTCCGAAGTTCGGCAAAGGTTCCGCCCTGCAATATCGCAAAAAAGAGCTGGCCAGGATTTTGTTCCACGCTTTTTGCCATGCCCGCCCATTTTATTGTCCTTTCCATTGAGCCCTCAATAACCTGGTATTCGCTCCCATAGGCGGGACATTCATCCAGGATCATTGCGACATCACTTCCAAGTATCTTCTGGTTTTCAAGACATGTCCCGGGAGTGTATGAATATTTTTTGCCGTCGCGCGGGTTCTTATAAGCTATGCTGGCATCCGTGATCTTGAACTGGAAATCTTTACGTATCATCTGGAAACCTCCACTGTCAGTAAATATACCCCCTTTCCAGTTCATGAATTTATGCAATCCACCTGCCTGTTTTATCACTTCAATCCCGGGTGCAAGAAATAGATGGAATGCATTGCTGATCAATACCTGTGTACCAATATCATGAAGTTCATCAGGAGTAATGGTTTTGACCGTTCCTTTGGTTGCTACAGGCATGAATGCAGGAGTGTCGATTATTCCATGATTTGTCCTCAGTCTTCCTGCTCTTGCACCTGTATTTTTATCAACGTGAACTAATTCGTACATATTTTTTGTTATCTTATCCTATCGGATTCATTTTTTGTCCGTATTTGTACTTGATTGCTACATTTATTGAAAACACTTATGAGCAATTTTTCATATATATAATGATAAGGTGGGAAAATATGAAATATAATTTCGAACTGCCGGTGCAGGGCACGGATCTGTCCAGGTTCCAGCCGATGGATATTGGCGGCTATGACAAGGACGCTGTTCGTTATGGCAGGGGCGAAGAACTCGCAAAACCTGAAGAGGTCAAGAATCGCATACTGTTCACAAAGGACCGCCGTTATGAGGAGCTGGGACAAATAGCCAATCCGTTAATATCAGGTGCGGGATGGGAAGGGATATCGGGTAAAAACTACATAGGGCCAAGGAATATCAGCGAGATCAGGGCGGTTGTGGAAGGTTCGGTGTCCGAACAGGAAACAGTGATAGGTGTGGGAGCTCCGCCAGCATGGTATTCTGACCAGCAGGTATCTCAGGAACCCGGTCAGACTGCAGGGTTCGATTATAATGACCCGGAGTTCAGGGAAGTGGTCAGGGAGATTGTCCAGGAAACGCTGAGCGAGGGTATCGTTTTGGACTGAGCAAGTACTGTGAGGGATCCATAATGTTTGCAAATGAAAGCAAAAAGTCTTCACACGAAAAATTCCTATGCCTTGCAACTATGAACAGCAATGAATGCTATGGGGATGTAAATAGATATGTTCTTAGTCTTATTTTTCCTTGAATTTCAAGCCTGGAAGTGCCCGTAAACTCCATGAGTTTGCTTTCAGAGTTCGATGTTCAAGCATACGAAGATGAACTCTCTGATTTTGAGGTGTCAGATTAATATAAAACTTGGTCAAATATTAGTTATTATGGCAATGGGAACTAAAAAGGAGTTATCACCAGAACAATGTGAAGAACTGTTCAGAACATTAAAAGGCCGTTTTGACAAAAACATGAACCGCCATAAAGGTCTTGAATGGGCTAAAGTACAAGCAAAGCTGGAAGCTAATACTGAAAAACTGTGGTCGCTCAATGAAATGGAAAGAACTGGCGGTGAACCGGATGTTGTTGGTCAAGATAAAAGGACGGGTGAATACATTTTTTATGATTGTTCAGCGGAAAGTCCTAAAGGCCGCAGAAGTGTTTGTTACGACCATGAAGGGCAGGAGTCAAGGAAAGAAAATAGACCAGAAAATAACGCTATTGATATGGCTGCTGCCATGGGCATTGAACTTTTAACGGAAGAGCAATATCTAGAAATGCAGAAACTTGGAAATTTCGATACGAAAACATCGAGCTGGGTGAAAACACCTTCTGAGATTAGAAAACTCGGTGGTGCCCTCTTTGCTGATTTCCGCTACGGCAACGTCTTCGTGTATCACAACAGTGCACCCTCTTACTATGCTGCCAGGGCGTTCCGTGGCTCGCTAAGGGTCTAAATATTGCACAGACAGCTAAATTTGAATTTGAGAATGGATCACCTGAGAAAGAATTTGCCGAAAGAATTGGGAGGAATGACGAATGAATAACCAAAGCCCAGCTGCCAACAGCACATTTGCAATAGGCGGGGTTTCGTGCTCCGCAGACAGTTTTGTGGTTTAGCAAGTGCGGTGCCCGCTGGCAAGGTCTGTATCGGGTGATACGTTCGCAGCCACACAATCCCCAAAGGCGCATAGCTCCGACCGTTGTGCGTCATTGTTAAACTGACAGGCAATCAAACTTAAATATGAGATAATATGGAAAAAATGAATTCAGACAAAAAGACTGCAAGAATCGCATGCTTCTTATACCTGCTCGTCGGCATCTTCAGCTTCTTTGCCAAAAGATTTGTGGATCCCAAGATGTACGTTGCCGGCGACCCGGCGGATGTAGTTAGTGATCACGAAACTGCTGAGACCCGTTGCACAATTTCTCGATAATTTAAGTATTACAATGATAAGTATTACAATGATATTACTATAGTTATATTATAACACAGGACAATACCCTTGTCACTGTGACACTAAGATTTGAAGGTTATAAAAAGAGCCCCGACGGCTTCGGCACGGGCACATATGAGGTTCTGCACCCAAAAGGTGCATCGATAGAGATAACCAGATCAATGTTCGAAGGCGATGTGCTGCAGATAACTTCAGTCAGGAATACGCCAGACCCGGCGCTCGAAAAGGCTCGCGGGATCAGGTTCTATGATGGCAATAAGAAGTTGTTCGATGGGTATTTACGCGCACCGGATTACCGGCGCGGCAGCAACAAGTACAGGACGCTGACCACTGGTGTTTACAAAGGTTGATGAAATTTTACGGCCTGAACACCAGCATTGCATCGCCGAAACTATAAAACCTGTAAGAATGTGATATAGCTTCATCATATGCTGCCATAAGGCGCTCTTTTCCTGCAAATGCGCTCACCAGCATCAATAATGTAGATTTCGGTAGATGGAAGTTGGTTATCATTCCATCAAGCTTTGATTTGAATTTGTATGGGGGATAAATGAAAAGCTCGCTAAAACCTTCGGTTGCAGTTATTTCTCCATCAAACCATGAACTTTCAAGCGCTTTTACAGCAGTTGTCCCTGATGCTATGAGTTTTCCTGTGTTATTGTTTATGATGTCTGCATTTTCCTTGCTGATGGATATATACTCAGCTTCCATGATGTGATCCTTTAATTTCTCAGCCTTCACAGGAGTGAAAGTCCCTGGACTGACATGAAGGGTAACATAAGCAATATTGATACCATCTCCCTTTATTTTTTCCAGAAGCTTCTCCGTAAAATGAAGACCTGCAGTCGGCGCCGCAATAGAACCTTTTCTTTTTGAATAGACCGTCTGGTAGCGGTTCTTATCTTCAAGTTTTGCTTTTATATATGGAGGGAGTGGAGCATCCCCTATTTTTTCCAGAATATCTAAAAGGTTTCCGTTGCAATCAAAATTAACAAGATAACTGTCAGTGCCTGGTTTTTTTATCACATCAAGCACTGTTGCCTGAATCCCGCTGAAATTCAGAATTGTGCCTTCATGGATGTTCTTTCCGCGGATCATACACTCATATCCGCCTTCCGTTCTTGAAACAACAAGCACTTCTACGTGACCGCCAGTACTTTTTCTACCTGTCAGTTTTGCAGGAATGACCCTTGAATCATTGAGTACAAGGGTATCGCCGCTTTCAAGGTAATCAAGGATGTCAGAAAAAGTCCGATGCTCAATACCTTTTTTGAGTACAAGCAATTTTGATGCATCTCTGGGTTCTATGGGACACTGGGCGATAAGTTTTTTTGAGAGGTTGTAATCAAAATCCGAAAGTTTCATCGGGTGCTAAGTTTGCGTTGCAGGTTAAGTAATTTGCCACAAAAAAAATGAATCGAGTAATATTACATTAAGATATCCCTCATTCCCAGCGCATCCGTATCCATAAGTATTTAATATTTATTAAAATTAAATGGATAAAATAAAAGTATTATCCTCTTTTTTCTATTATGATCTCATCACCGGGATTTTTCATAAACAACTTTGCTGCGTCCCCACCTCTAACCGCTATCTCAAGATAACCATGGCTTCCGATGAGCAGAAGCGGCACATCCTCCTCACAGAATCCATAGGATATGTTGAATTGAATCTGTTTTCTCTCGATAACAAGTTCATCACCGATCTTAAAATCCACAAGTTCAGATGAAATATTCGTAACCATATTCCCAAATGAGTCTATGAAAACAACCTCGCCACTCAAAGAAGCATTTTCTTTCTTGCCTGTCCCAAAATCCAGGCTCACAAAATCTGATATCTGTCTGCCAACTTCTTCGATATTTAAACCTCTGGAAATATACGCTCCGGCCGGCGCGAAAATGTCTCTTCCGTGAAAAGAATTGGATATTCTTGTTTGAAATAAAGTGCAGTTTGAAATTTCAAAAACTTCAAGATCACCGAGGCTCTTTGCTGCCGGAATGAGAATACCATTATCAGGCCCCACGAAATACTGGACTTTCCCTTCGGCCGACACAGCCCTGACTGCTATAGCTCGCCGTTTTGTACCTACCCCCGGATCGACTACTACAATATGCGCCGTACCATTCGGAAAATATTTCGCAGTGATCATCAATATGAATGCCCCAGCGCGAATATCATGGCGCCTGACTGAATGTGAGATATCCACTATGTTAGCTTCAGGATCAATGCATAGTATTACGCCTTTCATGGATGCAGGATATACATCTCCGAAATCTGAAAGCAGCGTTATGACCATAGTAAGAAAGATTTAATACCTGTCAGACTATAAAACCCGTTGTCAAACCGTGGACTCGTGGGGTAGCCAGGATATCCTGGCGGGCTTCGAACCCGCAGACCCGCGTTCGAATCGCGGCGAGTCCGTAATTATTACCAATGAATATTTCATCGATAACCACCATAATCAACCTTGATTTTTTTCAGCTTCATTACCAGCAAGTTTTTTCAGGTCACTGATTTCTTTTTCAAGCCTTGCAATTTTCGCCCCATTTTCAGCAATTTTCTTTTTAAGTTCTATATTGCGAAGTTCCTGTCCAACAAACCCATTGAGCATTATTTTAAGTTGGGAATTCTTCTCCACCAGTTCAGCCCTCTGTTCCTTGAAGAGCTGTTCAAGCTCAGCATATTGCTTATGGATTTTCTCTTCACCATGATTACACTCATTCATTTTGTTGGTCCTCAAAATATGCTCGAGTTCAATATTATAATATATTGATACTCCTCAAAGGATAATCTTTTTGGTTTTAATACATTAGCATATATATATATATGCACACCATCATTCAAATTTCAAATTTATTGATTTAAGGCGTCCTTTGAATCAGACGTGGATTTCTCATCAACCTAATATACTTCTGCACCCTTACTGAGATCAACAACATGCCACCAATTTTTGAAATTCTCCATAAAGACTGTGCAGGCCGCATAGGGCGCCTTGAAACCCATCATGGGATTGTTGAGACACCGACTATTATGCCAGTTGTCAATCCGAATATCCAGACAATTAAGCCATGCGAACTTCGCAATTTTGGCGCGGAGATACTTATTACGAATTCTTATATAATTTACAGGAAGCCAGAACTCAGGGAGCGCGCGCTCAGGGAGGGACTGCATTCACTTATTGGTTTTGATGGTCCGATAATGACAGATTCCGGTTCTTATCAATTATCCATTTACGGCGAAGTTGAAGTTGATAATGCCCAAATCGTCAGATTCCAGCAGGAGATCGGCTCAGACATCGGAGTCCCGCTTGACATCCCCACACCCCCTGATGTTCCGTGGGAGCGCGCAAGTTCTGAGCTTAAGATAACACAAACAAGAGCAAAAGAAGCCCTTGCATTAAAAAGAGATATGCTTCTTGCTGCGCCTGTCCAGGGTTCGACTTTTCCGGATTTGAGAGAAAAGGCAGGACGAGAGCTGAGTATGCTTGACTTTGATGTATATCCTCTTGGCGCGGTGGTTCCCCTTATGGAATCGTACAGGTATTCCGATCTTGTAGATGTGATCGTTGCGTCAAAAAAGGGTCTTTCTCCTGCTGCTCCGGTGCATCTTTTCGGCGCAGGACATCCAATGATGTTCTCGCTTGCCGTGGCGCTTGGATGCGATATATTCGATTCCGCATCATATGCTCTCTATGCAAAAGATGGACGGTATATGACAGTTCGTGGCACTTATCATCTTGAGAAGCTTCAATATCTGCCATGTTCCTGCCCTGTTTGCAGTTCTTACACGGCGCAGGATATATTGAAAAGCGAAAAAATGGAAGAACTGCTTGCGCGCCACAATCTCTACGTGACTTTCCAGGAGATGCGGGAAGTAAAGCAGGCAATAAAAGAAGGAAGTCTCTGGGAACTTGTAGAGCAAAGATGCCGGGCGCACCCGCAGCTTCTGAATGGGCTTCGCCGCGCTCTTTATCATGCGGACTGGATCGAGAAATTTCAGCCGGTGTCAAGGTCTACTTTCTTTTACAGCGGGCCGGAATCGGCGCTTAGGCCAGAAGTTATGAGGTTCAGGAAAAAGCTTTCTAACTTTGATCTTAAAGGGAGGATCCTCATTAGAGGAAATAAATGCGAGAACGAAAATGAGTATGACTGGATACTTGATTTTAAACCTCCGTTTGGCGCTTATCCCCTGGAACTTAAGGAGACATATCCATTCAATGCAGAATTAACAGATGAACAGGATCACGAATCTCTGACAGTGGCGCTTCAGAATACTCTTGAGATCATAGATGAGAATCCAGATTGTGAATTTACTTTTGTTTATGATGGAGAGCATCCGTTGATAGAGAAAATCGCGCAGAAAGCAAAATTGATGACAAAAGATTAGGAATAAAATTATAAGAGAAAGGTTTTATAAAGAATTATTTTCACCTTTTGTCACTTCCATGTAAGATCCCAGGCACCCCAGCGTACAGAACATTTTTTCACGAAGATGGCTTTCCTGGATGTATATTCCCTTGCCGCATTTTTCACATTTTACTTCTACTAATTCCATAATAGATACTATTAGTCTCCATATATTATCAATATATCTCTGGTTAAAAATTTAAAAAATGCTTACCATGGTTATTATAATTAGCATGTAAAAGTCTTGAGATCAGTGAAAGCTGCTGTGATCAATCGAAACATCGGCATAGGAATCCATACATCCGAGAGTACAGAACATTTTGTCACGCAGGTAAGTCTCTATCACGTATATTTCCTTTCCGCATTTTTCACATTTGATTTCAACTATTTTCATAATATTTCACCACCTTTTCATTTCTGTGTCAGGAACATAAACCGTGTAACTGCTGCTATAGGCAATCCTATCCTCTTATCTCAAAATACTAAGATGCCCCAACACATACTGTAATATGACATCTTACTATATAAAATTTATCACTGTCCAACAATTTTGATGATCATAATTATAATACTCATGATAATTAATTTTCAACCATGGCTTTTTCAGAAAACAATCCGCCTTTCCATTTATTGAGATCTGCCTGAATATTTTTTCGAATCACCCCGTCAAGCACATCTTTCGTATATCCGAAAGGAAGCAGAATACTCTCCGCAGCTCTCAGCAGATGCTCATAATACTTACTCCGGTCGTATTTCGTGCTTTCATCTACAAGTTCAGCTATTTTCACGCGCTTTGAGTAACTTTTTGAGGCATGGTCAGTTATAACATATCTTATGCTCTGACCCGGTTTTATCATAATGCCTTCTTTCTGGAATTGTTTCATCGCTGCTGTATTATTGTTTGATTGCCTGTAATCTCCCATGCCGCGTGAAATGCGAGTTGTAAATATCATATCATCGATCCTGCATTCCCCCGCAAGCACTTTTTTAGAATATTTCCGCAGCACTCCGAGCATCCCGGGAACAGCGCGGTAAAAACCATCTGCATTCTCTGCGTGCGCAAGGCATGCTATCATATCTTCCTGCAATCCTGTTATAAGCGGTGGTGTATCACTGCGTCTCATCTCGATACCGCGTATTTTGAATTTACCGTTATTCATAACTCCGTAATACCGATTCAGTGCGCCTGTTCCGTTTGATCTGTTCGGTAAGAAAACGATCCACTTGAATATACCTTTATGCTCAAGCGTGATCCCGATGCGCTCACTTGCGCGCTTGCAAAGCTCCTGCGGGTCTTTACCTTTCACCCACAGGCTGTCCACTATCCCGTGAAGTATATCAAAGCCCATCTCCTCTGCCATGTCTATCGTCTGCAAAAGTATCTCCCTGCCGTATGCGGTTATTGATTCGTGACATTCGATCCTTCCAAAACGCGCTTTGTTATACCCCATATATCCGAAGCTCGTAACAAGAAGCCATTTGAGCAGGTTCTGCTTCTTTTCATATTCTTCAGCCCGGTCTGGAAATTCAGCTATCCTTTTCTTGTATGCCATGCGCCTTGCTATGAGTGGTTTCAGCACGCGGGGTATGAGCCCGACCTGCTTCTCGCAGATGTTATATCCGGTAAAAGGCACACGTTTTTGTGAGTCCCTGCAGCAACTGCATAGAACGGTTTCAGGTGAGATATTATGATTCACCATGATATTCGGGAATAGCGATGCAAAATCAAGTTCGACAGCATTCTCGTGCAGGCCAACACGCGGCTCGATCACAAGCGCGCCCCTGTCAGCTACCAGAAGTTCAAGCGCTGTCTTCCAGTTCTCAGCAAGATTACGTTTCCATGGCAAAAGCACGCCGTCCCGCTGTGCCTCGTTGACCTGCATCGCAGACACCGCGCTTCCCGGACTCTGGCGCGATAGTTCCTGCATCGGGATACCGGTGATCCGCGCAAGGTCGATGAGTCCTGAAAGTCCACCTTCCCTGTAAACAAATGAGGTACGATCAAAATGCAACCTTCCTGACAAAAGATGCCCCTCTGGTTTATAAAGTATCCTGCCGTAACTGAAGTATGACCTCTCCTTTTTCGTAACCCTCTTTTTTGCGCGGCCAAGCTCCAGCGAAATACCGCAGAGTTCTGCCCTGTGATAAAGATAAGGAATATCAAAACTTTCGCCGCCATTTGTTGTGATTATATCGGGGTCGTCTTTTTCCATCAGATCGATAAGGTCAGTTATCATCTCTTTTTCATCGCCAGAAAGTACGGTTTCACCAAGCGTAATGCTTCCAACAGGTTCGCCCATTGTGATGATCCCGCGCTGTTTTTTTGCATGGACTGAAAGCTCCATGACCTTAAGACGCGGTATTTCATAATCCATCGAAAACCTGTCGTCCGCATAGAGATCGGCCATAGGGAATATGTTTTTCTCAAGCATATACTGTCTTGCAGGGTCAAGGTCGATGTTATACAGCATGCAGCCGCGCGCTTCAAGTATGCCGGCTATCTCGTAGATCGCCGCCTGATTTCTTAATTTCAATGAAATAAGCCGCTCTTTCAGTGCCGAAAGATCTATTTTCTTATCTTCAAAACCTGCCTCGACCACACCCGGGAGCGTGGCTATGAGTGATTTTAACTCCATGCCGCCTGAGACATAAATCCTGGGATAGTATGTTTCTTTTTCCGACAGACATTTGTCATTCTCTTTTATCCAGCATGTTACTGTGCTCTCTACCTGGTCGTACTGCACATCCAGAAGATGCATGGATTGCCTCCTGCAGCGAAGTAATTTCTTTTTGCTGCTCGATCAGTATCGACAGGAACATTGAATCCATCGGATCAAGCAAGGGGGTGACAGTCGAGGATGATGCGTGTTTTCGAGCCATGTTCATGAGCTCATCGAATGAGTCCCTGTCCCTTCCGCGCAACGCCCTGCGAAACATCGAAAGTTCAAGAACGATGCTTTCAAGCAATATCCTGAAGCTCGGCACAGTTCTGCCCAATCGCATCACCTCCGACAAGAGCATTGCAATCAACAAAATCAGTGAAACGCATCTGACCGGGCGGTACTGCTACATAATCAAAGACGTTTTCACCATCGCGTACGGTAACATGATCCTTTTTCCTGTCTATCCTGATGACGCGATCTGCTGTTTGCGCAAGCACCCTGTCGCCCCACCAGTTGCCGCCGAAGCTGGTTACAACGGTAACAAGACCGTATGAGCGTGAGATATGCCGCAGATCCGCAAGCAGAGGACCAAACAGCCGTTTTCCGTCATCAGTTGAGAATAGATATGACATATATAGAACTGCCACAAGCGCCGCATTCCAGCAGGTGACAGCCTCTTCCATGGTGCCCATGATAGCATCCATCTGGTACTCTGTGAATGCGCGGGCAACATGGATATGCGAAAGAACGCTTCCGGGATTATGTCCCATTGACTTTACCGCTTTTGAAACGGCATACGGGTTAAAGCTGTTCGCGCCGTCTATGAGAACGACGTCATGTCCTGTGCATGCGGTCGCTGCACACATGTGGAACAGGGTATCAGGAACAAGCGATGATGAACCTTCGATGACCGTGATGCACGACGATCGAAAACCCGCCGGGTCGATACAGCCGTCGATCAAAAAGCCTGATTGCCTGAATGGTGTGTACATGATTTCAACGTTCCGTTCGATTAGAAATACAGGTATGTTTTTATGGTATAATACAAAGAGGAAAGAGCGGTGTGAAACTATTAATTGCCGAGAAAACAGTATTCATAGACTGTTGCGTACTTTTGATGACCAGGCATAGATGCACACCGAAGCTGCCCCCCGAAGCTGTTGCCCATCCAGTAGGAGCAAGGTCATTATGTTAGTAAAAAAGTAGCTACTATAATCTTCGGTCGCTTTCTATTTTCCCATCTCGCATTGTTATCATCCGGGATGTGCGCTCCGCGACAGCCATATCATGTGTCACCACAAGGATGGTCTGGCCTTTCTCGCTGAGGCCTTTCAGGAGATCCACTATCATATTCCGTGTCTTTGTATCAACTTCACCGGTCGGCTCATCCGCAAGTATAATAACAGGATAATTCGCCATAGACCTTGCAATGGCAACGCGCTGCTGCTCCCCGCCTGATAATTCTGATGGCTTATGTTTCATCCTGTCGCTAAGCCCCATTTGTGTAAGGAGTTCTATTGCCCTCTCTTTCCTTTTGTTTTTCGCAACTCTTGCAAAGCGCATCGCTATATCCACATTTTCAAGGGCTGAAAGAGTCGGGATAAGATTAAAATGCTGGAATACGAACCCGATTTTTTCACGGCGTATCCTTGGAGCTTCACTTTCAGATGCTTTCGTAACTTCAGCGCCTTCAATAAATATACTGCCTTTTGTGGGTTTATCCAGAAGTCCTATCATTGAAAGAAATGTGGACTTACCGCTTCCGGAAGGTCCGATAATACTGAGGAACTCACCCTTATTCACGTTAAAACTGACATCTGAAAGGGCATGCACAGGAATTTTTCCCCTGATATACGTTTTTGAAAGGTTCTTTACTTGAAGGATAGGTTCATCATTCATATCGCAGCGCCTCCATCGGGCTCATCCTGGCTGCCCTGTAGGCTGGATAGGTGCCTGATATCATACCCAGAAGTGTGGCAAAAGCTATGGCAATAAAAAGGAGCCTCGGAGTTATCGAAAAAAGAACGGTTCCCTGGGTAGCAAGATATTCGTTCAAATAATATACAAGCGCACCGCCCCCAATTATCCCGAAAATTCCGCCGAGTATCCCCATGAGCGCCGCTTCTCCCATAGTCATAAATAGAATATCCTTTGTCTCTGCGCCAAGCGCTTTCATCAGCCCGAACTCTTTTGTCCGCTCTGAAACTGACATAAGCATCGTGTTCATTACGCTAAGACCTCCGATGATGGCAGCCAAAATAGCCGCGCTGACTGTTATCAGGCTGAAGACCACAAGGGATTGCTCTATTTGTTTTCGAAGTGCAGAAGGTGAAAATGTCTTTACTTTCTCAACATTGAGCTCGATCCTTTTTGCAAGATCATCAGAATCTGTGTCAGGCTCAGGGACTGCAAGAATGAAAGATACGGTATCCCCCCTATCATAGAATTTCTGTGCCCTGTCAAGAGGTATCATAACACCATTGTCGAAAAAAGAACCCGTATATTCCAGTATTCCGACTATAGTAAAGTTCCTTGTGTGGGTGATAGATGCAGCGCGCTGGACCGTTTTGCTTTTTATCTCGATTTCATCTCCTGTCTTGAGATTGAATTCCCGGGCAACGCTGCTTCCCAGTACTGCTTTATAACTGTCCCCCGTAACAAGGAATCTGCCTTCTGTAAGTTTTGTATCTTTTATGAGAGATGCCTGTTTCTCTGGCGGGATGCCAATTATCACGTCGCCGCCAAAAAATCCGAGGCTCTCAGGATCAAGAGGAGCCTGCAGCAAACCATAAGCATCGGAAACCCCGGGAACTCTTTTAACCTCCCTTGCTTTTGATTCGTTAAGGTTCGAGCCGAAGAATCCGCCTTCAGGAAGCACTCTTATTTTGTCCGCGGTCAGGCTGATGGATCTTTCAAATGTAATATTGAAATGTTCTGACATCCCTCCCATCACAATGACCGCAAAAATACCAAGGGCGATGCCAAATACAGTAAGTGCAGTCCTCAGTTTTCTCTGGGTGATATTTTTGATTATGAGGTCAAACATAATACCCTCAAATTCGTTTTGCTGCGGCAAATAACATGACTATTAATAGGAACGATTCAAAACCCGGGCTTTTTTTTGCTGGAGTCGGTATTGCAGTTGCTGAAGATTCAGGTATCCGCAGAACGGTCTGGTATTTATCAATGGTAACATTTTCCTTATTTACTGCAAGGATCTCCACATCATAAACACCGGATGAAAGTCCTTTCCATACTATCCCCGCAGTGTCCTCTTTCCCTGTTACAAGGATCTCCTCCATCTGTGCATAATATGCATTTGTTTCATTTGTCAACCTGTTTCTTGCAGTCACGGCAACATAGCCATCAAAAGGCACCTGTGATTCGCCCCGGATCGTAACGCTTGCACCATATTCATCAACCTGCACATCATCAGGAAGGATCTCCACGTCCTGGGTTGCAGTAAAATCCGAAATATAGGTATTGATAAGTGGAGGAGCATAAAGCCTGTGCGTGAATATTTTTACCCTTGACATGTATTTCTTATTATCAGTCAAAAGAAATGGCCATGTAAATGTTATCTCTGTGTTCGCGGTCAGGGACACATCTTCTTTTATCTTCGTATAAACGATGTCATTATTTTCGAGCAGTTCTATTTTTATGTCAGCTGCGCTCGGATTAAATGGCCGTATCAATAATTGCACACCGCTATTTGTTGGTGAGAAATCCACTATATGAAAACCAGGTAAAGAAACAGTCCCATAGGATATCTGATACGATATGCTGGAGAGAAGTGCGCCCCCCTCATATATACTCACTTTTGCCGTGTAATAATCATGCTGCGGTTTTTTCTGCCAGGCTATGACCTTTGAAACCGATTCATTTGATTTCATTGCTATAGGGACTTCCTGCGATTCCACAAGTTCTCCAGAATAGAAAAGTTCAAAGACCGCTTTTCCATTAAGGTCCTGGCTTGAATTTATAGTTACATCGCTACTTGTGAAATCAGAGAAAAAGTCAGATATTTCAACACGAGCGGATCCAGGCAAAGCCAAAATGAACACTGCTAAAAAAAAGATACTGATAATTAATTTCAATGCTCTCAAATATATAACCTCAATTTCAAACTTGTATTACCAATTAATAATTATTGCCATAACTTCCATATCTTCTCACATGCTCCCATGCCCTGTGATATTTCTCAAATCTTTTATTATCCTTATATATCGACATATTCTTTCGCCCGAACAATTCCCTGTCCTTTCCGACAGGACATACCTTGATGCAAATACCGCACGGTGACCTGTATTCATCCCGGAGCTTTGTGCTCCTTTCTGCGCATAGCCTTTTATCAACCGGAGGCGGGAAATCACCTTTTTCTGGGATCGCATTCACAGGGCAGTTCTTCACACACAGAAGACACCGGATGCACAGGTCTTTGCATTTTTTCATATCGGGCTTGATTTCAGCTTCTGTGAAGATCGAAGTAAACCTTACCCTTGGCCCATATTCCGGCGTCAGAAGTACATTATTCTGCCCAAACGAACCCATGCCCGCAAGATAAGCCGCATGCTTATGAGAGAAAAAGGCAAATGGCTTTTCAATCAATATTTTGACATCACCATAACCATCCCGCGGCAAATATATAGAAGGATGGTCTTTTTCTGTCAGGAAATTTGCGATCTCGTATGCTCTCTGGTCCAGCATCGAGTTCACGGTCTTGTAAAGCTCGTGATAATAGATCGAAGGGGCAGTTTCCACTATGGGCAGCGGCACAGGAAGCCCTATCACTATTACAGTCCTTGCTTCAGGATATATCGATTGAGGCCAGAACTTTTCCGGGATCCAGGGAAAAAGTTTGTTTGGTAGGTCATCCGGAGGGGAGCGCCACAACTTTACCGGCGCCATGCCTACAAGAGGGATGCCGAGGTCTTTACATTTCCTCAACAGCTCTTTTTTCAGTTCCATCTGGTTATTTTAACATTTGCGCTATCTTTTTTCCCAGTTGCTTGCACTCTTCAATACCTTCTTCCTCTGGAATGCGTTTTATCCGCAATGAGGGCTCGATAACGTTCATACCATAACCTTTGAGCATATTTGTTACTGCAATGGGACCCTCTCCGCTCCATCCATATGAGCCGAAGGCTGTTCCAATTTTGTCCTTGAGTGGAATCTTGGCAAGGCTTTCAACATATTTTATGACCGTTGGCATTCCAGCACCTTTATAAGTCGCCAGGCCTATTGCTATCGCATCTGCTTTTTCAACATCAGAAGAAGATGCTTCATCAATTTTTTTGGTAATCACATCAAGACCTGCATTCTTTGCCCCTTCCTCTATTGCCCTGGCCATAATTCCAGTGTTCCCAAAACCAGTTCCGTAAATGATCGCAAGTTTCTTTTCCATAATATTTACCCCATGTTGTTTTATTGACTTTATTCTGATATGTTTGTCAGTATTTAATACAGGGATAGAAGAAATATGTTTTGTTTAATTTCCTGACAGAATAGGTGGTTACCAAAGTCTCTTGACAAACGCCTGACTGCATCAATAGTGGTTGTCATACATGCTCCTTATTCTTACGGTCCTGACCGGTTAAAACAGCATGCGAATTGATCAGATGTAAATAAGTCATGCCCAGGACGGG
>JAGFND010000032.1 GCA_021409285.1 Candidatus Methanoperedens sp. | reverse complement strand
TTCTCGCACAATATCACGCTTGAGAAAGAGCATGACAACGTGAATATCGGGAAGCTCCTGCATGAAGACCGCTATAAGCGCGACTCAAAAGAAATAACGATCGACCAGACCATAAGCATAGATTTCATAAGAAAAGGAGATTTCCAAACAAATTCAGCCGAAAATCAAGCAGGAAAAAGCTTGGTTAAAATCAGCCCTTGGAGGGACTGAAACTAAGTTTTGTAAATCTTCCTTGATTTAAAATCAATTTTGTTGATTAAGCACATTTATGTATTCATCTGTCTTTGCAGTAGCCGGTAATATTTATGAGTATGATCGCAGAAGCAAAAAAAGGCAACCTGACACAAGAGATGAAACAGGTTGCAGAGGATGAACATGTAGAACCTGATTTCGTTCGAAAAGGGATAGCAAGCGGAAGAATAGTGATCCCGGTAAGTCCGTACCGATATACAAGGCCCTGCGGCATAGGAAAAGGTCTCCGCACGAAGGTGAATGCATCCATCGGTACATCATCTGACATAGTCGATATCGATATGGAGATCGAAAAAGCCAGAGTTGCGGAAGCAACAGGCGCGGATACCCTGATGGAGCTTTCAACTGGAGGGGATTTCTATGATATCAGAAAAAAGGTGATCGACGCTACCACCCTATCTGTTGGAAGTGTGCCTCTGTACCAGGCTTTCATAGAAGCCATCGGCAAATATGGGTCTGTGGTTGATATGAAAGAAGATGAGCTTTTCAAGATCACAGCAGAGCAGGCAAAACTCGGAACGAATTTCATGGCGATACATACCGGCATCAATCTTTTTACTGTAGAACGCCTGAAAAAACAGGGGCGTTTCGGAGGTCTTTGCTCACGCGGCGGCGCTTTCATGACCGCATGGATGCTGCATAACGATAAAGAGAACCCGCTGTACAGCGAGTTTGATTATCTTCTTGAGATAATGAAAGAGCATGAGGTCACGCTCAGTATGGGGAACGGGATGCGCGCGGGTGCGATACATGACTCAACAGACAGGGCGCAGATCCAGGAGCTCATAATGAACTCAGAATTATCTGACCGGGCACATGAGGCAGGCATCCAGACAATCGTGGAAGGACCTGGTCATATACCAATAGATGAAATAGATGCGAACGTGAAACTTATGAAGCGTTTGAGCGGTGAAAAACCGTTCTATATGCTCGGGCCGCTTGTCACGGACATCGCTCCGGGTTATGATCACATTGTGGCAGCTATCGGAGCATCGCTGTCAAGCGCATATGGCGCCGATTTTATCTGCTATGTTACACCTGCTGAGCATCTTGCTCTCCCCAATATCGATGATGTGAGACAGGGCGTTATAGCTGCAAGGATAGCTGCGCATATCGGAGATATGGTCAAGAACAATGACAGGGGACGTGATCTTGAAATGGGACGTGCAAGGCGGGATCTTAGATGGGACAGGATGTATGAACTTGCGATCGATCCTGAACATGCAAGAGCAGTAAGGGCAAGCCGCTCACCCGATGATGAAGAAGCCTGCACCATGTGTGGGAATTACTGTGCGCTAAAAATAGTGAGAGAGAATTTCAAATTCGATCGGTGATTTCAGACAGGATTGGAGGCATGAAATCAATATTCCTGTAATTTCACTATTTTGATACCATTTTCCCATATATAAGCCCTGATACCATCAGATCCTGCAATAAGCCAGATTGATGGCGCATTTTCCATCGTCTCTCTATCCCATGTCGATGGCACAGCGCATGAGACAGGATGAGTATGATAAATTCCGATGATTTCCTTCCCATTTTTTTCTGCCATGTTCCAGGCATCATAGAACTCTTTCGGGTCAAGTTCAAAACTTCGCTTTGTGCGCTTCACATTGGTGATCACAAGTGTATTTTCAACAATCGCGAGATTGCCATCGGTGGTGCCTATCAGCACTCCGCATGCTTCATATGGCTTATTGGCTTCCATTTCTTTCCAGATAAGTTCTATATCGCGGTGCAAGATTTTAAGTTCAGTGATCATAAAATCATGAATTGACAGCCTGGACTAAATTTTATGGTTCACAGGTCAACATGTGGATTCAGATCGCATCCCATGCATGGAAGACACATGGTCTTTGCCACACTTGCATCAAGCCCATATATATCAAGCATCCTGCGCGCCATTTTTGTAAGTTTAAGAATCCGCTCTCCTGTCGGCCGTTCTGCTTCCAGTTCGCCAAATCGAAGTGGATGAACGCCAACAGCTCTTAAAACAGGTATGACACCCATCTTCGCCAGCTCTTCATAATATTTCTTGATGGTATCATCAGTCTCTCCAAGGCCAACTATGAAATTTGTGAACACATGGTTATTTCCGAATATCTTTACCGCATCTTTAAGGCACTCGAGTGTGAAATCAAGAGGAGGTTTTTTACAGTATTTTTCATAAAGCACTCTGTCCATAGTTTCAACATTATACTTTACCTCACTCGCACCTGCCTCTTTAAGTATCCTCGATGAATCTTTTGTGGGATAGACTGAAACGCCTATGGGAACATTGTATTTCCGAAGCGCCCTGACAAGTTTGGCCGCTCTTTCCACTTCCTTTTCAGGTGAGACTTCTATGCCTGAAGTTATAGATATTCCTTTCATTTTCCCAAAGCTGTTCGCTTTTTCAACAAGCGCGATCAATTCCTCAGAGGATTTCACCTTGCCTTTCAGTTTCGGAACTGGACAGAATTTGCAATCATAAATACATCGCTCACTCATTGTTATATACGCCTGCTCAGGGCAGTGTATAAGTTCCTCTTCGATGTTTCCCCTCACAAGCTCCTTGCCACCTTTCATTATAACTATATCGTTGTTCTCTTTTACTCCACGAAGCGGCGATCCCTCATCTACGACAAGCCTGACTCTATGTTTTCCTGATCTGAAGAAAAAAGCCTTGCCCCCGGCGCCGGGTCCTGCTGTTGGGATAGTGAGCCTGCCAAGATATTTCGGATCAATATCTATTGCCCCGATAGATATAAGCTCTGCCTTTATTTCCGCATTCATTTTCATATTATCAAATCAAGATATCTTTTTGAACACATAATATTAACTTATGGTATGACCCTATTTGTTGGGATTAGAGGTGATTCGAATGCAAAGATGCGCTAACAGGTTGATCCAAGAAAAAAGCCCGTATTTACTTCAGCATGCACACAATCCCGTGGACTGGTTCCCATGGGGGACTGAGGCTTTTGAGACCGCAAGAAGAGAAGACAAACCGATATTCCTGTCTATAGGTTATTCCACCTGCCACTGGTGCCACGTAATGGAAAAAGAATCATTTGAAGATGATGATGTCGCAAAAGCAATGAATGATGCCTTTGTGAATATAAAGGTTGACAGGGAAGAACGCCCTGATCTTGACAGTATATACATGACAGCATGCATGACAATGACAGGCAGCAGTGGATGGCCCCTTAACCTGATTTTGACTCCAGATAAAAAACCGTTCTTTGCCTCGACATATATTCCTAAAGAAAGCAGGTTCGGAAGGATTGGGATACTTGAGATTGTTCCGAAGATCATAAACATCTGGAAACAGAATAGATCCGATGTTATCCAGATGGCACATGAGGTCGTCTCTGCTATCAGTGATTCTTCAATTCCAGAACGTGAGGATTTGAATGAGGATACTCTTCATGAAACATACGGCATGCTCCTTGATGCATTCGATGAAATGCATGGTGGATTTGGCGATTCTCCAAAGTTCCCGACTCCGCATAACCTCACATTCCTTCTTAGATATTGGCACCGCACTGGCGATAAAATGGCTCTTTTCATGGTTGAAAAAACTCTGTCTGCAATGAGAAATGGCGGCATATATGACCAGATAGGTTATGGTTTCCACAGGTATTCAACAGATACCGGATGGCTTGTTCCGCATTTTGAAAAGATGCTTTATGATCAGGCTCTCATCGCAATGGCATACATTGAAGCTTACCAGGCAACTGGAAAAGAAGAATACAGCATAACTGCAAAAGAGATCTTTTCCTACGTCTTGCGTGACATGACCTCTCCGGAGGGAGGTTTCTACTCAGCTGAGGATGCAGACAGCGAAGGTGAGGAGGGGAAGTTCTATCTCTGGACTGAGGAGGAAATTAAAGGAGCAGCGGGAGAGGAAAGTGAATTTATAAAAAAAGTTTTCAATGTTGATACAGGGGGGAATTTCGGGGAAGGAAAATCAACTAAAAAGAATATCCTGCACCTGAAAAGAAGGCTTGATGAGATTGCACGAAAGCTCAAGACCCCGGAAGCTGAATTTTACGAACATCTTCTGTTTTTGAGGGCGAAACTTCTCAGTGCACGTGAAAAACGTGTTCATCCCCATAAAGATGATAAGATCATGACAGACTGGAATGGTCTTATGATAGCAGCACTGGCTAAAGGCGCACAAGCATTTGATGAACCTTATTATGCAAGAGCAGCTATTGGAGCAGCAGATTTTATTATTTCAAAAATGCATGATAAAGAAGGGTTTCTGTATCACCGCTATCGAGATGGAGAAAACGCGGTCAAAGGTTTTCTTGATGATTATGCTTTTTTCATCTCCGGGCTTATTGAAATTTATGAGGCAACTTTTGAAGTCAATTATCTGAAAGAAGCTATTGACCTTATGGATTATCTCCTGATAAATTTCTGGGATGAGGATGGCGGTTTTTATCTTACTGCTAATGATGCGGAAAACAATCTTGTTCGAAAAAAAGTGATATACGACGGGGCCACTCCTTCAGGGAACTCGGTTGCCATGCTTAACCTGCTGCGTCTTGGCAGGATAACGGCTGATCCTGGATTTGAGAAAAAAGCGGAATTGATCGCAAAACATTTTTCGGGAACGGTTGCAAAAATGCCATTTGCATTCACAAATTTCATGACGGCACTTGATTTTGCGATCGGACCGTCCAGCGAAGTCGTTATCGTTGGGGATACACAGGGAAAAGATACCAGGGCAATGCTGCATGCTCTTGGAAAAGCGTTCTATCCGGATAAGGTTGTGATATTTCGGCCTGCTGGAACCGGATCTTCAGAAATCGTGCGTCTTGCCGGATACTTAAAAAATATGTCTTCCAGAGAAGGCAAAGCCACAGCTTATGTATGCCAGAATTATAGCTGCAAATTCCCGACTATTGACATTGAAAAAATGATGGAATTACTGAGAACTATAAAAAAGTGAAAAGGAAAGAAAGAGATATTATCTCTTTCTTTTTACCTGTAGCGTTTCTTCTTTCTTCTCGCCTTCTTTCTTGGGCGGAAATACCTCGATCAAAGGCTTTTCACCGTATTCAACTACAACTGCATTGATCTGGGCGATATCGGAGGATATTTCTTTTCCTCTCATTGATTTTCTCTTCCTTACGCCATCAGCCTTTGGATGATACCCAACGCCGCCTGCGATAAGGATCTTCCTTCTTGCCGGGCCTGGCAGATCAGGTCTCATCGGGAAACCATCCTTATCCGTTCCACCTGTGAGTTTGATCGTATAACCTGATAATCCCAATGCTTCTCCGCTAATCGTATCTCCGATATTTTTTCCTATTATTTTATTTGCTGCTGCCCCGGTAATCGCAACCTGATACGCCTGTGCAGTCTTACTGTCTGATACTACTACTCTAAAATCTGCCATTATTTTTCTCCTGAATTTAATGATCTTTATTCTGTTAGCCAGAATGTCTTGATTTTTTATCTTACTTGCGGTTACTATACTTAAATTTAATGATTTAATGCAAAAGCTTTATCAATGATCCAAGTTGTAAAGAGTATTCCAATTCAAGATTACTTGGTGAACTTTTTATGACACAAAAGACGAAAGGCAAAAAGAAGAGATTGGCAAAAGCACACAACCAGAACCAGCGTGTTCCGGCATGGGTTATCGTAAAAACAAAGAGGAAAGTCATGACCCATCCTCAGAGACGCCACTGGAGAAGAAGTACGCTTGAAGTTTAGGGTGAGATAATATGGCAGATATTGAGAGAATATATACTATACCTCTTTCAGATGCAAGGAAAGTCCCGCGCTGGAAAAGAGCTGAAAGTGCAGTCCGAAAAGTCAGAGCATATCTTGGGAAACACTTAAAGACTGACCTGAAGGAAGTTAAGATAGATAAGACAATAAATGAAAAACTCTGGGAAAGAGGTTCCATGAAACCGCCCCTGAAAGTTCGAGTAAGAGCTGTTAAATTCGAAGCTGGCGGCGTTCAGGCGGAACTCGCCCAGGATTAATTTTTTAGAAAAGAAAGGTAGATTTGGAACGCAAACTCAATATTTCGGGGAGCCCCGTGCTGGGAGTGTTCGCAACTTGCACAGATGAATTTGTTTTTGTTCCTTACGAAACAACAGAAGAGCTTATGGCAGAACTGGAGGAGGCTCTGGGAGTAAAGGCTATCCGGACATCAGTTGCGGGAAGTTCTCTTATAGGTTCATTGATGTGTGGGAATTCAAAAGGTATTATTACTGCTGGTTTTATTCATGAAAGAGAAATTCGCGCCATCAGAAAACATATAAAAGCTGCAAGATTATCCGCAGAATTGAATGCCGCAGGAAATCTTATAGTCGCAAATGATACAGCAGCGCTTGTTCACCCTGATATATCTGATAAAAATATTGGAATTATTGAGAAAACTCTTGGCGTTGTGGTGAAAAAAGGCACAATAGGGGGTCTGAAAACCGTAGGCATGGCGGCCAGTGCCACAAATAAAGGTGTGCTTATTCATCCAAAAGCCACAAATTCTGAGATAGCAGTTCTTGAAGAGTTATTTGGGCTGTCGGTCGACATAGGAACTGTGAATTTTGGTTCGCCTCTTGTTGGCTCCGGCCTCCTTGCAAATAGCAAAGGCTTTGTCGTTGGTGAAGAAACAACAGGCCCTGAAATAGGCCGGATCGAAGATGCTCTCGGATTTAATTAGATTCTGTTTTCATGCAAGAAATAACTGAAGATGAACTGGAAGCAATGATCGATCGCCGCCCAAGTGTACGCGAGGCAAAAGTGGCTGATCATGAACTTATGGTAAAAGCCCTTGAGCATCCCATCAGGCGCAAGATTATTAAAGCGATAGGCGTATTCGGGAAAAAGCGCAGCGAACTCCAGAAAGAAGTGGATGTGAATGATGCAATGCTGAATTTCCAGGCTGATTTTTTAACGAAGGGAAATTACCTTAAGATCGAAGATGATAATTACAGGCTTACCGACCGGGGACTCGTGCTGTTATCGAACATACCGAAATGAATGTCGTAAAAGAGGGTATTGCATTCAATGCGAGCCATCATTTTTTTATCCGCCTGATGATCATCAATCCTGCGATATTTACAATTGATATTAGAATAATTGCGATGATCATCCTGATATTTAATACCGGCTCAGGTCTATTCAGATCGAGGTGTTTATCAGAATCAAGGAACAAATCTTCTTCAAAAGAACCCTTTTCTCCATCTGCTTTGAGCGTATAATTCGTTTTCAGCGGGAGTCCTGTAAATACAAGTTCAGAATCCTGGCGTTCAGACACTTTCTGATCGCCTGTCCATAGTGAGATTTTATATTCGCTCTTTGATTTCACAAAGATGCTGGCATATTTTTTTATATTGATGGTGCTGCCGTCAGTATATTGCAGGTCATTCGGGAGGTCAAGTACACTCAGGAGCGTGGGCGCAATATCTTCCTGGCCATATTCCCCTTTTACAATGCCGGATTCAATGTTTGGCGAGTAAATGACAAACGGGATCCTCAGGCTTTCCAGTCTGGTAGAATATTTCTCGGAACTGTGCCCACCTCTTCGTGCATCTTTTTCAGCAAATGACATCCCGTGATCAGCTGTCAGGAACAGGGCAATATCATTCTCTTTTGCTGTTTGGTACAGCGGATAAATATCCCTATCAAAGTCTTCGATCAATCTGACATAATCATCATCTCCGAGATTATGCCCACCGCTATCCACTTCACCCACGTTCATAATGAGCAGGAATTTCTGGGAAGGATTGTTCCTTATCATCGAAGTTGCAATAGCATTTGCAGCATCAATTCCCCATTTATTGAAAGCAGAATATCTCATTTCCCCTGACCTGTTCACCAGATACTCAGGGATTTTCATCTTCCAGTCATACATTAATTCATATATTCCTGAAGGTGCTGCTTTTGCTTCCATGGATATGACCGGATTTTCGATAGAATTATTCTCGGCAAAAAGTATAGCATCCTGTTCATTTCGCATATTCACAAAATCCCCGGTTTCCATTACAGCCAGATTTACATACCCAAAACGCTTTGTGATATCAAATATGGTTGCATCGGGAAACCCTACGGTTTCTTCATTTGCCTGAGAGAAGCCTGTCACGATTATGGAATGAGCGATGCCTGTAACAGGATGAGGAGTCCTGATATCAAGTATCCTGCTTCCGAACGAGATATTCTGCGTCCTTGCTTTTATGAGTTCAGTTCCATCAAGAGCAATTGGCGTGAATTCAGGATAATAATACGAAGATCCAAAACCATCAACAATAAAAAGGATTGCACCATGCGGTTTTTTTGCATCGTTGATCGTGACTTCAGAGACAGCTATAGCAGTATTTGAGATCAAACACAGTATTATTAATAACGGGATCGTTTTTCGGATATGATTCATGCTAACTCAGGATTTAATATCCAGCCTCTTTGTGATCTTTTCCTTCAGAAGCCGGTTGATCTCCTGGCCGCTTACTTTGCCTCGAAGCTCCTTCATGACAATACCCATAAGAGGCCCAACTGAATCAATGCCCTTCAGTTTGATGAAATCCATCCTTGAATCTATGACCTTATCGATAGCGCTCTCCAATTCTCCAGTTTTTGCCCCGATGCCAAGGACAGAAACGACATTTTCAACTGTAAATCCAGGCTGTCTGGCAATATTTTTTATGACTTCATTGATAGCTTCATTCGGTATTTTTCCTTCAGATTGCATTCTGAAAAGCTGGAAAAGATGCGTTTCTCTGACATTACTAACAGGAATCCCTTCTTTCTCAAGTTCATATAATAAGGTCTCAAGAACCCGCACGACCAATATGGAATTTGCTTCAGGAACCTCCTTCATGATGGTTTCAAAAAGTTCCACATTCTGTGAACGTACGATCTGTCCTGCAAGCTCCTCGTTTAAATTGAATTGTTGAATGTATCTCTGTATACGCTCCTCGATGAGCTCAGGAAGTTTGATCTTTTGTATCCTCTCATATGTTATGACAACTGGCGGCACATCAGTCTCAGGATACATACGCGCTGCCCCTGGAAGAGGTCTCATATAAGCGGAATTCCCATCTGGTAGTGCCCGTCTTGTCTCTTCAGGAACGCATGTGAGGGCTTCATGTGCACGAAGGATGACTCCCTCCAGTGCTCCTTTTGCCTTATCTTTTGTATCTGCTACCATGATCACGCAATCTGCGTCATATGCGCCAACGGCTTTCCTGAGAGACTCCACTTCTTCTTTTGTGATTCCGTAATTGGGCAATTCATCTGTATGGAATATCCCCCCGACGCCTGATTTTTTCGCACGGTCTGAGAATTCGGTTCCAAGCCGTCTTCCTGGCTGGATCTCCTGTCCAGCAAATCCTGCAAAACCGGGTAGATTTATTGCATAGACAACGCCGCCTTTTAATGCTTTCTGAATCACTTTGGATGTCGAACTGGCAAATACTGATGTTACATCAATGATCTTATCTGAAACGGCTGCCTTTTTCACTTTGAGCTGATTCTTGATGTCAACCAGAGCGGCCTGCCTTGAAGCTTCCCGCTCCACTATGATGTCGATCATATCTAAAGCCTGCACACCTTTAATCTCGACCCTTGCACCTTCTTTTATTGATATATTGATATCCTGCCTTATTGTCCCGATACCGCGCTTTACCTTTCCTGTTGAGCGAAGCATCATTCCCAGTTTCTCAGCGACTTCTCTTGCGTGAGCCGGTGAAACGATATCAGGCGCAGTGCCGATCTCAACCAGAGGAATGCCAAGGCGGTCAAGAGAATAAACTACAGAATCACCTTTATCTTCAACTTTCTGGGCTGCCTCTTCCTCAAGACAAAGGACATCTATCCCCACGCGACCATATGATGAATCAATGAATCCCTTTGTTGCGATAAGCCCTGTTCTCTGGAAACCTGAAGTATTTGAGCCATCGATAACTATCTTTCGCATCGTATATAGCTCATCTACGATATTCATTTTCAGTAATCGAGCTATCGTAAGTGCATATTCCACAGCTTCCTGGTTCAATTCCCCTGGAGGTTCTTCATCATTCTCGACAAGGCATGTGGTATCATATGCTTTATAAATGAATTTTTTTGTGAGCTTTATTTCCTCAAGAGCTGCTTTATCTATCACTCCCATCTCACTTTGCGTGGGACGCAAGAACCTGGAAAACTCTAAGATCGAGTCCTTCGTATCACGAAGGAGTGTGGGACAGCCGCAAAAGAGTTTCTCTTCTGTGTCAAGCTGCTGGTGGATCTCAAGCCCGGATTTCAATCCAAGTGCCCTGTAGTCATAGCTCATAGGCACCCTTTAATGTTGCCATCTATAAAATAATTGTCATGCACAAAAACAAACTGCCAAAACATTTATTCCCTCCATATTTAATTAAGTTCCTATGACCATGCTTTCCCACGATGAATTAATTTCTTTGATAAACGAAAAAACGCCCCTTGTCGAACAAATGATCGACCCGGTGGCCCAGGTACAGCCCAACGGCATCGAACTGACCATCGGGTGCGTAGAAGCGCACGAAGGTTCAGGAGCCATCTCTTTTGACAATTCGGAGCGAAAACTGCCAACAACAAAAAATATTGATTTTGATGAAGATGAATGGGTCAATCTGCCCAGGGGCTGTTATAAGATCGTGTTCAATGAGATCGTAAATATACCCAAGAATATCGCAGCAATAGCAAAACCCCGTTCAAGCCTGCTGCGCTGCGGCGTGACAATAGAGACCGCTATCTGGGACGCAGGTTACAGAGGCAGGAGCGAGAGCTTGCTTATAGTATTTAATGAGAACGGCTTCAAGGTCAAGAAAAATGCGCGAGTTCTGCAACTTTTGTTTTTCAGGCTTGGTGAAGACGTAAGGAAGGGTTACTCCGGGATATATCAAAATGAGAATATAAGACCATAAGAGCCATTAATCCATTTCTCGGATACTAAATAAACCGTGTTTATAGATAATGGTTTTCATCAGTTTTCTCGATTTAATATCCTTAGTTTCCACCAAAATAAGTTCATACTTGTCATAACCAGTCAATATCCCAGTTATCGTTTTGCCGTTCAAAGTTTCGCAAACAACTACTTTATTCATGAAATCAGACAAATATTTATCTGAATTCTGCGACCTTTCATCTTTAATTTTTTGTTCTCCAGCCATATTCATATCATCCTATATTCAGAATCAGAAACCAACACCAGCTCATTGCCAAGATAATAAGGCTCCTCTGACCAATCCCAACCATGTGCTTAATTTATTAAAGGTTTACTGTGTATAACTTCAGTTATCATTTATTGCTCCCATTGCGTTTATGACTAAGTTTTCCTGTTTAATTCAGAAAAGCTTAATTATTCATAATGCATTTTGAAGCAATGTTTTCATACGTTATTTTTGTATAGAAATAGGTGATGGAGTTCGCCTTTAACCGCCCTATAGCTGATGACTCCTACCAACAAATATTACGAACGGCGACAAGATATGAGAGCGGATATCATAGCGATTGTAGGAATATTAGTTTTTATCTCAAGTTTGATTTCCTTGAGAGTTGGGTTATCGGTAGCGATAATTGAAATTCTCTTTGGAGCGATTGCTGGAAATTTAGGGGTTCAACCTGATGAGTGGATGTTATATCTAGCAAGTTTTGGTGGAATTCTTCTAACCTATCTGGCAGGAACTGAAATAGACACAAAATTGATGAAAGAAAGATTTAAAGAGAGCTTTCTAATCGGAGCATTATCATTTTTGCTACCGTTTATCGTAGTTTTTCTTTATGCCTATTATTTAGCGGATTGGAATCTCTCAGCATCTTTGATTGCAGGAACTGCTCTATCTACAACGTCTCTTGCTGTTGTCTATTCCGTTCTCGTAGAGACAGGCTTATCAAAATTTGAGATTGGTAAATTAATTATGGCATCCACATTTATTACCGATATGGGAACTGCAATTGCTTTAAGCATTCTATTTGTTAAGACTACACTTTATACGGCCATTTTTATTTTAGTTTCATTATGTGTGATTTACTTTGCAGGAAAATTTTCTCATCATGTTTTTGACAATCCAAAATTAAAGAATAAAGTGATTGAACCTGAAATAAAATACATATTTCTATTGCTGTTTATTTTTATGTTCTTCGCAAATATAGGTGAAGGGCAGGCAGTCTTGCCAGCATTCTTATTGGGTTTACTGATGTCAAAACATTTTACTGAAACATCTGAGACAAAGGAGGTAAGAAATAGATTAAGAACAGTAGCCTACGCTGTAATCACTCCTATATTTTTTATCGTTGGTGGTTTAAAGGTTTCATTTCCATTAATTTTATCTGCATTTGGTCTTTTTTTCATTCTTTTTGCTCTCAAAATTGTAGCTAAGTTTCTCGGTGTTTATTTTCTCGCAAGAAAATATATTCCTGACGGGAGTATGTACACTACGCTCTTAATGAGCACAGGATTAACTTTTGGTATAATAGCAAGCGTTTTCGGATTAAATTCAGGATTTATTAATCAAGTTCAGTATTCGGTTCTGATTGGAGTAGTGATAGCAAGTGCGGTAATACCGACACTCATAGCTCAGAAGTGGTTTATGCCCGTTCACTCAGAGGACCTGGTGGACTTAAACAACGGAAGCGAAAAATGACATCTGAAATATGTATCAGTCCTTACTCAGGTCTTCTCCCCCATAGAAGATCTGCTGGGCTGCATTATATATATCTTCCATACCTGAACCATAGGTTGATGAGACAGGAATGATAGTCTGATTTGCTCCAGAGGATTTAAGGGCGGATAAGAATTCAAGGCTCAACTGGGTTCGCATAGTAGGACGCTCCATATTCATTGCACCGCCAAGCTCCATGAAATCACTGCTCCATTTCATTATTTTGTCTTTTTCCTCTTGCCCCAGGAGATCTGATTTTGTGAGGATGCTTATGAAAGGAGTATTGAACCTCACCTGGATTGATGCAGCCTGCAAAAGCAACGAAATAAAGCCATTCGGGGTCCTTGAAATGATCGGATCAAATAGGAAACCGAGGATCGAGTTATCAGAACCAAAAGAATCTACAAGGACTTTTCCTGATTGGCGAAGGACAAACAATTCCATCTGGCCTGGTGTATCGAAAATAACGTATTCAGATTCAGAACTTTCAATGATCTCCTTCATCTCATTGATGTTCAGCGCAAGCATATCCGCTGCAATGATCTGCGCCCCATTTGGTCCAACGCCGTATTCATTCATGATATCGCGCAAATTTATCCATTCGCGTATGTCCACATAGGGGACATAAGGGGCATTTTCAATACCAGGATCAAGATTTACTGTGATAGCATCATATCCCTGGTTCTCCATCCACCCCGCGTAAGCACCGGTGAGTGAGGATTTGCCGCTTCCGGCCGAACCGATAAAATAAAGATTAATCATTTGTACCAGGGAGATAATATCGTTTATAAGAGAAAAGAGTTGTGATGTTAACAAAACTAAAATTATACATGGATTTTGTAGTGCTAAGGCATACGATTTTTGCCATCCCTTTTGCTTACCTTGGCGCTTTTCTGGCAAACCGGGGCGTTCCTGAGTTACGGATATTGTTCTGGGTCGGGCTTGCTTTTTTGGGAGCGCGAAGCGCCGCCATGGCGCTGAATAATCTTATCGATAAGGATATTGATGCCAGGAATCCCAGGACTTCAAAACGCGAACTGCCTTCAGGTAAGATAACGCTAAATGAAGTATGGGGCATAATCCTTATTTCGTATTTTCTACTCTTTTTTTCGGCTTACATGTTAAATCCGCTATGCCTGATACTTGCTCCGATCATTCCAATTACGTCATTTGTTTATCCATATCTTAAGCGGTTCACACCAGTATCTCATTTTGTTCTTGGTCTGAATCTCGGATATGCGCCAGTCGGAGGCTGGCTTGCCGTGACCGGGATTTTCAATTTTCCATTCGGAGCGAATGAAATGGCGATGCTCCTTATACTTTTGGGAGTAACATTCTGGGTCGCAGGGTTTGATATCATATATTCGCTGCAGGACCTCGATTTTGACAGGAAGAACAGGCTTTATTCAGTTCCATCCGTTTTTGGGGTGAAGAAAGCGCTTGACCTTTCGTTTGCATCGCATATTCTTATGCTCGCTATTCTGGTCGGATTGATGTTCGTTCTTGGGCTTGGGATCATTTTCAAGATCGGGCTTGTAGTCATTGGGCTTTTGATTTTATATGAGCACAGGTTGGTAAAGGTTGATAATTTTACCAATATTCCTGTTGCGTTCTTTAATGTGAATGCTGCCGTCAGTTTGAGCATGCTTGTTTTTGCGGTGGCTGATGTTGCATTCTCCAAGACTCTATTGTGAGATTTTCAACAACAATAAATTAATTAACACTGCGATCTATAAAGCCCCATAAACCATGGCACATGTAAAACTTACCGATACAACCCTCCGGGATGCCCACCAGTCACTGATCGCAACACGTATGCGGACGAGGGACATGCTCCCGATAGCTGAAAAAATGGATGATGTTGGTTTCTTTTCGCTTGAAGTCTGGGGCGGAGCCACTTTTGATTCTTCGATTCGCTATCTCAATGAGGATCCCTGGGACAGGCTAAGGGCCCTCAAAAAGATAATCACGAAAACACCATTACAGATGCTCCTTCGCGGCCAGAACCTCGTAGGGTACAGGCATTATTCTGATGATCTTGTTGTGAAATTCGTAGAACATGCGGCGGAGTCAGGCATTGATATTTTCAGGATATTCGATGCTGTGAACGATATCAGGAACATGGAGGTATCTGTCAGGACCGCAAAACTTGCGGGCGCCCATGTGCAGGGAACAGTGTGTTATACAATAAGCCCGGTTCATCCGATCCCTCTTTATGTGAAAATGGCAAAGGAGCTTGAGGAAATGGGCTGCGATTCTCTTTGTATAAAGGATATGGCTGGCCTCATTTCGCCGCAGAATGCAAAAGACCTCGTCAGCGCGCTGAAAGATGAGATCAGCATCCCCATTGACCTCCACAGTCATTGCACAAGCGGAATGGCTCCCATGAGCTATCTATATGCCTGCGAAGCAGGAATTGATATACTTGATACCGCTTTTTCACCTTTTGCATGGGGTACATCACAGCCACCTACGGAAACCACAGTAGCGGCACTCAGAGGAACCCCTTTTGATACCGGACTTGACCTCATCCTCCTTACCGAGATAAAGAAATATTTCGAGGATATGAAAGAAAAATACCGGGGCATCCTTGACCCGATTTCAGAAAGAATAGATACGAACGTCCTGAAATACCAGATTCCGGGAGGAATGCTTTCCAATCTTGTATCCCAGTTAAAAGAGCAGAATGCCCTTGATAGGTATGAAGAAGTCCTTGCTGAAATGCCGCGTGTTCGTGAAGAACTGGGTTATCCCCCTCTTGTTACACCCACTAGCCAGATCGTAGGAACACAGGCTGTATTGAACGTATTGATGGGTGAGCGCTACAAGGTCGTGCCAAGGGAGGTAAAAGATTATGTCAAAGGCTTATACGGGCGCACACCTGCCCCTGTGAGCAGGGAAATAGTCCTTAAAATCCTGGGCAACGAAAAACCCATAACATGCCGTCCTGCCGACCTGTTGCCGCCGGAGCTTGAAAAAGCAACAAAGGAAGCGCAATCTCTTGGGATTGTCAAAAAACCTGAGGATATTCTTACTTATGCGCTTTATCCTGCAATAGCGCCTAAATTTTTACGAGGCGAAACCAGGGAAGAGACGCTTGAAGTTCCAAAACCCACTAATGGAAAAACGGCTTCGCCCTTATCCACTGAATTCAGGGTGGAGGTTGACGGGGACATTTTCAATGTGAAGATATTATCAGCCGGCGGCACGATGTCTGTGAGACCTGCAGAACAGGAGCGTCCAAAGATCACGGACGGCGCTATTTCAGCGAACATACAGGGAATGGTACTCAAAATCAAGGTCAAAAAAAGCGATCCGGTTAAAAAGGGCGATGTGGTAATGGTCATTGAAGCCATGAAAATGGAGAACAACATCCATGCGCCCCATGGCGGGAATGTGAAGGATATTTTCGTGAAAGAAGGAAGCACCGTGAGCGCGGGGGATGTGCTTATGGTGATATCGTGAGAAAAATATGAACATATCAATACCCGGAGGCAAAGCAACCACAGCGTCATGATTCGCCTGGATTATATAATTATTCTCAACTCAATGCAAGCGACTTATACACAGCATCGATCGGATCCTCATAAAAAGATATCTGGAATTTACTGAATAATTCGGTGGGTACTGCTGCGATTTTTGACGCTGCAGATATTGGAATTAAACATAAACTGAAGAAACAGCTAAGGCAAGATCATCGGATATTCCCGAACCCGTCATATCCTGCACATTCAAATGGTAATCTTTTTTCTTTGGTAGATATGCCTTGACTGACAGATTTTGCATTAGTGAGAATTTGAGAAAAGATAAACTCTTTTCATAGCAAGGGTTGCGCCCTTGAGGACGCAATTATCATTAGCCAATGTAACTTGTGCTTTCCCTTTCAAAATCACTGACAAGTTCCATTCTCGTTTCATCAGGCTTCCATGCTGCATCAGGATAAACAAGATTCTTGAAAAACCGATTTGTATCAAGTGCAATCACAGTAGCCAGATGCTCTTCCCCGAACACGTTCCTTGTGATCTCGATAACCATCTGCCTGACGCCACCTTCATTTAAGTATCCCAGGGTATGCAGGTATTCATGAAGCAGAACATGGAAAATATAAGGTTTGTATAGCTCCGGTCGTGTCTCTTTTATCCTTTCAAGAGGTATTTTGTTCATTACTATCACATTGGTGCCCACAGGGTAGAAAGCTCCCAGAAATCCCTGCGGATGGTTTCCCAGGTTGGCAATGCCCAGCATTAGACCACCGCGGCTTGCTCTCTGATTATTCCATACAGCAGCTTTCACGACTTCAAAGATATCAGCAAGTGTCTTTGATTTATCAAGTCTTGAATGAAAGCTGGTTCTCCTTTTTGCATCTTCTGATCTCATGTTATCCTGTATCTTTTAATAATGTTCGTATTCTAACGAACGTACATTGATGATCAATCTTTAAATAGGTTTTGGTCAGGTCTTTTTCGGACAGGGCAATGACACTGGAAGCAGACGTAGCATTGAACTACTTCGATGAAGGAATTAAATTTAATGATTAATCATGAATACAATGATTAATATTAAAAAAAATTATATATGAATGTACAACTATATATAAGAGACTAACCATAAGTACATAGCCCAATATCTTAAGGTTGTGGGGTTGTTAGCAATAGAACCCAAAATTAACAGAACTTTTTTACTGGGTTCAAGAAAGACCCCCTGAATTAATTCGGGGGAAATCAAGAGGTGAATTAAATGGAATTTGAAGAAATAAATGTACCTGAGGGTATCGTACAACAAATTAATCATATAGGGCCATTTGCTGGCATCACAATGGATGCAGGAAATGGAGATAATATCTATTCAAATGTCAACTTTGATATGTCCTATGAAGATACGCTTGAAAAAATAGAGGAGACACTGGGATCAGTCCCTGTTTTCATGAAATTTCTTCCAAAAAGAGTACTCAGCCATAACTGGTCTTCATGGAAGAAGGTTGAGAAGATAAACATGGAAAGAGCGAGATACCTGCTAAATACCGACGAAATGTTAGAAGAAATGCTGGGCAAAATCCAGGGGTAAGTTGGCCACTCATGGATATATTGGACGTATTGACAGCAATTTCAAAAAGAAAGATAGCATTCATTACGGGAGTGCGATTCATTCCCATTTGACTGGTTGAGAAAAAAAAAAATAAAGATCCCATATAAATACGGGGACTCTTAAAAAGAAGTGAATATATATGATAAGAAAATCTGAAGAAAGAAAAGATATCCAGAAAGAAGATATCCAAACAGAAAAAAAGGATAGTTTCAAGACATGCGAAGACAGCTACACAGCAGTTTCAAAAATGTGGGAAGATTCCTATTTAAAGCTATACAAACCCTGGTTCGAATCCACGGAAGCGCTTTTCGGGAAAGCGTTCGAACTCTCAAAGAATGCTGCACCGGAAACATATAAGGAATTTTATGGTGAATGGGTGAAAACCTCCCAGAACAGTTTCGGTAAATTTTATCAAATCCCCACCCTGGAATCCAATAAGGAGACATTTGAAAAACTCTTGGTTAGCGCAGAGGAATCGAATAAAATCTACAGTTCATGGATTGCCGAATTAGATGAGAATTCCAGGGCGACACGCGAAGTACTCAGGTGTGAAGCAGATCCTGCAAAACATAAAGAAGTCTATGATATGTGGATCAAGTCCTATGGAAAAATGCTTAATGAGCTTCTTACACTGCCATTGAGGCAAAATATGAAAGAGATCTTTGAGAATATCACAGGAACACCTGATATATATTCAGAGGCATTTGAGCAGATATCCAAAATATGGAAAGATTCATACGCGAAGTTATACGTACCGTATGCTGACTCCATGCTGAAACTTTCCATGAAATCAGCAGAGATCTCCCGGGGGAATGCAAGCCCTGAGGCCTATAAGGAATTTCATAACTTATGGATGAATACGTATCAGGAGATATATGGCAGGTTGCTTGATACCCAGTCCATGCGGCCTTCAAAAGAGGTATTAGAGTATTTCGTGCATAGCGAAAACGTTAATCTGAACCTGTATAAGTCCTGGATAGCAACCCTTGGAAAACTGTCACAGAAGGCTGAGGAACTATCCAAGCAGGGCACCGATCCTGAGGCATATAAAGAACTTTATAATCTCTGGGCAAAAATGTATGGAAAGGCATTTGATAACTTCTTTGAGAACACACCCGCATTCAGCCCGTTTAAGGAGATCATGGAGCCTGTGAAGAATGCGGCAAAGATATACACAGATACATTTACAGGAATGTCAAATATCTGGGTAGAACCGTATAACACCTCCAAAATTGCGGTTTAAGTATAGAAAAAACTGGTTTTGAATCCCTTGATGAATTTTTTGATCCGGGATTAAGAAACTACAAAGTCACTGTTGGTCACTGCGGGCAGGATAGTGGAAATACCTGCCCGTGGTCCGGCACGCGAGAAAATCTTTTATTTCGGAACTGCTGCATGAATGGGCAATTATTTATATAATCAATCTCATTTCCTCATAATGTGGGAACTGTAAAAAAAGGGATTCCAGATTTTGACGAACTCTCAGGAAATAAATATGACGCTTAATTATAATGAGATAGTTGGTAAATTCGACAGGTACGTTTTCAATACTTACACACGCCAGCCCATTGCGATAAGATCTGCAAATGGAGCGGTAGTGACCGATGTCAACGGGAAAGAATACATAGACTGCGTGGCAGGAATAGCGGTCAATAATGTCGGACATTGCCATCCAGATGTTGTTTCAGCCATAAAAAAGCAGGTAGAAGAACTGATGCATGTCTCAAACCTCTATTATACCGAGCAGCAGGCACTTCTGGCTGAGGACCTCGTGAACCTTTCAAAGATGGAGAGGGTATTTTTCTGCAATTCTGGAACAGAAGCCGTTGAAGGCGCACTGAAGCTTGCAAGAAAAGCCACAGGCAAAAAAGAATTCATCGCTGCCGAGCATGCGTTCCATGGAAGGACAAGAGGGGCTCTTAGCGTCACGCATAAACCGAAATACAGAACGCCATTTGAGCCGCTCGCTCCATCGATATTTGTCCCCTATGATGATGCAAACGCGATCCGTTCTGCGATAAATGAAAATACGGCAGGCGTGATACTTGAGCCTATCCAGGGTGAAGGAGGCGTTATCATACCATCGGATGATTACATCTGGGAAGTGCGCGAGATTTGCGATAAAAAAGAGGTATTACTGATACTTGATGAGGTCCAGACAGGTTTTGGAAGAACTGGAAAATGGTTCGCTTCTGAACATTCAGATGTCAGGGGAGATATCATGACACTGGCAAAAGCGATGGGCGGAGGTTTTCCCATGGGTGCGATGCTGGCTCAAGAAGATATTGCGACGAAATTTGAGCGGGGCGACCATGCATCAACCTTCGGTGGAAATGCCCTTTCGTGTGCAGCAGCCCTTGCTAACATTAATGTGATAAGAAAAGAAGGACTTGTTAAAAGATCAGAAGAAATGGGTAAGTACCTCATGAAAAAGCTCAATGCACTGAATAAGGATTATGTAAAAGAGATACGTGGAAAAGGATTAATGATAGGCGTGGAACTCTCCGTCAAATGCGATGATATCGTGAATAAAGCACGAGAAAAAGGAGTTCTTCTGAATTGCACATCAGATTCCGTATTGCGCTTTGTTCCTCCTCTTATCATAACAAAAGAGCAGCTAGATTCCGTTGTGGGAGTGCTGGATGAGATTTGAAGGACTTGTGCGTTCCACGGTAAAAGATATTAAAGAATATGTCCCGGGAAGATCTATTGAGGAAATAGCGAAAAAATACGATCTTGAGCCTGCTATTATAATCAAACTCGGCTCAAATGAAAACCCGCTCGGCCCGTCTCCACTTGTCGTGGAAGCAATCAAAGAAAGAGCAGGAAAAGTCCATTTATACCCGCAGGTAGATGCCCTTGATCTGAGAAAAGCAATATCAGGTCATACTGGTTTCGGGGTCAATAATATCGTTGTATCGGGGAACGGAATGGACGGCATCCTTGATACTATGATGAGACTTTTCATGTGTCCGGGGGCAGAATCAATAATCCCGATACCCACATTCTCATATTACGAGATAGCAACGCTCGCAAATGGCGGGAAGCCGGTCTTCGTGATGCGAGAAACGGATTTTGGGATCGATCCCGAAAAGATCATAAATAATGTCTCTGAAAATACAAGAATGATTTTCATTTGTTCGCCCAATAATCCTTCAGGGAATTCTATCTGTGAAGATGATGCCAGAAAGATCCTTGGATCAAAAGGTACCATGATTTTTATTGATGAGGCCTATGCTGATTTTTCGGAAAATAACCTTTCTGCGCTCGTTAAGGAATATGATAATCTCATAATCGGCCGGACTTTCTCAAAAGCATTCGGGCTTGCGGGAATGCGGATGGGCTATGCGATCGTTCCTGAATGGCTGTGCAGGGAATATATGAAAGTTATGACGCCGTTCTCTGTTGATGTATTATCATCATCGGCAGGTATAGCGGCTTTGAAAGATCATGAATATCTCAAAAGAAGCATTGATACCGTGAAGAAAGGCCGTGTTCAGTTGATGAAAGGACTTGGATCTTCATGTAAGGTTTATCCTTCGGAGGCAAATTTTATCCTGATTGATGTCTCTCCACATGAAGCAAATGAGGTATTAGAAGAGCTTCTCAAGAAAGGCATAATAGTGCGGGATTGTATATCATTCAGGGGGGCTGGAAAATCACTGATCAGGATAACTGTGGGGACTGAAAAACAAAATAAAAAAGTAATAGGGGCATTGATCTCAATCCTATGATCATTGCTCTGACAGGCACACCAGGCACAGGAAAGACCACTGTTTGCGGGATAATGAAGGAACATTCGCAATACAGGAAAATGTTCCATATTATTGACCTGAATAAACTCATAATTGATGAAAAATTATACACAGGAAAGGATGTAGAGCGGGATACTTACGAAGCAGATATTGACAAACTGGAAGAGCGCGTTCTTCAATTGATAAATCAGGCGCCACAGGAAAAGGATGTCATTCTCGAAGGCCATTTATCATATTTCTTGCCGGTTGATTCTGTTATTGTATTGAGGGTGAATCCGGTCGCTTTACGAAAGCGGCTTGGTGCAAGAAATAAATACTCAATTCTAGGCGGAGGAACACAATTTTCCCTCGGCAACCTGAAAGCTGGCGATGAAGCCAGTATCACATTTAATCTCGCTGTAGATATTGCAGCACGTCCCGGAGTATATAATTTGCCCTTAAGAATTACCGGCCTGAATAATTATTCATCAGATAATTATGCCGGAGTTGTTGTTGCCGGCTCTACTGATTTTGAGATCAGTTACCAGGAAACTTTGGGCTCTTTTTCGCTCAACGTTGCAAATATTGGCGTAAATCCGGCCAGTGCTGTTACCGTCAGCCTGCCGCGTCAGAAGAATTTCTCTTCAACAGGCAGCAGTTCTTCTGTGCTTGGGAATTTAAATCCCGGGGATTATACGTCTGCATTATTCCAGATCGCAAAAATCTCTGGCACAGGCAATATCGCCGGAACAATTCCAGCTTCTGCTGAAAAGGTAGCTCCGGGTGAAATTCCGGGTGGAGTCCATT
>JAGFND010000031.1 GCA_021409285.1 Candidatus Methanoperedens sp. | reverse complement strand
ATCCAGCAGTTCATCTTTATTGAATCCTTCCACATTTGATAGAACGGGCAATCTGCTTTCGTATATTTTGAAACCCACATTACCTGCTTTACCAAGGTCATGCAGAGATATAGCAAGCCCGTCGCTGATATCCATCATTGAAGTCACTGCGTGTGATCCTGCCAGGGCGATACCTTCTTTAATTCTTGGGAACGGTTCATACAATGCATTCATTATTTCAAGACTGGCTGGTATCTTTCTATCAAGAGCCATAAAAGCTACGCCTGCTGCCCCGAGTGTTCCTGTTACGCATACGATATCGCCCGGTCTTCCCATGCCTCTTCTGATGAGTAAGTCTTTTTTAACAAGTCCTAATGCTGTCCCGGTCATTGTCAGTTCATCATGCGAATCAGTATCCCCGCCGATAATCTGTGTGCCAAATTTTGCCGCACATTCATCCATCCCATTTACGATCTCATCAACAAATATCAGTTCTGTATCAGGCGGTATTCCCATTGCCATCAGAATACCGATCGGGCGCGCGCCTTTTGATGCAAGATCGCTCAGGTTGACTGCGACAGACATCCAGCCTATCTGCCTTTTTGCCATCCGGGAGGGGAAATCAGTTTTCTTGTGGAGCATATCAGTTGTAACAAGAAGATAATCCTCAGTGCCGATATCAAGTACCGCGCAGTCATCATCTCCGGCGCCCACGATCACATTATTCCCATTTTTTTTCAGTATCTTTGCAATGTGCGCTATTAATTCCCTTTCAGCCAGTTCACTGACTTTCATTTCAGCCATATTGGCCGCCGACATATATAGAACTTCTCAGAAAGATACAATTTTTGGCGATCTCAAAATTCTTTCGCCATGTTTATAAATAATAAAGAATTGAACAATAAGAGATGAATTCTGCACCCGGAGACGAAGAACTTCCACTTGTTGAGCATGTCAAAGAACTGCGAACAAGGATGATAATTGCGGCAGTTCCTGTGGCTTTGATTTCTGCGATCGCTTTTTTTTTCTCAGGCTGGCTTCTCCAGGCTATCTGGAAACAGGCGGTTCCGGTTCCCATGACCATTTATTCTCCCATGGAATTGATATTTACAAAACTCACACTTTCTCTTGCATGCGCTCTTTTTCTGGGCATACCTCTTATCATTTATGAGGCTTTCATGTTCATTGGAAAAGGGCTTTATCCGAATGAAAAGAAGTTTCTTGTCAAGATCGTGCTTCCATCTTTCATTCTGTTCGCTGCAGGGGCCATTATTGCATTTTTTGTGGCGGTGCCACTCATATTCAAATATTCTATATTTTATTCGACTGATGTAGCCCTTCCCCAGATATCTGTGATAAAGACCATTTACACAATAATCATTCTTGTAGTGGGCTTTGGGATCGTATTCCAGTTTCCGCTCCTTCTTTTATTCTCAATAAAAATGGGTCTTGTAAAAGCCCAGGACCTGAGAGGAAAACGAAAAATTATCTACGGTGCATTTCTTGCATTTGCTTTGATCATATCGCCGGATCCTTCTTCCATATCGGAATTGCTGGTTGCGGCCATGCTGGTGCTTTTGTTTGAGATAAGCCTTGTGATGAGCAGGGTTTTTTAGTACTCACTTTCACCCCGCTCACATTAGATTTATAATCACAACGCCCATTATTTGCTGAATGAACGGTGTGCAATATATAAATCACCCCCTGATAAAGCCAGATACCGTCGAGCAGAGATTGTATCAGCTATCTCTCGCAGGAGAAGCGCTGAAAAAATCAACTCTCATCGTTCTTCCAACAGGTCTTGGAAAGACCATAGTGGCTTTACTCGTGACCGTCTCGCGCCTTGGAAAAGGAAAAGTCCTGCTTCTATCCCCCACCAAACCTCTCGTGGAACAGCATGCTGCTTTTTTCACCAGTGCAATGAATATCCCGCCTGAGGAAATCGTCATGTTCACAGGCAGCACACAACCTGTGAAGCGTCTCTCTATGTGGGAAAATGCAAAGTTCATTGTCTCAACACCGCAGGTCATTGAGAACTCCCTCCTTGGAAAAAAAATTGACCTTGAAAAGGTATCCTGCATAATTTTTGATGAAGCGCACAGGGCAACGGGAGATTATTCATATGTTTACATAGCGGAAAAATATTTCCAGCAAAACACAGAGCCACTAGTACTTGGCATGACGGCAAGCCCGGGAAGCAAACCTGAAAAAGTTCATGAGGTATGCGGAAATCTGCATATCCAGTCCGTTGAAATGAGAACAGATTCTGATTCCGATGTCAGCCCTTATATTTTTGATAAAGATATCGAGTGGAAATATGTATCTATCCCGGTCGAGATAAAAGGATTGAAAAAATTGATGGATAAAGTCCTGTCAGACCGATTAAATAAATTGCAGGAGCTTGGTTTTCTCCTCCCCTCACAAAATAGATTCACAAAAAGGGAAATGCTTGATCTTCAGGCAAAGATGCAGACCCAGCTTCGTTCAAATCCCGATCAGAGATTTTATAACGGCATCTCGGTCCTTGCCGAGATCTTCAAAGTCAGCCATGCCATCGAAATAGCAGAAACACAGGGCATATCCGCTTTATCAAAATATCTTGAACGGCTTGAGAACGAGGCGAGATCAAAAAGCGGAAGTAAAGCAGCAAAAAGGCTCATGGATGATCTCAGCATGCGACAGGCTGTGCACCATCTTGAAGGCTGCGATGGCAACAATCCAAAGCTGGGTCTTGTAAGAGAGCTTGTTCAGAAACAGATATTTGATGCTCCACAGTCACGGGTAATAGTTTTCACGAATTACAGGGACACCGCTGAACTTGTGACGGAAGCCCTCAAAGAAGTCCCTGGCATAAAACCTGCCAGGTTTGTTGGCCAGGCAAGCAAATACAAAGATAGCGGCCTGACACAGAAGCAGCAGGTTGAAATAATCCAGAAATTCAAGGATGGTGAATATAATACACTTGTTGCCACATCCGTGGCCGAAGAAGGGCTGGATATACCGGCGACAGATCTTGTTGTGTTCTTTGAACCCGTCCCATCTGAGATACGGAGTATCCAGAGAAAAGGAAGGACAGGGCGCAAACATGCCGGACGGGTAGTCATCCTCATGGCAAAAGGCTCAAAGGACGAAGCATATCACTGGAGCAGCAACAGAAGGGAAAAGAACATGCAAGATACAATGAAAAATTTGAATTTTGAACTTGAAGCTCAAATAAAAGGTGAAATATCAAATCATGCAGCCTCGAATGCTATCGGTGGACAAAAGGTGTTGCTGGATTTCCCTCAACAGAATACGCAAGTCCAATCAAAAAATAATGCTGCAAAGGTGTTCGTTGACCAGAGAGAGCTTCGTTCCCAGGTTGTGCGCGCGCTTGAAAAAATGGGACTTGATATTGTCCTGAAGACACTTGAAGTGGGAGATTATGTATTAAGTGACCGTGTGGGTATTGAGAGAAAGACCGCAGAGGATTTCTTAAGCACTTTTCTTGATGGAAGAGACCTGTTCGGCCAGATATCAGACCTTGCGCGAACATTCAAACGCCCACTCCTCATAATAGAAGGAGATGGGCTTTATACTTCAAGACAGATCCATCCCAACTCAATACGAGGTGTTCTTACTTCGATTGCCATTGATTTTGGTGTTCCTATAATATTCTGCAAAGATTCTGAGGATACCGCGGCATTCATTGGCTTGATAGCAAAAAGAGAACAGGCAGGAAAAAAGACGGAAATCTGCCTGCACGGAAAGAAAACCGCTCCGACGCTTCCTGAACAGCAGGAATATGTGATCTCTTCCATATCTGAAATAGGGCCGTCTGTTGCCCGAAAATTGCTCAAGCATTTTGGAAGCATCGAAAAAGTGATGACTGCTTCCCGTGAAGAACTGATGGATGTTGAACTTGTCGGCCCAAAGACAGCAGACAGGATCAGAGAAGTGGTAAGTGGGGAATATAAGGGCTAAAGTTGGGCAAGGTTTTTATGTTATCAAGATATTAATTAGACGCCCCACGGGATAGTAGGGTAGCCTGGTCCATCCTTGAGCGTTTGGGACGCTTAGACCGCGGTTCAAATCCGCGCTATCCCATTAGATTATTTTTAAATATAAACACTTACTTCTTAACTTCAATGCAAATTCTCCTATCCCATGGTGCAGGCGGTGAAATGATGAATCGTCTGATCGAAAATTCAATACTTAAAAACCTGACAATCAAATCCCTTGGCAAAGTTGGATTATCTGACCTTGACGACGGTGCATCCATTTCAATTGGCGAAAAAGAGATTGTCTTAAGTACAGATAGTTATATTGTAAAGCCAATTTTTTTTCCTGGAGGGGATATTGGCAAACTGGCAGCATGTGGCACAATAAACGATATTTCAATGATGGGCGCACACCCTCTTGCACTGACTCTCGCAATTATCGTGGAGGAGGGATTTGATACTCTCGAACTTGAAAAAATAATCCGTTCCCTGGATGAGGTTTGCACAGAGACTGGGGTTTCAGTGATAACAGGAGATACCAAAGTGATGGAAAAAGGAAAACTCGATAAGATCATAATTAACACAACAGGGATAGGGATAGCTGAAAATGGGTATATCATAAAAGATTCCAACCTTTCACCCGGAGACAGGATCATATTGAGCGGAACAATTGGCGATCATGGTGTTTCCTTAATGTCATTCAGGGAAGGGTTCGGTTTTGAGACAACTTTATGTTCAGATGTCGCTCCTCTGTGGCATATGGTCAGGAAAGCCCTTGCCGCAGGCAGAATAACCGCGATGCGTGACCCTACCAGAGGAGGACTTGCTGCAACTCTTAACGATTGGGCGCGAAAAAGCAATACAGGGATAATAGTTCAGGAAGAAAAAATACCTGTTCGACCTGAAGTAGCAGCAGCATCCCGAATGCTCGGGATCGATCCTTATATAGTTGCAAACGAGGGAAAAGCTGTAATCGGTGTATGTCCTGAAAAAGCAGAAAGGGTGCTTGCTGCGCTTAGAAACACGGAAGAAGGGAAAAACGCACAGATAATCGGTGAGGTTATCAGCAATTATTCGGGCAAAGTAATACTTGAAACAATAGTAGGTGGCAGAAGGCTCATGGAACCACCGGTTGGGGACCCTGTACCGAGAGTCTGCTAACTATATCAAAATAGAATAGTTCCATACCTATACGCGATATTACATGTCCCTTCGCTTGAAACCATACAGGCACCTACAGGATTTCCAGGATTGCATACTTTTGCGAAAAGCTCACAATCCACAGGATTTGAAAGGCCTTTCAATATACTTGCGCACAAAGGACAGTCGGCATCGCATACATCGCTTTCAAGCATCTCTATATTGAACCTTTTTTCAGCGTCGTATTGAGCATATTCTGACCTTATCTTCAGGCTGGCGTCAGGAATTACTCCAAGACCCCTCCATTCTTTGCTGCATGGTTCAAAAACCTCGTTCATTAATTTACGGGCGATAGCGTTTCCTGCAGGTTTGACCGCTCGCGTATATTCATTTTCAACTGCCGCAGTATTATTCTTGATCTGCCTCAATATCATGAAAATCGACATCAGAATATCAAGAGGTTCAAATCCGGAAATGACCTGAGGTACATGATATTTCTGACACATATCCAGGTAAGGCGAAATACCGATTATAATTGAAACATGCCCGGGATCAATGAATCCATCGATATCATAACCGCCCTTTAATAAGAAATCTATGGCAGGAGGGACGAGCCTGTGCGAACACAGGACGCTGAAATTCTCAGGCGGTAAGCCTGCGACAACCTGTCCTGTCATCGGTGCTGTTGTCTCAAATCCGATCCCGAGGAATACGACATTTTTTTCAGGATTCCTTTTTGCGATATCAACGCCTTCAATTGGGCTATAAACCACCCTTATGTCTGCGCCCTTTGCTATTTCCTCTGCAAGCGATGAGGTACTGCCAGGAACTTTTAGCATGTCGCCGTAAGTAGCTATTATGGAACCATTTCGGGAAAGATAAATAGCTTTATTTATTTCCGTAGCAGGCGTGATGCACACGGGGCATCCCGGACCGGGAATGACTTCGATATTTTCGGGAAGAAGGCTTCTTAGACCATTTTTTGTGATCGTCTGTTCATGTGTTCCGCATACATGCATTATTCTTATTTTTTCACTTCCTGAAATGTCCCTGATCTTGCGGACGATACGCTGTGCAGTTCCTTTGTCATTGAAAAAATCCGTCATCATTCAACCGCCAGCAGCATCTCATCCCAGAGTTTAAGTGTTTCAAGAGCTTCTTTTTCCTCCAGCTTTGAGATGGCATATCCTGCATGCACAAGTACGTAATCACCGATCTTGACATCGCTCAGCATGCTGATGTTTGCTTTTCTTATTACGCCGCCGTAATCAAGTATTGCTTCTTCGCCATCTATTTTCGTGATGCGTGCTGGCACTGCAAGGCACATAATGACTAATTAGCCCAACAAACAATATATAATAGTTTCCTATAATACCATTGACGTTAGCTTTATCTAATATGAAAGGTATCAGGGGAACAACTGAATCATCTTTTTATGATTCTATTACCGTAGCAGGTATCTGCCTGCGGCGTATGGATCGAACAGATCCGAACGCAGAAACTGCGTGAGTCGGACCCGATCGGGTCTTACGGAGGAAATGAATGAAACATAATTACAAAACAAATATTCAACTGTTGGACCTCATTTCAGGTCTAAAGAAGCAGTCCCGTGAGACGGAAGCACCGCTATGGCGGGATATTGCGATGCGATTTGAGCGCCCCACAAGGAATTCTACCGAAGTCAATCTCAGCAGGATAAACAGGTACACAAAAGAAAAAGACCTGATACTTGTTCCCGGCAAAGTGCTGGGGGCAGGAGAGCTTGAACATCCCCTGACAGTAGCGGCATATAGTTTCAGTGGGAGCGCAAAGGCAAAGATAATTGCTGCAGGCGGCTCCTGCATGTCCATCCAGGAACTCATAAACACCAACCCGGAAGGGAACAGAGTAAAAATAATAGGGTGATAAAATGTCAGTAATAGATGCAAGAAATCTTATTCTGGGCAGAATGGCAAGTGTTGTAGCGCAGCGATTATTGAACGGAGAAGAGATCAATATCATCAATGCAGAAAAAGCGATCATCTCAGGCAGGAGGGACACAACATTTGATAGATATCAAAAATATGCTGCAAGAGGCTCGGTTGAGTTCGGCCCTCATTTCCCCAGACGTCCTGAACAGATAGTGGCAAGGACAATACGCGGAATGATACCTCACAAAAAGACTACCGGAAGAGAAGCATATAACAGATTGAAAGTCCATGTAGGAATTCCTCCAGAATTGATCAAAGAACAGGCAAATACCATAGAAAATGCAAGTATCACCCGCCTGAGCACAGCTAATTATACCGTGCTTGGCGACCTGAGCAAAAAATTGGGTTCGAAATTTTAGGTGTCTTATATGAAAATAGTAAATTCATCAGGAAAAAGAAAAACTGCGATCGCTCGTGCAACCCTTAGCGAAGGAAAAGGGCGGATAAGGATAAACAAGAAACCGATCGAGATAATCGAACCTGAACTTGTTCGTCTCAAAATGTCCGAGCCCCTTGAGTTTGCAGGTAGCGTTCTTCCAACAGTGGACATCGATGTCAATGTTCACGGAGGCGGTATCTTTGGACAGGCTGGAGCAGTCCGTACAGCCATTGCCAGAGGACTTGTGGAATGGACGAATGATACGGGACTTAGAGATGCATTAACACAGTATGATCGAAGTTTGCTCGTAAACGACACACGCTACAAACTGCCAAAGCAATTTGGCGGCCGCGGTGCCAGAAAGAGAAGGCAGAAATCATACAGGTGAAACATGATACCGGTACGATGCTTTACATGCGGCAAGGTTATCTCAAGCGTATGGGATGAGTACAAAAAACGCATCCAGACAGAAGATCCTGGAAAAGTACTCGATGACCTCGGAATGGAACGATACTGCTGCAGGCGGATGCTGCTTGCTCATGTAGAGCTGGTGGACCTGCTGGCACCGTACCAGTGAGGAGGGGTTGTAGGGTAGCCTGGTCCATCCTATAGCGTTCGGGACGCTGTGACCTGAGTTCAAATCTCAGCAACCCCATTTCTCAGGACATGGCACAATGGAATAGATCATGAACCACTCTCAGAGGGACTCTGGGAAAAATGAAGAAAGGAATTGTATTGTATTACTGGATTTCAGTGTATTTGTTTTTGAGGTGACCTAGGTGAGTGAAATGAAATTCACGCGCTATGAGCGTGCAAGGATTATCGGTGCAAGGGCGCTGCAGATCGCTATGGGAGCACCGGTGTTGATAGATGCTGGCAGGAAAGAGCCAATAGATATTGCAATAATGGAATTGGAAATGGGAGTAATCCCGATCACGGTGAAACGAACGATAACAGAAAATAAGAAAATATCATTATGATAAGGTGAAGAAATGGAAGATATCATTGATTATAAACAGGATGTAAAACAGGATACCGGTTATGAGTCCATCATCCCCCAGGATGAGTATCTCACCGCTGGAATTCACATCGGTACACAGCAAAAGACAAAAGAAATGATGCGCTTTGTATACCGCGTAAGAACTGACGGTTTATATGTTCTTGACATACAGGCAACAGATCAGAGAATACGGCTTGCCGCAAAAATGCTGGCAAAATACGATCCAGGCAGGATACTTATTGTATCAGCAAGGCAGTATGGCCATTATCCATCTGAAATGTTCGCAAAGGCAGTGGGTTCAAAAGTGATCACGGGCCGATTCATCCCCGGTACATTGACAAACCCAAAACTGCATATATACATCGAACCGGATGTTCTTATAGTAACAGACCCAAGTGGAGATCTGCAGGCTGTAAATGAAGCCATAAATGTTGGAATTCCGGTATTAGCCATGTGCGATACCAACAATTCCACTTCAAATGTTGACCTTGTCATACCGACGAACAACAAAGGCAGAAAAGCGCTTGCTCTGATATATTGGCTACTTGCCAAGAAAACCCTTGAGGAAAGAGGAGATACAATAAATTATACGGTGGCAGACTTTGAGGCTGAGATATAGAATAATATGAGAACACCGGCTTTTTCCGGGCAATTTTACCCGAGCAGCAAAAAAGATTTGATCAGGGAGATCAGCCGTTGCTTTGCAGGTGTTCCCATAAAAGAGAGGGCAGTTATGGGGGCCGTCGTTCCCCATGCCGGATATATTTACTCCGGAAACACAGCAGCACATGTTTATTCATCTCTTCCCAGAGCGGATACTTTTATTCTCCTTGGACCTAACCATACAGGTTATGGCTCTCCTATATCAGTTTCCAGCGAGAAGTGGAGCACTCCTCTTGGAGATGTTAATGTAGATGCTGATTTTATAAAAGCTCTACCAAAAAGAATTATTGATCTGGATGACACTGCCCATAGATATGAGCATAGTCTTGAAGTCCAGCTTCCTTTTTTGCAGCACAGGTTCACAGATTTTAAGATCGTACCTGTTTGCCTGGGGATGCAGGAGGAGGAAACGGCAGTAGAAGTGGGATTGGAACTTGCCGAAGCTGTCCGCAATGTCGATAGAAAATTTGTGATAATGGCATCCAGTGATTTTACCCACTTCAAACCGGATAAAGTGGCGCGTGAGAATGATACTTATTATATCAAAGCGATCCTTGATCTTGACGTGCCAGAATTATACAGGCGTTTATATGAACGCAGTGCCTCAGTATGCGGCTACGGCCCTATCGCGACCATGCTGACCGCCGTAAAGGCACTTGGGGCAAAGAACGCGTCATTGTTGAAATACTCAACAAGCGGAGATACAACCGGGGATATCTCTTCTGTTGTAGGGTATGCAGGGATAATAGTGGAATAGAACGAAAGCGATGCTTTTATTTCATATTAGCCCCATGAGCATCTGGAGGAAGTATGGCATCTGAACAAATAGAACAAATGGTCAGGATCATAAATGAACCCATAAGATCAAAAAATCCGTTATTCATAGCGGGTTTCCCCGGCATAGGACTTGTTGGAAACATAGCATGTCAGCATATCATAGAAGAGCTGGAAATGAAACCCATAGGTTCAATAGATTCAAGATTTTTCCCTCCACTGGCTGTTCTTTTCAATGGGATAATTACACTGCCGGTAAGGGTATATGAGAGTACAAAAGAGGAGATCGTGGTTATAATTTCAGACATCCCCATTCATCCCACATCCTCATATGATATCAGTAAGGCGCTTGTGGAATGGATGCAAAAAAACAATGCAAGAACCATTCTTTCGATCGCAGGTATCGCGACAACAACTGGTGAAAGACGGGTTTTTGGCGGGGCGACAAATGCCAAAATGCTGGAAATGATCAAGGATAAGACAGAAGTTTTTCAGGTAGGCACAATTTCAGGCATCTCAGGCAGCATCATGACCGACTGCTTCCTTCGTAATATTCCTGCTATAAGCCTTCTGGGCGAGACCCCGGGGCCGAACCCGGATCCAAGAGCGGCAGTACAGGTCATTATCAGCCTCAATAAAATTTTTGATCTATCCATACAAACTGATAAATTGTTGAGCCAGGCTGAGCAGATAGAATTTGAGCTTACCAAGCTTGCTGAACAGGTTAAAACCACGGAAACTTCAACTATTCCCAGAAAAGAGTTCCCAATGTACGGGTGATATCATGCATTACATCCTTCTTTCCGGAATATCGCAGCAAGTCATAAGAGATCTTGAACATAATAAGATCAAAACCATCGAGATCGGAAGCCCCCATAATTTTCTTTCTGCGCTTGAGGCAAATGTGGAAGATATCATTTTCCTCACATCAATTAGCCAGGAAGATGTAAGGCCAGGAACGACCGGAATTATTACAGTTATCCGAGGGAAGCAGATCTCAATGCACCGGGTGGTGCAGAAAACAGAAGAATACTATGAGGAAGCGGAAGTCCAGCGTGCGCGATTGCAGCTTGAAATGAGAGGACACGCAAGAGTAAGGAGCGTGCAATGCTGTGAGCTGGGTGAAGCGACGAGTGTGGACGCTGACAAAGTCCAGTTCTTTGAAGGAAGATAGCAAAACTTAAGCATTTGAAAGCTCTGGTCGCAGCGTTAATGAAAGCTGAAGAGATTGCCTTTTTCCAGAATTCCCATGAACCTCTCCTTTTTATACCAAACAAAAAGCCACAACAGCGTTATCAAAGAAACCGCATATCCAAGAAGATATGTATCAAACCGTTTGTAATAGATCGTCCCCACCCCCGAAGGATAGACAGCGTAAGATCCATTGACAATTGATGGCTGCCCTTTAAATTCCCAGTATTCAGAGTTCAAATTGGGGGGTACAAATATAATATATCCTTCCCCTCCTGCCACATGGAATTTCACAGGTGAAACCTGGTTATATGATATGGGCTTAAGATCGCTGAAGTTTTCCTGATCGATTGTATCAGCGAGATAGAAGCGCGAGACTGCATGCTTATTTTCGAAGATATAGAAATTCTTCGTCTCTTTTTTCAAGACAATATCGGTCTGGTTGAAGAGGAATAAGTATTGTTTAAAATCCGCTTCTTTTGTAAGGAGCACATATTTGACATTCAGAGGGATCATAAGCTCACCGAAGTTTGTGAGGTTGTTCCTCTTGACCAGCAAGGACTCAACATAGTGTTGCGCCGGGTTGGTGGATTGGGAATATATAGGGCCGATCTCAATGTTTTCACCCTGTATTACAGGTTTATCAAAGAAGTTCGATGCTGGATTTGCGATTCTTTTCTGGGTATTCGGGATCCAATTGAAATCCATGTACTTGTGCCATGGCAGAAATAAACCATTAAAATCCTGGGGATCGTTATTCAGGAAATCATTGATTTCATACCAGTCTCCTGGATAATCGGTTGGCTTTAACTGCCCCCAGAAACCGTTGAACATAGTGAAGGAATAAATAAAAGGGGTGATCAATGCTATAATAATAAATGCCCATGCTGCTAATTTTTTGTAGTTCTCATGCCCCTTCCACCCTATGCCTCTGGCTAATTTTTCGAACTCAGCTACTCCTAAAGCTCCAAGATAAGAGTAAGAGAGAGCAAGCAGAGCTGCAAACTTATGGGAATCTCTCAGACCTTTGAAGAAGAAAATATTGCTAAATAAGAACTCAAAAAGAGTAGAAAAATGACCGTATATCCCTGAACCTAAAATGACCGCGATTATTGCAATTACTCCAAGGGCTTTTACAGGCAAACCAATGGTTCTATCCTTGAAATTATTGATAAAACCAAGTATTGCCAGGTAGATTATGAAAAAGAACAGGAGATACCAATAAGGGATGAGATCTTTTGCATATATATAGCCAGAACGCCAGAAGCCGTACATGCTTGCGATCGTGAAGGCTGCATTAAAAGCTGTGGTTTTTGTGCTGAAGGCGTAGATATCAGCCTGAGATAACTGGTTTATCAGCGTTGATTTTGCGGTAAATACAGGAAGAAGCCAGTAGAGGCAAAGAAGTACAAAGAGTAATGTAAGTATGCTCAGGGATTTGAGCAGATTTTTTATCGCAGTGAATTCGTCTCTAATTTGATATAATTTAAAAAGTAGCAATATTAAATATACCATGAACATGAGGACAAGGATATGGGAGTTTGTTGAACCAATAAGAGCCGTCAAAAGCAATGCTTTCAGGAGATTTCTTTTATCCTGGTTTTCAAGAAAATCAATAAAGGATTTTACTGCAAAAGGCATTATTGAGTATGCCAGTAGAATAAACCATTGACCTGCTAAAAAGCGGACATAAACAAATGGATTAATAGCATAAAAGAGGCCTGCAAAGTATTTTGGGATGTAGGATTCTGTTCTTATCATAGAATGCATGGAAGATCCTGAAAGAAATATTATTAAAAATAAGTAGAGCTTTTGTAATAACCAGGCAGGTATTATAGATAGTTGCATTGATGATGCCACGAGTGCAATTCCGCCAAAAACCGGGGGAGAGAAACCGTAAAAATATTCTGTAAATAAGCTTTTTTCTGGGAAAATCATATCCAGCGTTAATACATAATTTCCTTTAAAATAAAATAGAACCAGAGAAGAGATTGAAAAATAGAAAAATATTGGAAAATATTTATTAATTTGTCTAATAAATCTATGCTTGTTCATATATTTTCTTTATTTGTAAATGAATTTTTTTCCAATCATAGTCTTCAACTTTCTTTTTAGCATTTCGTGATAATTTGTCAGCCAAAATTTTATCTCTTAATAAAAGACAAATCTTATCTGCCAATATGTCTGCATTTCCTGGTGGTATAAGTAAACCATCCCTATCATTTTCAACTACTATCTGAATCCCATCTATATTAGAGCCAATCACTGGAATTCCACAAGCCATGGCTTCCAGAAGGGTAGTTGGTAATCCTTCATAAAAGGAAGGTATAACAAATATGTTTGCACACGAGTAGAGGTATCTCAATACATTGCGTGGAACTGTTCCGAGCAGGAAAAAATTATCAGCTAAATCATTTTCATTTATTTTTTGGATTAGATTTTGCATTTCACCACCATCAGGACCCACAATGACAAATTTTACATCAGGATCTAACTTTACAACTTTTTTTGCGGCTTCAATAAGGTAGAGGAAGCCTTTTCTGGGAAGAAGTCTGCCAACTCCCAGAACCAGAGGGCTATTTCCAAAATTATACCCCTGATATGACTCGCCATTAAATTTTAAATCATTAAATTCATTAATATATATGCCATTTGGTACATATAATATATTTTCCCCCTCAATTTCCTTCCCCGCCCACCTGATTATATCTTCTTTTTGTCTTTTCGAAACAGCTATTATTTTATTAGCAGCTTTTAAAGTTTTTAGACCGATTGTTCGATCGTATAATTTTTTTGTTATACCTAATATCTTGTTCTCTATTACATATCCATGAACCGTTAACACTAAAGGTGTTTTTGAAACTTTGGAGTACAAAGATGCAATATCTGTAGTAAAATGTCCATATTCATGAGCATGTATTATATCTAATTTCTCTTTAGATAGTACAGAATAGAATCTTGGGACGACCCTGTATACCTGCAGAGGGTTTTTTGATAGGGTGATCGGAAATGCGGGAATTTTATATAGGGTATATCCTCCCATATCCTCCTTAATTACTCTTTTCACATTGCTACCAGCAAATATTATTATATCATCATCTTTGCTCAATGCTCTGGCCAGAGCTTCAACATGCATTTCTCGCCCGCCAATAAATTCTGGGGGAAAAGTATGAGTTGTCAATCCAATTCGCATAATATTTCACTCATGCTCATTTTTCTATTATACAAACCCTATAAAATCAACATCCAATACATAGGTATATTCGAACTGATTGAAAGAATCCATTCCAACTTCGATTTGTGCCACATTCTTATCCAAAAAGGATGGAGACAAACTTGATAAATTATATCTTATTATTTTATATGATATTGACGAATTGCGTTCAATAAACCATGCTTTTTGAGGATTCTCTTTGCCTGAACCCAGCTCCATTCCGGCAGAATCCAAAAACTTTACAACTATCCTCACTTTTGGGTTATTTACTTTATATTTCAGTAAAAAGTATGGAGAATTGGTTGTTGGTACAGAGACATTTCTAACCCAGAAAGTATACCCATTTATCTCGGTGGTTGTAGTTGCAAAAGTCACTCTATCTCCAGAAGCGTTGAAAGTGCTATCTTTGGTACCCTTCATATAAGCAAAATGCCACTTTTCTAAAGATGTATTATCTACTTTGCGATTATATTCATTAATTGCAAAACGGGGGTTAAGGAAAACAATATACTCACCATACTTGTATACGGGGATCCAATCGTTCAGGATCATATTGGTTACTTCCTCGGTTCCCTTTGTCTGTATTCCCTCGAAGTTGAACCAATGTTGCCCAAGTACTATATATTTAATATTCCAAATAGATACATCATAGGAAAATCGTGAGAGAAGTTCCTTGGGAAAGAGATAAAGATCATCATTTGTTGTATTAAGCAATACATGTCTATAATTTACCCCAAACGCATTAATTATAGGGAGTAATGTCGGCTCAACTGCCACCATATCTTTTTCAACAGTATTTTTGTTCAGAAATTCAGCAACCATATATCGATCAGTGTTCTGGTTCTCTATAATTGGTTTTATATCATATAGACTATTTCCCACTAAAATAATCATAATTATAAATAATAAGATTTTATTAGTTGTTTGGAATTTTGACTTGTCAAGGTTATTCTCTAAATTTATCAGAAGAAAAATGATAGTAAAAATGACCAGGATAACAGTTCTCTGGTACAGGGGGGGGTAACCCATGGTTTTAATGAACATTGGCACCGAAATCAAGCTAAATAAAACCAGAGATAGCAACCAATTGGTCTTTCGATAAATAATATCATGAATAAGTATAGCTATGGCCAGGCAAAAGAATGGAAGAATTATTATTAAAAAGACCCACCAGATGCGAACAATAATGACCAGCGTCAGGAGAAGACTTACAATATTAATGGAGATAAGTTTATCACTTTCGCTATTTCTTGCAGCAATATAAAAAAAGCTTAAGAAGCCCAGTAACGTAAAAATATACGGTGGATAAAGCCATTTACCTTCAAATAGACCAAACATGAGGATTGCCACTCCTTCATCCAGGGTATTAGCTCCACCTATTATGATATTACGTCCTGCTGCCTGATAGAACATATCGTAAATAAATGCATCCCAGTTCTGAATGGCTCCAATAATCGGGTATATTAAACTCAGTAAAAAAAAGACAGGTATGCCCTTCTTAATCATAGCAGTATTTTTATCGATGATAGACTGTATTATTAAAAATATAATGGCAACTATGCCCTGGTATTTACTCAGAAATGCAAGACCCGCAAAAATTGCTGAAAGATAAATCCAATTGCTTTTTTTTGTCTCCTTCGATTTTATATAAGAAAAGACCGTAAGCAAGAAAAAAAGCTCAACCCCATTATCCATAACAACCATTCGATTTATGAAAAGCCCTGCGATTGCGAGGAGTAGAGCAGCTGATACGCCCACAAAGCGATTATAAAGTTTCATACCAATTAAGTATAATATCACAACAGAAATAGTTCCAAAAGCCACTCCTAAAGTACGCGCTACAAAGTAACTTCTTCCAAAAAGAGTCTCAAGTAAACCAAGAAGGACAGGATATAATGGTGGGAAAAAATGCGGTGCCCATATTTTATCCCCCCAGTATCCATGAAAGATATTCCAACCTAACTGAACATAATCACCTTCATCTAAAGACCAGACCGGAAAACCTTCTAAATTCACTATTCGGACAGTTAGTGCCAATATAGCCAGCAAAGTAATTATTATAATATCAATTCGGTATTTTAATTGATCTCGAATCTTTTTGAATATCTGTTCATTTTTTGGCACGATACCTCCGCCTGAATTCTAACGCTTTTAAACATCTCTCCATAAATAATTTTGCCGTTCTAAAATTGAGTTGTCCAGGATTTCTTAACCCTGCACTTGCCTGAAGTTTTATGCCTTTGTATCTTATATCAATCCAGTCTTTTTCTGAAATGTTTGGCAATTTCATAATAAGATTCCAATTAGTATCCCAAAGTTCCCATTTACCATAATTTTCTTCAGGTATTAGATGATACTTCATACAAGTATCCCAAAGAGAGGATGCCGGGAAAGGAGTGGTTATGGTACAGGAAAGGTAGTCTAAAAGATTATTGTTCATTAAGCTTTTTGCAAAACGTAATGTGTTGAGAGATTCATTAACCCCTTCGTAACATAGTTTATCTTCCATCTCCCAAACATTAAATGTCATTAACAGGCCAAAAATTTTAATACCATATTTTTTGAATAATTCACAGGTTTGCTGTATTTGTTCGATTGAAATTTTCTTATTGATTCCTTTTAAAGTTTCCGAATTACCGCTTTCAATTCCAAGAAATACAAGCCAACATCCAGATTTTGCCATTAATTTCACAAGTTCTTCCGATACATGCCCAACCCGCAGTTGGACTTTCCACTTGATATCGATATTTCGTGATATAATCTCCTTACAAACTTGGATGCTCCAATTCAAGTTTACGTTAAATTCATCACATTCATCAAAAAATTCTCTTATACCATACTTTTCGTATAAGAACTGAATCTCATCGACATAATTTTGCGGAGAACGCAAACGACACCAGGGGTATTTGGATGAAGGTTTCTCAACTCGCCAAACCGGATTAGAACAATAATGACAATTATATGGGCAGCCTCTGCTTGAGATTATGTCTGTTTCGGGAGACTTCTCTCTGAGATGATAACCGCTATATTGTTTAATATATATTAGATCTCTGGCCGGAAAAGGTATAGTGTCTATGTTTTCAATTTGGGGGCTATAAATTATTTTTCCTATGTCTTCACTAATTTTCCCTTTCGCATATCTGCTAACTATATCCAAAAATGACTTTTCCCCTTCTCCAACAACCACAATATCTGCTTTGCTTCTTTTAAGTATCTCATTTGGTATGGCACTTGCGTGTACCCCACCACAAACAACCAAAACTTCCGGATTATATTCTTTTATCAAATCTATAAACTTATAGGCTCCGGTTGCAAATGGAGTTGTAAAAGAAATACCAACGATGTCAGGTTTGAACTGATTGAATTCCTCAACAGTCTTTTTATACCCATTTAAGACCCCATCAGAAATTTTCCATTCAATGTCTGGATAGTGTTGACGTACATAAGAGGCTAAATATAATAACCCTAAAGGTGGGTAGATTGAAGAAATGCCACCCCCCTTCTGAGGAACCAGGGGGGGACTATTAATCAATTGAATTTTCATTTAATAGTCTCATTTTCAGTCTTATTATATTGAATTATATTGCCGTATGATTTCATAAGCGCTGCAGGCATATGTTTAAGGATTGATGGCCAGCACTCACATCCACTCCAACAACTACATAGGCCTTTATGTATCTTATTCTTGAGCTCTTTTGTATAATTACTATTTAAGAATTGAAGAGAAGGTTCTTCTCGAATGTTTCCTAACCGATAATCCCCGATGCTACATAAATATACATTTCCTTGAGGGTCTAAAAATAACGATGAATTACCAGCTTCACAATGTAAAATCTGCTTTGAGGGATTCTCTAAATATTGCAATGCTAGCCTTAAGAATAATTTTTTTATTATATTTGTTGCCTTACCATTATGAATCATCCAGGAAATATCTGCTTTAGCCTTCTTATGAAAATCAGGAGAGACAATGTCTAATTTATTATTAAAAGATGACCCGGTATGATATAGAGAAACAGAGATTGGATAAAGTGATGGGAACTCCTCTAAAAAAAGTCTTATCTCACCTGTATTCCAGGGATTTATGGTAAAGTTTATATGAACTTTGAAATTATCATGTTTTAAGGATAGTTCTCTAAGCAGACTCCAGGTATTTTGGGTTTTCTCCCAGCATCCCTCTATATTGCGGATACTTTCATGAACATGAGGGCGGCCATCCATTGAAACTCCTGCCTCAAAGAATATAGAAGGATAATTTTGGACTAATTTCTTCATTGTTTGATTTACATTGTTTACGGAGAAACCGTTAGTAGCGAAGTCTATTACAGTAATTTTAGAACATGATTCAATTGCGCAGGATATAATCTCATAAAGGTCTTTTCTAAGGAAGGGTTCCCCACCTGTTATGTGTAACCATCTTAATTCAGATCCAAAAGTTTTGAATAGATGACAATAATCATCAATTGTGAGTTCATTTTTTGTTTGATTTTTCCAAACATTACATATAATGCATTGAGAATTGCAGTTGTCAGTAACAGCTACATTAAGTCTCCAGACTTTGTTGGAAAATACTCCGTTAATAATTTCAAAATATCGTTTAATCATAGCAAACTTTTCATTCTCCCTGTTCTTCTCTATAGCTTCATATACTATTCATACGATTACAGGGTAATATTCACAGCAATGAATTGGAAGGGGATTAATTCATCAAAAGAATCTGGTGATAGAATTATATAGGGATGGTAATTATATGCATACAATATGGAAACATTAAATGGATCAATAACAGCACGGTTAACAGGAAAAGATATCACGAAAATAGATTCATTGATAATAGCCGGTTTATACAACAACCGCTCGGATTTTTTGAAACATGCTGCCAGACATTTATTACGGGAAGAAGCCACGGAAATACCCGATCTAATCATAAGATTGCAGTCACAGGCCACAAATAAACATCTCGATAAGGAAAAAATATTGAAATATATTCGTAATGTACGCCATCAACTCTATTCGGAGTCGTTCGGCGATGAATAAATTTTTTATAGATACGACCATTATAATCAGTTCAATTGTTCCAGAGAGAAGTGAGTATATTTCCTGTGTTTCAATATTGCTCCAGAATAATATTCCTTTCAACAAAATTGGAAATCGTGAAAACTCCTTCAAAAGAAGAGTTTTCAAACATCAGATCAAATGATAAATCAGATAGACCGATAATATTTTCTGCCAAAAAACATCATTGCATATTAATAACGGATGATATTCCCACTAAGAAGGATGCACTGAAATATGTGATGGCACTTCACTCAAATGAAGCGATAGAAGTATTTGAGATCAAACTGGCAAAAAATAAAATGCGTGAGAAATCAGTAGAAAATTTGAAAGAGTCGGGTCAGAATGTCCAAAATCCCCAAATCCGAAAAGAAGCCCATCGAACAATACGACCACAGGGGCAAAGACCGATGCAATAACCCACCGGTCGGTCTTGTAACTCCTGAAACCGACCGGAAGACCGGAAAAAAAACCTACACCTATGACCCGCACCTTGACCCACAGCTTCAATGGGCAGGGAAAACCGAACACACATCCTTCGATATCCCCACAGTTTCGCTCCATGTCCATGAGCGCATCGACCCGCGCACCATCATCGAATCCGTGAGAAAGCGCGAAAACGGTGTGGGGCGCCAGAAGTCGCTTTTTGAGTTCACAGAGGAGAACCCGCCGCTGCGAGAAGCTATCGAGTTCTACAAACACAGGCACAACTGGTCAAACCGCATGATAGCGGGTGATTCGCTTCTTGTGATGAACTCGCTGATCGAGAAGGAGGGGATGGCTGGCAAAGTGCAGATGATCTATATCGACCCTCCTTATGGCATCAAGTACGGCTCCAATTTCCAACCTTTTGTGAACAGGCGCGATGTGAAGGATGGGAAGGATGAAGACCTGACGCAGGAGCCTGAGATGATAAAAGCTTTTCGCGATACCTGGGAGCTTGGGATACATTCGTATCTGACCTATTTGAGGGACAGGCTGCTGCTGGCGCGGGAATTGTTGAGTGAGAGCGGGAGCGTGTTTGTGCAAATCGGGGATGAGAATGTGCATCTGGTTAGGTGCACCCAACCGGCGCCGACACCTAAGGGGTAGGGGAAATTGGTCTTTGTCCCCAGTTTTTCGGTTTGTTTCCTGATATATTTGCAACTTACTGTTCGAAAATATAATCCGACAGCATTGGCTTGCAGCGCACCGTTATGGTCGTCCCACGTTGAAGCCCTACAAGACTATTAAGATTTGAATACTTTCGATCCGCTCTAACCAAATAGTTATTACCTTTTCAAACGATGGATTAACATATGAGTGATAGAAAAATGGAACTCCGCCATGATAGGCATACAGTATCATTACTATCCGACCACATGGTGTTCGCTCCCAAATACAGAGGAAAGAATTTCCCCATCTCAAAGAATGGTGCGGCGAACATATGTGGGCGCCAAGCTGTTTCCATGGTTCTGTTGGGAATGGATGGGATGTGGTGAGTAAATACATTGAAACCCAAGATGTACACCATGCTAAAAACGCTAGCTACAGGCCTCGTACTTAAAGTCCGGGGTTTGTGACTGAAGGTGATAAGAATATGTGCATCCTTAAGAATATATCTTAAACCAATGCAATAATCGAGACGTAAAAAATGGGCACGGATAAAACTGCAAAAAAAGATAGAAGGATAAAAATTTGTTTAGTAAATCCCACCGAAGAAGAGATATTAGCAGGAGAACCATTGATTGCATTTTCATTTTATTTATCTGGTCAGAATAATGTTCTTTTATCAGTATCAGACGAAATTATTGAAAACCTTGATAAGGGTTTTACAAATAATCATACAGGTCTAATAGGGCATGCTTCAACTTTGATGTGGTTTTGGACATTAGGAGCATATGAAGTTATCAGAACCATGTGTCAAGCAAAGGAATGTTTTTCTGAAAATTTCTATGAAAAAATTTCTGAATTAAAAAAGGATTTGGAAAAAGTAAGAATGCCAAGCGCAAAAATGGAGAAAAAACAGGAGAAAAAATGCAAAAAGATGCCTGTAAGTTCAAACCGAAGTCCAGATGGAGGGGATATCCCTAATAAGGATTTATTGGTAGGTGATCCTGAAAATCCGATATCTGGACGTATGTTGCTTGAAAAGTATGATAATGTTTTATCTTCCCTAACTATTAAAGATATAAAAGCACGCCATGAAAATGCATACAATAAAGAGAGCAAGGTCGATAAAAAGGACCTAACAGAAGTGGGAAATGTAATCATTAAATACTTTCCAAATCAATTAGACTTGAAAGGAGAATCTATCTATGGAAAAATATACCCTCCCTGTAGTAATAGAAAAAGACGAAGATGGTTATTTTGCAATGTGTCCGGCTTTGCAGGGCTGTTATTCTCAGGGGAATACTTATGAGGAAGCCCTCGAAAATATAAAAGACGCTATCCGCCTGCACATAGAAGATATTCTCGAAAGCGGCGAGGTAATTGAAAAGATTAACTCTTTCAGTCTTGTTGCCCTTGAAGTGACGGCATGAGCGAAAAGCTACCAAGATTAACTGCAAATGAAAATAATCAAAATTGTTGAAAAATTGGGCTTCCGTTTCTCAAGACAATCAGGTAGCCATAAAATATACAAGAATGATGAAGGAAAAAGAGTAACTATTGCTTATCATAGCGGAAAAATCCTGCATCCAAAAGTTGTTAAAAGTATATTGGTTGATGCTGGATTACCTGTGGATGAATTTAAGAAGATGATGAAAAAATAAGAACTACGAATCCTTGAGCCTATATCTGCTCCGTCTCTATACCGATTACGTGACCCTCCTTTTTGGCAAATCCAATACAGCGAATAAACGATACCAATCCTCATGCACCCGCGCCGGGATGCCCTCCGAATTCTATTCGGGGGTCGTTGACTATGGAAACAGGACTTCAGAAATCTGTGTATGTCTTGAGACTAGATCTTGAGGCAAAGGAATATTTAAAGGATGAGGGGGCGACCCTGGAACAACAGAAAGGCATAAATGATTGGCCTACTTCTTAGGCAAGATTTATAACCCAACTTTGAGTAAATTTTATTCAAAAATTTCCAATAATCAATATGCATAGAGTCAATTATCCTAAAAAATAGTTACAAATCTGTTGGTATACTTTCCTTCACGTCAAAACCTGGTATTTTAATCATCAATT
>JAGFND010000030.1 GCA_021409285.1 Candidatus Methanoperedens sp. | reverse complement strand
TCCTTCCGCCTTTGCTTTCTTGATGCGGTCTGCGAGGTTTCTTGCTTTTTCATCAACTTCGATTATTTTATCCAGAACATTCGAAAAAGCTGCTTTTATGTGGATAGTATCCCCGATATGCAATTTTTCTGATGTCCATGTGGGAACTATACGGTCATACTGGAACAATTCTCTGAATGGTTCTGGCTCAATTGATATCAGTTCAAATGACCTCGGGAGAAATACCTGGCCTCTTACATCGGGATCTGATCCTATCGATAACTTCATTTCTTTTCCTGATACAACAGCCAACGGCGCTTCCACGGGTATATCTATTGAATAGTTGGAGCCTTCTTTTTTTACCCAGTTATCGGCTGTAAAACCAATACGTCCATCCCATTTTTGACCTGCCATTATTGAGTCATTAAAGCTGACAATGATCTTTGTCCCTCCAGAGACTCCTTTAATTTCAACAATCTGGCCTTTTGAGCTGAAAGTATGCGAAAAATCGTATATCATCGCTATACTTGATGCGGGAATAATAAAAGAAATGCCATCAATAGGGGAAGAACCACCATTCTCGATCTCGGCCTGTATGACTTCTTCAACCTGTCCATCATCATGAATTGTAGTGTTAAAAACCCATCTATTGAGAGTTATCTCACTCGCAGACACTGGATTTATTATTATCAGCAGTATCAGAAAATTAATACAAAATCTTCTTGCGATCATTAAATCACTATCACTTATCATTCGTTCATATCTAATAACAATTGCCATTTATTATTGAAAAAGAAAAACAGGAAATAGATACTGGCGCAAAGATTAAGTAGTTTCCACTCAATGAAATTGTACATGTTCCCCATCACCCGCATGCGAAGATTGCGTTCATCAAAGTTTAGGCCACTTGTCAGGGAAACAGGGCTGGATGTCAAAGACCTGATCTGTCCAGTATTTGTCGATGAAACAATAACCGAACCCAGGGAGATAAGTTCCATGCCCGGTTATTTTAATATTCCACCCGAAATGGTCGCAGACGAAGCAAGATGCATTTCTGACCTTGGCATTCCAGCACTCATACTTTTCGGGGTACCTCGTGAAAAAGACGAAACCGGTACTCACGCATACGGGGAAGATGATGTGATCCAGAATGCCGTGCGAGCCATAAGAAATGAAAACGATGATGTGGTTGTGATCACGGACCTGTGCCTTTGCGAATATACTTCACACGGCCACTGCGGAATGGTAAATCATGACACTCAGGAGATATTGAACGACCCTACACTTGAGATACTCGGGAAAACTGCCGTGAGCCACGCCCGTGCAGGCGCTGACATAGTTGCACCTTCAGGCATGATGGACGGCATGATCCAGGCCATTAGAAATGCGCTTGATGAAAATGGCTTTATCAATACTCCCATAATGTCTTATGCAGCAAAATATTCTTCGGTATTTTACGGTCCTTTCAGAGAGGCTGCAAAGTCCGGTTTTTCTTTCGGCGACCGCTCATCTTACCAGATGGATCCGGGTAATTCAAACGAAGCGTTGCGTGAAGTCGAACTTGACATTGAAGAAGGTGCGGATATTATTATGATCAAACCCGCTGTGCCCTACCTTGACATCATTTACCGCGTAAAAAAAAGGTTCAAGATGCCCACGGCCGCGTATCATGTGAGCGGCGAATATTCTATGATAAAAGCTGCTGCTGCAAACGGTTGGCTCGATGAGAAAAGAGCCATAATGGAATCATTGATCTCCATAAAGCGAGCAGGAGCTGACATGATACTAACATATTTTGCAAAGGATGTGGCAAAAGAGCTTGGAAAATGAATTGTTGAGCTACTGAATAGTAGCTTTCAGGATCTTATCGCCTTTTCTTATTTTTGATATTACATCCTGTCCTTCGGTCACCTGGCCGAATACCGCATAATTCTTATCGAGGAACTTTGCGTCTTCAATACAAATATAGAACTGGCAGCTTGCGCTGTTTGGATCCTGGGAGCGAGCCATACCTACAGCCCCTTTCTTATGGGAGAGCGAAGGATGTACCTCAAGTTTTATTGTTTTGCCCGAACCGCCCGTGCCGTCCCCTTTGGGGTCTCCGCCCTGGATGACGAATCCCGGCTCAACCCTGTGGAATGTGAGGCCGTCATAGAAGCCTTTCTCTATGAGTTCTATGAAATTCTTTGTGGTGATCGGGGCTTCTGTTTCTTTAAGTTCGAATTTGATCGTTCCTTTTGCTGTTTCTAATACTGCTGTCCTGTTTGGCATAATTATCGTGCTATTGAGGTATTTTATGATATAATTGCTTTTTGTTGTGTTTTTCTTAAGTTACTACGCTATCCCTATCTCCCTCACCACATTCCTCACTCCCAGAGACACACCTTCTACCTCAATTCCGCCCTTTCCCTTTGCTCCATCTCCAACAATGTAAAGATCGCTAACTGGAGTCCTGTTCCCAATATCTTTGCCTGAAGCGGCCCGGTTCACTGGCCAGCCATTGGAATAAGACTGGACAAGCAGAATCTCATACTTTTTATGGGGAAACATTCTTTTCAGGTCAGAAAGTCCAAGGTCGATCTCCCGCCTTATGTCATCAGAGATAACTGCTTGATGTGACATCACAAGATGCTTTCCTGCTGGCGCAAGGTTAGGATCCGAGTGCGTGACCTCGTTAATACCGTTAATTCTTTCTGTATATGGCGTGAAATATACACCGCTGTGGCCAATCAGGGGTTCATCGGCTGACACGCATATCTTAATGCCCTTTGACGGTCTTACAGCTTTTATTTTCTCTAAGTAATCTTTGTCCTTACAATCATACAATTTGCATGTCTGTGCATGCCCTGAATTACTTATCACCAAATCAGCGTATTTTTCCTTCCCATTTACAGAGACCCCAACTGCCTTTTCTTTTTCAATAATTATTCTATCGACATGACTCCTGGTATGGAGCCTCCCTCCATTTGATCTGATAATGTCCGCAAGTGCGCCTGTTACTGCACCACAGCCTCCTACCGGGACACCTGACCCTTTGTAACGATACATATTCCCGATTGTCTCGAGCACTTCCCTTGCAGGGACATCCTTTGCCCTGAGGCTCAATGCCCAGCCGCAAAAAGAATCGGCTAACCTCAGAAGGAAATCATCATCGAAATATTTGAGAGTCCAGTCCCTGAATGAGATATTACTTTCTGGCTTAAATTTCAGAGAATAAGCAAGTATCGTACCGAGCTTTACTTTTTTTGTGATTGGGAGTTCATTTCTAAAGTCACCGAAATCAATGATTTCATCGTTCTCTTTCCTTATCATGGCCATTGGTTTAGAGTCTATTATCTTTACATTTGCACCAACTTCAGAAAGCATCTGTGCAAGAGGTCCTCGCGAGCCGTGAGGGATCATATGGAGAGCGCCTGTGCTTAACTGGAATCCTTTATAGGGCAGGTTCGCGAACCGGCCTCCGATAAATGGAAGACGCTCAAAAACATCGACCTCAAATCCTGCTTTAGAAAGTTTTGCAGCAGTTAGCAGGCCTCCAAGACCAGATCCAATGATAGATGCCTTCATCAATCCCCCGATATGGCCGATATCGGACAATAATCGATGCATGTGCCGCATTCAATGCATTTATCATTCATGACAGCGCGTCCGAATACCATTATCGCATCATAAGGGCAATACGCTGCGCACTGCCCGCATCCAACACAATCCATGCTTACTTTCATCCAATCCCTGCCGTTCCTATCTTTTCTGCGAGTTTTGCAAGGACTTCTTTTCTCATTCCTTCAACGAATTTTATACTTCCAACAACAAGATGGCCGCCCCCACTGACTCCCCCTCCTCTTATCTCGCCATGCAGTTCCCTTACGATCCTCGGTATATTCATCTTAACCCCCCTTGACCTCAGAACCGCAAAATCTGGACCGTATCCTATCGTGACCACAGGCTGGCCGGCGTATTGAGAGCACATGCGGTCGTGAATTTCACCGCTTGTTTTTCCAGGCGGCGGGAAAGTGAATTTGTGGGCAAAATTTTCAACATCGAGGACATTCAATACGACCCCGTTCGGAAGTTTCTGCATCCTGACATTTGGAAGTGACGCTTCGAGCTGTTCGGCAATAGCCTCATTTGCCTGCTCGCACAATAATTTTACCATCTGCTGGTGCCGTATATTGGAATTCAGATTGAGAATATCATTCATTATTCCGCGCCCATCATTGAACCTCTGCCAGAAAGCTTCATAATCAATAGCAAGTGCCATGCTCTTTAAGTCTTCAAGTTTATATTTTTCGGCAACGAGAGCTTTATAACTATCTGCTTCAGGTGCCGATGATCTATCTCCAACTGCTGAAACTGCAGGAAGATGTTTGATCTCTTCTGTCACGTCAGGATTTATCATCCTTGCGATCTCGGTGCCTATCATGCCTGTGGTTATGCCAAAATCCCCGCCTCCATAAGCAGGATTTACATGCTCGAGCACCATTTTATCTATCATGCCGTCAGGATGATGGTGGTCTATTACCATTATGTCAACACCATAAATGACAGCCTGTTTCATAGCTGGCATATCTTCTTCTGTTGCCCCATTGTCCATCAGAACCACAAGCGGCATCTTCTGTGAAAATCTCTCCTGGTCTTCAAGTGCAAATGTGAGGTCTTTTGTAACATCCTCCAGTTCATAGAACGGGGCTTTGGACGGGGCTCGCCTGTAGAAATGACGGTCAGCATCTGAGCCACCAACTTCCCTTATTAAAGGAAGGATTGCACGCTCAACAGCGATAGCTGATGTGATACCATCAGCATCCGCATGATGCCTGAGTATTATAGGGCGCGACATGAAAACCGCCTTTCGTATGAGTTTGGCAGCATTTCGCATCCTGGGCCTGAGTTTTTCCAGGACATCGCTTTTTATAAGGAACTGTATATCATGCGGTTCTGCGCGCTTATCAATGGCTGTTTCTATCTGCTCTTTAATAGCAGTTGCATCTGCCCCCCTGAGCTGCCTCATGGAACGTATCTCTATCTGCATCCCGCCGTTCCTCATTGAAGGCTCGCCAAAGATCTTTACGATGGTCTCTGATTTTATCTCAGGGTATGCTCTCTCACCCGCCTTTTCAAATGCGGCGCACTGTACCGAACCCTCTTCATCTGAGATCGTAAATATTGTAGGGCCGCCTGTTTGTTTTATCTGGATGACCTCACCTGATATATGGATGAGTTTTCCAATGTATTTTGAGAGTTCTGTGGTTTTTCTTCTGGGAAGTTGTTTTTCGATCTGGATTACCTGATAATCCTTAGGGGTTTTTGGAAGAAGTTCTATATTGCCATTTGGGGCGATGTTCTTGACTTCCACGAAAATCTTATCCCCGATCTCAGGGCTGAAATTGAGGTTGCTTGAATGGATGAGCCCCCGAAGCTGCGGGTTAATGTCAACGAATACCCCAAAATTCGCATGCCCTTGCACTTTTCCTTCGTAAGTTTTCCCCGCTTCCAGCTCCCGTATGTCGCACTCAGCACCAAGGATATGGACGATGGATCTCTTTGCACAAGTTTCACATAGTTCATCAGACCCTGTGATCTCTTTTCCACAGACTGTGCAGTTTATAATTTTTCCTCTTCCGGAGCAGGATTTGCAGGATTCTGTGACTGATAATTTACCTGTCCCCCCACATCTGGGACATTTCATGGCACCCCCCATGAGCTTACCAATGTCTTTTTCTGAGAGCATGTCGAGGCTTATGGATTTAGGTTTTCCGGATCCCTTGCAGTCAGGGCATTCTTTTTCACTGAGTATAATTGAGCCTGTTCCTTTGCAGGCGGTGCATTCTGTGGTCATGGATTTATTGATAGATGCGGTTCTGGGTAAAATAGGTTACGCGGCTGGATCAAAATATGAGAGACATTGTTTACTTTTAATAAAAAGCATTTTGAAGATTTCAAAGATCTGATCTTGTTTTAGCGACAAAGGCTTATGATGAGAAATATTCAATAACTATAAACTGACATGGGTCAATGTGAGATAACATGATACTTTTCGATGATATTGGGAGTTACCCGCTCCCAGAAGGGGTGCTGAAGCCATGGATAGCAGAAGCGGTAAAAAGGAATGACCCAAAATTCCATAGTATTATAAGGGATTCAATGCGGCAGAAGATCAAAGCCGGAGTGGATGTGCCTACTTATCCCCAGTTCCAGGATATGAACCAGCAATTCCTGAATGTGATCAATGATGAGAAATGTTCTGAGGAACCACTTCTTGTTAGAAAGGATAAAGCAAGAATAATAGAACTTGAAGCGCTTGAAGAAGTTGGGGCAGAACATGAGAAGATGGCCGGCATCAAATTGAATGTGCGTGTTTGCGTTACAGGCCCCATGGAATTATATCTTAAAGAGTTCGGGGGAACAGCATACAGTGATGTACTGAATGCCTTTGCATCAAGTATAGACAGGTTCATTGGCAATTCGATAGAAAACGCTAAACACATCCGCATAGCTACCGTTTCAATAGATGAGCCAAGTATCGGCATAAATCCGCTGATCATGTTCAAAGATAGTGATCTTATGGAAGCCCTTGAAAAAGCGGCAAAGACCGCTTCATCCCACAAGATAGATACCGAGATCCATCTTCATTCGCCCTTGCATTATAAAGTGGTATGCAATGTCCCATCTATCAATGTGATAGGTGTGGAATCAGCAGCCAATGCATCATATCTTGACCTGATAGATAAAAAAGACCTTGAAGACAATGATAAGTTCCTGAGAATCGGAGTAGCGCGCACGGATATTTTCAATATGGCCGCAGCCCTGAATGAAAAATATGGAATGAATGTCTGGAAGGAACCTTCAAAGCTTGAAGAGATCACAAGACAAATGGAAACGCCTGATACCATAAAGAAAAGACTTGAAAAAGCTTATGGGATTTTTGGGGACCGTATAAGATATGCTGGTCCTGACTGTGGACTCGGTTCATGGCCATCGCAGGAAATGGCTTTTGAACATCTTTTGAATACAGGTATAGGGATAAAAGAGTTTATAAAGATCGCAAAATTGGGATAACCATTTAATAGGTAATTGACAATATTGATTTTATGAGAACAAAACAACGGGTAAATGATAAAAAAGGTAATAAATACAGTCACGTCACAAAAGGAAGCGGTGCAAAAACGGTTATAGTAAAACCAGCCGGCTACCCGTTAAAAGGCATGTTCCATGAATATCCAGAACCTTCGGAGATGGATGTTTTTGAGTTCTATGCACGGGAACAGTGGAATGGTTTTGTTGTAAAAAAAGGAGATTATCTGTTCGACAGGCGGATGTTCCCCGATTTTGCCTTCAAGGTGATAGATGCCGACCCTGATAACTCAGAGATCGGAAAGAACACGAAATTCGTGGTCGAGGATTATGATACTGATTTCTTTACACCCCAGATCAATTCCGAAGTCTCATTTAAGAACATTATCGGGCAACAGAGAGCCAAACAAAAATGCAAACTCATAAAACAGTTCTTGACGAACCCTGCCAAATTTGGAACATGGATACCCAAAAATATACTTTTCTATGGCCCTTCAGGAACAGGAAAGACTATGATGGCCAAGGCTCTTGCGAACGCTTCCAGGGTACCGTTCCTGCCAGTTAAAGCCACGAAATTGATAGGAGAATTTGTTGGTGACGGGGCGCGCCAGATTCATCAGCTTTACGAGAAAGCTGAGGAGCTCGAGCCATGCATTGTGTTCATCGATGAATTCGATGCCATAGCTCTTAGCCGGGGGTATCAGGAGATAAGGGGAGACGTTTCCGAGATAGTGAACGCTCTCCTTACCGAACTTGACGGCATCGAGGAACGCAAAGGGATATGCACGATCGCTGCCACAAATATGAGCGCTGCTCTTGATTCCGCAGTTAGGAGCCGATTTGAGGAAGAGATCGAGTTCTCTCTCCCTGATCTGGATGAGAGACATGAGATATTGAAAGCTTATTCACGCACTTTCCCAAGAAAACTCGCAAACGATGTCGATCTAAAAGCATTTTCCAGACAGACGCAGGGTTTCTCAGGACGTGACCTTGTTGAAAAACTGCTGAAGAATGCCCTTCATAAGGCGATACTTGCAGGCGGCAAAGTAACGGAGAAGCATTTTGAACAGGCACTATCTGAAGCTATAGGAAAACGATCAGAGCCGCCAAAAGGGATGTTTGCATAGGATGAGTTCTTTCCATTCATCCTCATTCTTTATCTTATTCTTGCTTCCACTGCGCTCCAGTCGATCGCTTTGAAGAATGCCTCGATATAATCTGCTTTCTTCAATCCATAATCGACCATGTACGCATGTTCGAATACATCCATGATAAGTAGCGGGGCCGCCCCAATTAGATGACATACGTCATGCTCATTGATCCAGACATTAAATAAGCGTCCCGCTGCAGTTTCGTGATACAGGATAACCCAGCCAAATCTTCGTTTCAGTTCCGCATATTCCGGAGATGTGGTCTTCCGTCCTTAAATAGCGCATTTAATGCATCTATCAATTTATTTGAGTTCGCCACATAGCCCTGGTATAATTTAAAATGGTTCTTCAGCAATTGGTCGCTGAGTCCTTTTGTTCCTGTTAAATTCTCAAAGTTCTTTGCTTCATATGCCTTATATTAAGACCCCTTTAATATATAATATACATGAACAGGTTTAAAGTTTATTGTAACTGCTATGCGAGAGATGGGATTTGAACCCACGAATGCCTGCGCAATTGGATCTTAAGTCCAACTCCTTTGGCCGCTTGGATACTCTCGCAATTTGAAAACGTTTTTGATATCCGGGGTGGGCATAAATATCCTTCGGGTACTTTAAACTAACGTTATTATTTCGTTTCAGGAAATGTCTATTAATTACCATTTCTTTTTAAGATCATAAAATCTTAAAAGTGTTAATAAGTCTATGCATATCGATTAGATATTTTTGACATACTCAAATGTAGTATGTTATTTGTATGCGAAAGCAAATACATAAGTGGATCGTGCCTCTGAAGTCTGTGAAAAGGAGAATGGGCTGTAAAATAGCGATGAAAAGGTTAGAGATCTATTGATTTGACATTGTTTAAGATTCAACTCTTATGCCTCCACACAGCTACATTCATCGCCATCACCCAGTATCCCCCGCCTGGTTCTATTTCAGTAAATCTTAGGATCGGCGCAGGCCAGCAGCCCCAGTCTGCAATGTGATCTGATTCTCAAAAAGTTTCGATGTGCTGTTAAATCTATAGATGGATGATAGGCAGTTTGCTTGCTGGTGTGACGTTGAGCGGATTCCCCACGACAGATTCTTGACCCTGGCTCAGGTTTAATATAATTCGGAGCACAATAGGAATAATAGCTGGTTAAGCTCGTCTTGTAAACCTGAAGAGGACATAAAAATATGCTTTGATCAATTGATTACTGGATAAGAGGAAATATGATGCGTGAAGAAGCTTTAAGATGGTTTGGGGAAGGAAATAACGACATATCTACCGCCAGGGTGTTGCTGGATAATAATAAATACAGCCCATCAACCTTTTATTCCCAGCAGGCAGCCGAGAAAATCATGAAAGGACTTCTGCTTGCTCATAATGAAATTGCATGGGGCCATTCCGTTCTCACGCTGCTGAAAAGGTTTGCAGAGGCTATGGATATAGATATTCAGGAGATCGAAGGATGTGCAAAAGAACTAGATAGGCATTATATCCCGTCCAGATATCCTGATGCCTATCCTTCAGGCGGACCATCTGATTATTACACTGATAAAATAGCAAAGGAGGCGTTATCTTGCGCATTGAAAGTAAAAGATTTCGCAGAAAGAATGATGCAGTAGTAAAAGTAAAACAGGAATTGCAGGAATATTGCGGAAAGGTTGTAAAGAGTATCAAACCTTTATGCATAATTCTCTATGGATCAAGAGCAAAAGGAACTTTTACTCCCGATAGCGATGCGGATATTATCGTAATAAGCAATAATTTGGATCAAGATTTTCTAACACGCATAAGAAGTCTAATTGATCTCAACTCTACAGCGCTTTCTATCGAGCCTTTAGGATATACAGAACTTGAATTCACAATCATGCTTGAATCCTTCAGGCTCACCGCTCTTGATGCTGTATCTGAAGGTATAGCCCTTTATGGTGAGGATTATTTTAACCATCTCAAAGAAAGAATGAGTGAACTTGAGAGAATGGGCGTCTATAAAGGCAAAATATCATGGCATATACCGGCAATAACGGCATGATTTTTTTTGGGCAGGATAGAAATCAATTAGTTTGCACATGATGTCTCCACACAGCTATATTCATCGCATTCACCCTAACCTCTCCCCGGTTCGAGTTCTGTGAATCTCACAGGTCCGGCAGCAGGACCACCATCCCCAGTCTGCAATGTGATCTGATTTCTCAAAAAGATCAGATGTGCTGTTGAACCGGTATATGGATGAAAGGCAGTTTGTTGGAGTAACGTTGAGCGGTTTTCCGACTGCCGCTTCGTCGCCAAGCTCCCATGTCGTAAGGTTGAGAGGGACTGAGATGAGGTTCCATCCAGACTTGAGGGAAATTGTAAAAGACAAAAAATCAGACAGTGGACTAATTGAAGTGGGCTGCCAGCTTAGCTGCGAATCTGAAGCAGTATTACTGGTCACCCTTGTCTGCTCACTGCCGTCAGGATTCATGGTATAGATTTCATAGTTGCCGTCCCTACTAGTTGCAAATGCAATCCTGGTTCCATCAGGTGACCAGACTGGACTCACATCGCTAGCAGTGTTGGTAGTCAGCCGTGTCTGTCCGGTACCGTCTACATTCATGGTATAGATCTCGTCGTTGCCGTCCCTATTACTTACGAATGCAATCTTGCCATTGGACACAGCTTGTCCATGCACTTTGATAGCCGCAGGTTGGGTGCCCACAGTTTTTGTATCTGTTATTGTGGGGGTGGCGACCGCTATTGACACCAAAGTAATCAAAGAAACTGCTAAAAATACTTTTATTAAAAAATGTTTTTTCATAATATTTAACTCCATTTTTTATATTAATTATAGTTTTTAATTATTGATAGTTATATCCATGTTTTAAAGGCAGCGTCCACCTGCATCATTTGAAAATGCATTTGCCCAACGCAGAAGCAATTAAATCGACAATGTCGTTATTCCAACCGCAATCCCGAGGCTGCATCCTGTATGAATATTTATTACAACCTTTCTTCTCATATTATCTATCTATCAATTTATCTGATGGTTTTTCAAAGATGAGAAGTCCCCAAAAAAAGAATAAAAAATTGAAGAGGAGGATTTATCTCTCAGGTTTTGTCATCCTCTTCTCAAATTCATTTATCTTCTACGAAACCTTCCTGAATTGTCTCTCTTCAATTACCTTTTGTTCACCAACCTGTTTGTGAAATCATTATTCATGGATTTTTGACCATTTTTCAACACGATATACCGCACTGTTGAAATGGTATGCTGCCATCCCTTTTGGTTTTCTTCTTTTATAATATATTTTCCTGCGGGAAGATTGACGAACTCATAGAATCCTATAGTATCAGTTCGTATTTCTCTCAGGATAATTTTTCCGTCATTATTTATGCCAACCAGCGTAATATTCCATCTCGATATGCCTTTCTCACCTGCATCCCATTTACCATTGCCATTTATATCATTTATCTTAAATCCTGAGATACTGCCATAATCAGTTGCCGGTAGAGAAACCATAATTTGGGTAGAGTTCTTGGCAATCGTGCCATCAGTATCTGTTACTGTGAGATTTGCAGTGAAGGTTCCTGCTCCGGTATATGCATGACTCGGATTCTGAACGCTGCCTGTTGCCCCGTCTCCGAACTCCCAGGCATATGACGTATAAGGAGAAGTGCCACCTGTTGCTGAGCCAGTGAAACCGATGGCTACATTAACAGTTCCTGTATACGGGCCGTTAGCATTGGCGATCAGCGCTTGAATGATTGGAGAATTCACAATGACGTCTATTCCTGACATAGTTCCGGAAAGAATAACTGTTCTTTCTCCGAAATGCGTTGCATTCCAGGCTCTTATTTTGACTTCATCTCCGTCATTGCCACAAATAGGAACTGAATACCATCCAGGAAGTGGTGGTGGACCGCCCGTATTACCCGATATGAGATCTCCACTTGTATTATCATGTACACTGAAATTTGTTCCAGCTGGCATTTGAGTTACACCATCTGACCTCAAAACTAAACCATCGATACCATGCGGAATAAGTCCACAATCAACCGCGCTAGCCAGAGATGTAAGAACTAAAATGACAATGGTTGAAGTTGTCAATAAAGTTCCCAACTTTTTTAAGAAAACATTTCTATTTTTAAAACCTGCATTGATTCTATTTTTCATTATTATTCCTCATTATTTATTTTTTCCGACTCTTGACTCAATTTCATATATAATGATATTTTAGAAAAATCCATTGTCCCACTTATATGTTAGATCAATGAGCTTTTCACCACCATACGATTCCAATTTTTGTATTCTTTATTACTATAAATAACTTGCGAAATATTAATTTCCAATATGTTTATGAAACGATATTAAATGTTATTCTCAACTCTTATGCCTCCACACTGCCTCATTCGTCGCATTCACCCAGTATCCTCTTCCAGGTTCGAGTTCTGTGAATTTCACAGGTCCGGCAGCAGGCCACCAGCCCCAGTCTGCTATGTGATCGGATTTCTCAAAAAGTTTCGATGTGGAATTGAACCGGTATATGGATGTCAAGCTATTCGACGGTGTGACGTTGAGCGGATTCCCTTCAACCGATTCTTGACCCAGTACTGATTCTTTCATGGAATACCAGCCGATAAGGTTCCAGCCTGGCTCCAGGGGAATATCAAGATCTGATGGTGCAATGCCAGTTAATGTCAAATCACAGTCGATATTTGCCATCACCCAGTATCCTCTCCCAGGTTCGAGTTCTGTGAATTTTACAGGGCCCGCTGCAGGCCACCATCCCCAGTTGGTGATGTGATCTGATTTCTCGAAAAGTTTCGACGTACTGTTGAACCGGTATATGGATGAAAGGCAGTTTACAGGAGTGACATTGAGCGGATTTCCGACTGCGGATTCATCGCCCAGAATCCAGGTGCTGAGGTTGAGGGGGATGGAGATCAGGTTCCAGCCTGAGGAGAGAGAGATCGAATATGTTGTACCTGATACCGGCGCCGTCCTTGCGGTTTTATTGACCCACGTCTGGTTGATATTGCCCGCTGTATCCACTGTTCTTGTGCTAATATTATACAAAGTAGCAGGTGTTAACCCGGTTGCATTATAGAACTGGAGCCCCTTAAAAACATTTATCTTGAACGTTCCGTTCAAATAGACTTCAACATGATCAAAGTCTGAATTTGAAGGATCATTCCATGTCCAGTTGATATAAGTCTGGGAGTATGTTGTGTTATGCAGATCAGTTATGCTATCAGGAGGCGTTTCTATAGTAATAGTGTCATTTGCATAAGCAGTTTCCCAGTTACCAGCAGTATTGAGTGCGCGAACCTCAATTGTATGAGTACCATCTGAAAGTTGGGGAACGGTGAATGTAAAACCTTCGATGCTGCTGTCAAATAGCCCTTCTGCAGGAGAGGCAATTGTCCAAATCCCACCATCTTCCCTCCATTGAACATTTGCAATTTTATTTATCGTAATGTTATGTTTCAGACCAGATGGGTTCATATTGGGATACGTCAAGATTGTTGAGCTGCTTCCTGTATAAGTAGGTGTATTGTCATTTGTTGGGTCGGGTATGTAGGCGTTCAATGTACTTGATGGGAAAAAATCCATGATATCTAAGATACCGTTTGTATTCGAATCTCTCCAGCCCACTTGCTCCCTTGCATATGCATCTAATAATCCATTCGTGTAAGGAGAAACCTGACTCCTCATTATGCTGCCAACATTTGAAATGCACGCTCCTGGAAAAGGATAGGCACTATTCTGATTTTGTATTCCAAGATAGCCAGATGCTTCGGAACACGGGCTATTTGCTGAGGTATATTGATCCAGAGCATAAAAAATGTGCCCCCCTTCATGGGCTATAACTGCGTCCATATTTGCGATACCATATCCATCGTTATCATAAGTCATCACCAAAAAAGGGCCTCCAAGATAGGCATACGCAAAATATCCATCTGCGAATAGACCATCTGAGTCTTTACTGCTATCTACCACGAAAATTGTAAAAGCCCAATCTGTATCGGCCAATTTCCTGATTGAATTTTCATAATCATATACATTGTCAAAATATGAAGGGTATTTTGAGTAACCAAGATCTGACATGGCATCTGCGACCCATAATGATCCCCCGTTGGCACCTGAAGGGTTAGCTGGGCGGGTGATAGGTTCATAGGATGTTGGGATTTGGTAGTGAATATCGTAGGTAAATGTCAATTTTGCTTTAGGCTCTTTTGCCGCCCACCATTTCAGACCGGCCTGTATTTTACTTATAACATTAGACTCTTCAGTACTATTCCAATCTTCTATATTGGCATCTATTAAACCATTACTTTCTAAAAAGATTATACCCACCGCGACATCACCTATCATATATTCGCTGGTATCATAAAATCCAGCCATATATGGTTGTATTGATGCCTGGTTAATTTGATTATCAGGAAGTTGTGTTAAAGTGGCAGTGCGTTTAATATTACCTGGAAGAATTAACATATCCCCCACGATAGGCCCTGGTTCAGGAGCAGGGATTGAAATCAGATCTTTTCCTGCAGCTTGTCCCATATAATTATCATTCCATGAATTTGCTGCAATCTGGGCAGTTTTACCATCTTTGGCCAGAGCAGAAACATCCACTGCAGTTGTTGCAACTTCCACGATATTCATATGGCCGGTAAGGTTATTGAGCCGGCTTTCAGGAATGTCTCCAATAAGAATATGGAGTGGGAATCTGTGAGTTATCGTGCCGCCAAGACTTTCTATATAGTTTATATTCTGCATCATTGTTGGAATGTTAGATGAATTAAGAATTATTAGAGAATCCGTGGCTGCTGATGGATTTGCAAGAAAAAGCACAGTCATTGCCACAAATAAAAGTATCTTTATGTGCAGGAAACTTCTGCAACATAGAATTCTAGCATCGCAAGCACTCTGGTTCTCGTAGCCGTTTTTTCCTTTCATCATTATTCTTCCAGCCCTTTGGTTTTGCATTATGCTTCTAACATAGCCTGCTGAAACGTTTATTTGATATATATTCTTGGCAATATCCCCAAATAATAAAATCTTTTTATTTTTTCATAATCCATTCAGCATCAATATTCGCCATCACCCAGTATCCTCTCCCAGGTTCGATATCTGTGAATTTCACAGGTCCGGCAGCAGGCCACCATCCCCAGTCTGCAATGTGATCTGATTTCTCAAAAAGATCAGATGTGGAATTGAACCGGTAGATGGATGTCAGGCTGTTCGCTGGTGTGACATTCAGCGGATTTCCTACCACTGATTCTTCACCCAGCACTGCTTCATTCATGGAATACCAGCCGATGAGGTTCCAGCCCGGTTTGAGAGGAATATCAAGATCAGATGGCGTGGTTCCTGTAAAAGTCAATGCGCAATCCTGCTGAGCCATCACCCAGTATCCTCTTCCCGGTTCAAGTTCTGTGAATTTCACAGGTCCGGCAGCAGGCCACCATCCCCAGTTAGTGATGTGATCTGATTTCTCGAAGAGTTTCGATGTGCTGTTGAACCGGTATATGGATGAAAGGCTGTTCGGAGGGGTGACATTGAGCGGATTTCCGACTGCGGATTCATCGCCCAGGATCCAGGTGGTGAGATTGAGGGGGACTGAGATCAGGTTCCAACCTGAGGAGAGAGAGATCGAATATGTTGTTTGCGGAATTGAAGGCCCCCCATCGTCCATAATCCTTCCATTGATCCTCAGATCATCATCACCATCTCCTCCATCGACCAGTGTTATCGTTATCTTATTGCCATTTATTGTGGACGGGATAATGTTCCAGTGAGGTGTGTTGTTTGTGGCATTTGCTCCATATTTCCAGTAAGTTGTGCTTGCCGGGAGATCATTGGGGAATGTTAGGGTTAGAGTGGCGCTGCCTCCCGGTGCAATACCTGTGATGTTGAATCTAAAAAGACCATAATCGAGGTTTGCTTCTAATGGTGGTGTTTCTGGTATGTCACCCGGATTCACAGCGGTTAAATCTTGAACTGTACCTGTAGCTGTATCGAAGTACACAATGCCTCTTCCTGTGCTTGATTCTACAGGGATGCCTGTGGGTGATGGCGCCATCAGCGGATACCTATCCACACTGTTGCCGCCCGGGATCGGGTATGGAGTGTCGCCGATGCCGTCCCTGTCCGGAAGGTTCTGGCTGGGGCCGCTTTTTAGATCGGCGCCTGTGTAGTCGCTCCAGTAGTTGCCGCCGGATGGGTAGGTGGAGTTCCAGATATTGTTTCCTCTATCATTGGCATTATTTAAATTACTAAAGTCGTTGTTGTATATGAGATTACTATTAGAATTATTTAAAATAATTCCATTATTATTGTTCAATACACTATTATTTTTTACATTGTTTGTCATGGAAGAATTAACATATATCCCATTTCCATTATTAGAGATTGTGTTATGGATAAGATCGTTATATCCATTATAAGCGAAGCAAAATATGATTCTATCACATAAACTATTATCAAGATAGATACCGTGATGAGTGTTATTTGAGATCTTATTATCGAATAGAGTCTCATTTTCTGAAAGGAGATTTATGCCGATGTCGTTGTTCGAGACTGTATTATAACTGAGATTATTATTGCCCTTTACAAACCAAAAATAACCACCTCTAGTGTTTATTGAAATAATATAGATTCCAATTTTGGTATTATACGTGGCTTTATTGTCAATTAGTATGGTATTTCTTGCATTAACCAAAAAGAATCCATCGTTATTGTTCGATGCTGTATTATTAATGAGGTTATTGTTATTTGGAGAAATAGGATTAGTTAGTCCACCATAACCATAAAGAAAGATCCCTATGCTATTGTTCGAAACGAAGTTGTCTATGAGTGTATTATTTTGCGCAAAAGCAAAATCAGCAGATATTTCGATACCGCTATCTGCATTTGTTGACGCTTTATTACCTTTCACCATATTATTACTTGCATTAATATAGATTCCATTATTTGCATTTGTAACTGTGAATCCTTCAAGCGTGCTTCCGTCAGCACTTAATGTTATATCGTTGCCACTTCCCCCGCCATTCACCACGGGGTACCCCACACCCAAGAGGATAAGCTGCTTATTTACATCAACATTCTCGTAATATGTCCCGCTGTCCACATGTATCTCATCACCCGGGCTGGCATCATTGATAGCCGCCTGGATGGTGGTGTAGTTTGTGCTCTTGTTAATATTGTGAACAGGATAAGGGATTTGTGCAAGTGGCAGGTAATCGGTATTGTTCGCATCAAGAACATAAGGTTCATCGCAAAACCCATCACTATTCACATCCGAGCATGTCTGGCTGAAGCCCGTACCATTAGGGTATGACCATAAGTTACCGCCAAGAAATGACCCTCCTGCGATATTTGAACCTGGTGTTTTTGGGGTATTCCATGTATTATATATATAGTCATATACGGCAAAATTATTACTATTATTAAAATAATTATTATAAATCTGGTTGTTGTTGGAAGAAGAATATATGGAAGAAGAATATAGTCCGATGCCGCAGTTTCCGTTGTTCGATGCAATGTTACCGCTGATCGTGTTGTACCTGGAAGAAGAAGTATACGAAGAATATAGTCCGATGCCGCAGTTTCCGTTGTTCGATGCATTGTTGCCGCTGATCGTGTTGTAGCTTGAAGAAAATCTGGCAGAATCTATTACGATCCCATCGTAATTGTTCGATGCATTGTTGCCGCTGATCGTGTTGTAGCTGGAAGAAGTTATTCCGATGCTGCCAGCGTTGCCGCTGATCGTGTTGTTGTTGGAAGAAAATATTTGGATGGGACCGAGGCCGATGGAGCCAACGTTGCCGCTAATCGTGTTGCTGCTGGACGCTGACAGAGAGATGCCGCCAGCGTTATTACCGCTGATCGTGTTGCTGCTGGAATAATATAGTTTAATGTCTCCATAGCTGTTGATGTTTGCAATGTTGCCGCCGATCGTGTTGTAGCTGGAACCATCCATATAGATGCCATAGTAGTTGTTGTTTGATGCATTGTTGCCGTTGATCGTGTTGTAGCTGGAACCGATTATATGGATACCGTAAGAAAGCAGAATCATACCGTTAGAGTTGTTCGATGCTTTGTTGCCGTTGATCGTGTTATTGCCGTAACCTTCTATAGAGATGCCGCCAGCGTTGTTTGATGCGTTGTTGCCGTTGATTGTATTGTTGCTGGACGCTGACAGAGAGATGCCGTAGCTGTTGTTCGAAGCATTGTTGTCTCTGATCGTGTTGTTGCTGGAAGAATATAGATAGAAGCCGTTATAAAACTTTTTGACATTCAGGTACTTGATCGTGACACCACTTTTTCCCGAAAGAAAAATCCCATTGCCAGTATCGCTCCCGGTCATTATATGGCCGCTTCCATCTAATGTTATTCCGTCGCTGTCTATCTGAACTGTTTCGGTTAGATCAGTCGTCAGGGTGCATATCTTAGTAACCGAATTCCATGTGCCAATTGAAGTACAGTCACCGCCAGTTGCATTATCATTGATGAACTTTGTGCTTGGTCTGGGCTGGATGAAGATAAGATGTTTGTTTGATATGTGCTGGGTATATGAATAGTTTCCATTAGCGTCTGTAGTGAAGGCTGTGTGATTGTGATAATCGTCTTCGTATTTGTGATATGTTGTCTGCGGTAAAAAGCCGCCGAGTATTATCTTTGCTGAAGCAGCGCCGGAAGCAGTTTCAATGTGCATAGTAACCATTTCGGGAGCGGACTCAAGAGTTAGATTAATAGGCTCTGAGCTATCAAGTGTAACATTTAAGTAGCTGCTGTTCTTAATCTCAAAATGCGTGCCGTTAGCCTCAAGCCTTCCGAACATATGAATTTTTTCCAGAAGACCTTCTTCATATGGTATAGGCAATCCGTCTGTCCGAGCCATCTCTGCGCCAAATCGCGATAACCCTGACGTCTGATAATCAGTCAGCGTTCTGCCTATGTTGTAGATCGCTGCATCGCCATAATGTTGCCCGATCCTGCTGCTCGAATTCGACATCGAACTTGCGCTGCCAGCCAGCAAGATATATGACACTACTATTGTTACAAAAGCTATTCTGAGAGCGCGTTCTCTATGAATATTTATTACCACCTTTTTTCTCATATTATCCACCTATCAATTTATCTGATTGTTTTTTAAGCCGGATTGAGATCATGTTGTCATTAACTGGAACCTGGCCTGTATTTGTATTGTTACATCTGTTGTTCAGAGGAGTTTTATTATTTTCTTCTGAGCAATTATGTTTTTTCATGTACCTTTCCTGTCCAACTTTTACTGCTAATAATGAAATCTCAGCAAAATTGCCTGAATGAACGATTTTATCCACCTTTTCACCACGATCTCTTGAAGTATGAGACATATCATTTCATGTATAAATCTTTCTGTTTTGTGCGATTTTTTTATAGGAAACAAAAAAAAGCATCATTTTTCGCATTCACCCTGTATCCCCTTCCTGGTTCCATTTCAGCAAATCTCACAGGTCCGGGGGCAGGCCACCAGCCCCAGTCTGCAATGTGATCGAATTTCTCAAAAAGATCAGATGTGGAGTTGAACTGGTATATAGATGTCAGGCTGTTCCGGGTAGTGACATTCAGCGGGTCCCCCACAACTGATTCTTCACCCAGCGCTGCTTCATTCATGGAATACCAGCCGATAAGGTTCCAGCCTGAGGCCATATGAACATCACGATCAGATGGCGCTGTTCCTGTAAAGGTCAATATGCAATCCTGCTGAGCCATCACCCAGTATCCTCTCCCCGGTTCAAGTTCTATGAATTTCACAGGTCCGGCTGCAGGCCACCATCCCCAGTTGGAGATGTGATCGGATTTCTCGAAAAGTTTCGATGTGCTGTTGTAGCGATAGATGGATGATAGGCAGTTTGTTGGTGTGACATTGAGCGGATTTCCAACTGCGGATTCATCGCCCAGAATCCAGGTGGTGAGGTTGAGGGGGATGGAGATCAAGTTCCATCCGGACTTGAGGGAGATTGTAAAAGTCAATAATTCAGACAAAGGCGCTGTCCTTGCTGTTTTGTTCACCCATGTTTCGTTGACATTCCCTAAGCTGTCCACGGTATGCGTGCCAAGTTCGTATTCAGTGTCTGGAGTTAATTCTATGACGTTGAAGTAGTCCTGCAGCGTCGTGATGTTCGTGAGGAAGGTGCCGTTCAGGAAGAGTATGACGTGATGGTAGTCCGGGTCGGGGGGATTGGTCTATGTGAAGTTGAGCCATGTGGTGCCTGCTGATTGCAGGCTCAAGTTGGTGATGCTCTGGGGTGGCGTTTTGTCGGATGTGCTGATGACTTTGATGAGCTGGAGCCTTCGTTGTTCGAATAATCATATTCCTGAATCTGCCTTTCTGGATTCACCTTTATAGAGATTGTGTGTTCGCTAGGAGTGGATTTCCATGTGACATCAACCGGAACGCTATCAATAGAGGCAATGAAACCTAAGGTCACATTCTCGCCTATCTGTATGCCATTATCATGGAACTGTATTGATACGAAGGGTGCACCGACTATGCCGAGATTTAAGATAGTAGCATTGATTGTAACAGGAATGTCAGGATATAGTAGCCAAAGAACCTGATTTCAGGGGCGTTACCATTAAAACTGCAACCGCTGTGCTCGATGTATTTTGGTGACGGAATAAAAATAGAATTGCATATAACCCGAAGGTAGAGCAAAGATTTGCTTTACGCTTAGGGGATTTATTTTCAAGTATTCATTGATCGAGTGGACCTGATTCCTAAGAACAAAGGATGAGATCGAGATCATTGATTACATGACAGGGAAATCTGAACCTGGACCAGCTGAGCGTTCAAGACAACTCTTACTTTACCCTCAGTATAGATCTTATTTTGAAAGATTTTTTGCAGAAAAGTTAAAAATCACTGGATTTTTGGATTGGATCTAACTCCGATAGCAATAATAATAATAAAATAATTTATCGCGATAAAAAATGATAAAGTTTATCCAAATCAATAGCGGTAGAATAATAATAATAAAATGTTCTTACCGTCGTATATATTTTAACTAAAAAGCTGAAAATGTCAAGCGAATTTCTAAAATTTTTTCCACAGACAAGTTGTTTCTATATTAGTTCCATGAACGGACACAATAAATATAGTTATTTTCTAAAAAAATACTTTTATAACTGAATAATATGATTACAGCACATAATTTCACGAGAATTGGCGTTAGAACTTCTTCGACAAGAACAAGATTCATCAGGTGGAGATACCGGTGACGATGTAATAGAAATTGGCAGTGACCGGTTCTCTGTCAGATGTCCCGCCTCATCAATAACGATTTTCACCATTGCCTCTTAGATATTTGCTGCCGCAAAGCTTCTCAACTTCCTTTTCATCAAGGGTCTGAATAATTTGTTCCGTTATTTTTTACTCAATTCCAAGACCATTGATAGTAGTGGCAATGTTTCCAGGAGTTACTTTTCTATCCTCAGAAATTTCTATGTTAACATGAGATAATGAATCTTAACCTTTGTTTTTACACGACCAAAAAATTGTTCTTCTTTAAATTGCAATTAATGGAAAAATCTGTTCCTCCACAAATTTCACACCTGTCGGATTCATTTTTATAAATTTTACCACATTTTTTGCATTTATATAACATTTATTTTTTATTTTTCCTCTTTTACTTTCATTATTTCTTTTCCAATTTCAAAAGTTGCAATATTCGCAAATATGCTTTTCATTTGTTCAATTTGAGTATTTACAACATTTTCAAGAGTTTGAATTTTTTCTTTCATCATCTCATTTTCCTCAGCCAAATTTGACATTTTGAAAATATTGGTTTTATCATTTTCGGATAGAAGTTTGATCTTATCACATTTGGGACATAGAGAGCCACTTATAATCTGATCTCCACACTCTACGCACCTTGAGGCTAATGGATTGATTGTAACATTCTTCTCACCCAATCCTTTTATATTTAAATATGAATCTGCTTGTTGTTGCGTTGACAGATGAATATAAACCGCCACCATTGCGGAATGAGCAACACCCCAAAAACGATAACTTAGTTCAGTCTCAGAGGAATTCAGGGAGGCCATATAGGTTATCTGGCTATGGCGAAGCATATGGGGATTACATTTCTTATTTATTCCTGCCCTCTTATAGAGACCTTTTACGATATTCCTTATTTGCTTACTGCTTAGTGGAATAAATCTATCACTTGCATTGCACTTCATCCATTGTATCACATGAGGATATATCTCGGTGCAAATTACAGTTCTTGCACCTGTTTTTGAAGCACCCCCCGCTTTTATGGCTTCATCATCAATATCCTCAGTATCTGGAATATTGAATCTAACATGTTTTTTCTATGGCGTCAATAAACCGTTGGATTGACTCTCCAGATTATCCATCCCCTGTCCAATAATCTCGAAAAGCTCAGAATCATCATGCTTGAACTTGATTATCCTCCCCCTTCGCTCAGCATAGAATCGCTTCTGTTCCAAT
>JAGFND010000003.1 GCA_021409285.1 Candidatus Methanoperedens sp. | reverse complement strand
GGTCACACTTCTATATACTCTATATAATTTATTTAGATTAGGTAGGAGAAAGATCATGAAGAATTGCCTCGGGGTTAAGAAATATGGATGTATTTGATGTCTTAACAACTATGTGAATGGTAAAAGAAAATGGAATGAGAATGAATTATAGGCTGAAAAGTCTATTTTCTACTGATTTTACTGAGCCTATATAGATTATTGTGACAAATTTTATAACTTTGCAGGTGAAATATCGATTTGTGGATATATATCAAAAATAAAATATGGAATTTATGATAAAATAATAAAAAATAAATTAAAAGGAGAAAATAATATGGTCAAAGAAACTGAAGAAAGAAAAGATATAAACGAAGGAAATAAGGATATTTTCAAGACATGGGAAGACAGCTATACAGCTATTTCGAAAATGTGGGAGGATTCCTACTTAAAGCTATACAAGCCCTGGTTAGGATCCAAAGGAGAGCTGTTTGAGAAAGCGGTCGAACTCTCAAAAGAAGCCACGCCACAGAAATACCAGGAATTTTATGAGGAATGGTTGAAAACCTACCAGAATACCTGTGGTGATTTTTATGAAATCCCCACAGTTGAATCCAGTAAAGAAACATTTGAAAAACTTCTTGTGAGCGCAGAGGACTCCAATAAGATATACAGGTCATGGATAACCAATTTAGAGGAGAATTCCAGGGCAACACGCGATGTGCTAAAAGGGGAACCAGATCCTGCGAAATATAAAGAAGTCTATGATATGTGGATAAAGTCGTATGGAAAAATATTCGATGAACTCCTTACACTGCCATTCAGGCAAAATATAAAAGAGATCTTTGAGAAACTCACAGGCGCACCGGATATCTATTCAAATACCTTTGAGCAGATATTAAAAATATGGAACGATTCATATGCGAAGCTATACAGGCCATGGATTGACTCCATGCTCAAGATTTCTGCGAAATCATCGGAAATCTCCGGGGGAAATGCCAGCCCAGAAGCCTATAAGGAATTTTATACCTTGTGGCAGAATACTTATCAGGAGACCTATGGCAAACTGTTTGATATCCAGTCCAAGCGGCCTTCAAAAGAAGTATTAGAATATTTCGTGCGAAGCGCAAACGTTAATCTGAACATCTACAAGTCCTGGATAGCCACCCTTGAAAAACTGTCACAGAAGGCCAAGGAACTATCAAAACAAAATGCTGATCCTGAGACATATAAGGAATTTTATAGTCTCTGGGCCAAAACATATGAAAAGGCGTTTGAAAACTTCTTTGAAAGCACTCCCACAGTAAGCCCGTTTAAAGAGATTTTTGAGCCTGTAAAGAATGCAGCAAAGATATATGTAGATACATTTACCGGCATATCCAGGAATTGGATGAAATCGTATCCCATCTCTGCAAGTGCGGTTTAAGAATAGAAAACCCAGAGACTTCAAACAAAGAGATGATTTAGATGGAATTCGAAGAAGTAAGTGCAGCAAATATCGGCGGCGAGATATATCTTGAGAGAGAGCGATTCCTGTTAAGTTCAGACGAAATGGTCGAAGAAATGCTGGGAAAGTGAATTATTATGGTCAAGAAAACTGAAGAAAAAAAAGACTTGAACGAAGAGAAGATTTTCAAGACATGGGTTGATAATTATACAGCAGTTTCAAAAATGTGGGAGGATTCCTGCTTAAATCTATACAAGCCCTGGATTGAATCCACCGGAGAGATGTTTGAAAAGACGGCTCTTCTCTCAAAAGAAACCACGCCGCAGAAATACAGGGAATTCTATGATGAATGGATCAAAACATACCAGAATACTTTTGGTAAATTATATCCGATCCCAACAGTAAAAAATAATAAAGAGACATTGCAAAAGTTCCTATCAGACGCAGAGGAATCCAACAAACTCTACAGATCATTTATAACGGAGCTGGAAGAAAATTCCCGCAAGACAAAAGAGATACTCCAGGGGGAACCGGATCCTGCAAAATATAAAGAATGCTATGAAATGTGGATGAGGTCTTATGAAAAAATATTCGACGAACTAATGGAGCTGCCCGATAAAGTAAGCACAAAAGAGATATATGGAAATTACCTGGGGATTCCAGATATCTATTCTGGGAGCTTTTTGCAGATGTCTAAACTATGGAAAAAATCCTATGCACAGCTTTGCAGGCCATTGAATGAATCTATGCTGAAATTATCCGAGAAAATGGCAGAAATTTACCGGGGAGATGCAGGCCCTGAAGCATATAAGGAATTCTATGACTTATGGATGGAAACATATAAAGAGACATATGGCAAATATATTAAATCCGTGGAGCCAAAGGGTGAAATGTTCGGGAATTTTGTAGATAGCACTAACGCTTACCTGGGCATGTACAAGTCCTGGATATCAGCACTTGAAGAAATGTCAGAAAAGGCCAAGGAAATGTCCAAACAAACCTCTGATCCGGAGGCGTTTAAAGAATTTAATAATCTCTGGCTAAAGATGTATGAAAAGGCTTTTGATAGCTTTTTCGAGGACATGCCTACTGTTGGAGGACCTATGAAAGAAATCATGGAGCCTGTAAAGATCATGGCTAAAATGTATGCAGACACATTTATAAAGATGTCAAAGATGTGGGTGGGATCGGAGTCAAGATATGCCTCCGCGTATCCGGGAAAGAATAAAAAATGAGCCCTCAATATCAAAAAAAAGGTACAAATATGGAAAAATCTAATCTTGAATCCACGCAGGAATTTTATGACCAGTGGTTAAATACTTACAAAGCCACTATCGGCAAACTCGTCGAGATGCCTGCTGTGGGCCCGGCACGTGAGAAATCTGAAAAAATGATGAAGGGTTTCTCCACATTTGCCAACCTTTATGCAGCCGGGATGGATACCAGTTCTAATTTACAGGCTGTATTCATGGAAGCAATGCGTAAAGTGCAGGAAAAAAATGCAACAGATATGCAAGGGGAAATCAGTCCTGAGAAATATAAGGATTTTTACAATACATGGATCCAGACCTATAGCGAGACCTTCAAGGAATTCTCAAAATCAGATCACTTTGTGGCTGACCTGGGGAAATTGAATTCCTATTTAATGGATTTTCAAAGATATAACAGGGAAATGCTTGAAGAGAATTATCTGAAACCCATGAATCTCCCTACCAAGACAGAGATCGATGAGATCAATAAAGAGTTATATTCTCTCAAGAAAACAGTAAAAGAGCTGACAAGCCAGATCAAAGAACTAAAAGAGAAAAAATAGGGTTCTGGTAAGGAGATGACATGAACGGACTTAATTTAATTGAAGATTTAGATAAATATAAACATGGAATGGAATTACTCCAGAAAACACCCGATTTTTCGGTTGGAACAACGCCTTCTGAAGTAATATTTAGTGAGGATAAGATGAAACTTATCCATTATATCCCAACTGTGGAAAAACCACATCCTGTCCCGATGCTCATAGTATATGCACTAGTGAACAGATACTACATCCTTGACCTCCAGCCTGATAAGAGTGTAATAAAGAAGCTATTGGAAGAAGGTTTTGATGTTTATGTCATTGATTGGGGATATCCATCAGGTACAGACCGATATCTCACACTTGATGATTATGTGAACGGTTATTTGAATAATTCTGTGGATAAGATCAGGGAACGATCTGGATTGGATAAGATCACCCTGCTCGGAGTATGCCAGGGCGGGACTTTTTCCGTGATGTATGCAGCAGAGCACCCCGAAAAGGTTCAAAACCTGGTTACTCTGGTGGCTCCCGTAGACTTCAATACCGATAAAGGAATTCTGAATCTATGGGCAAAAAGCTTAGACGTGGACAAGATCGTGGACTACTATGGAATAGTGCCCGGAGATTTCCTGAATTCAGCGTTCTTGCTCCTTGACCCGTTCAGGCTTATGATCGATAAATATGTAGGGATGTTCGATCGGATCGAATGTAACCCGGATGATACTACAAGCTCAATTCGAAATGAGGATATGATCAAGAATTTCCTGAGAATGGAGAAATGGATATTCGACAGTCCCGACCAGGCGGGGGAAACGTTCAGGCAATTCATGAAAGACTGCTATCAGAACAATCTTCTTATTAAAAATGAGATGAAGCTCAATGGCACGAAAATCAATTTAAAAAATATTACCATGCCTTTACTTAATATCATGGCAGAATTCGATCACCTCGTTCCGAACGATTCGAGTAAGCCGTTGTCAAATGCGGTATCGAGTACTGACAAAGAGACTCTGGTCTTCCCGACCGGTCATATAGGAATATTTGTGGGCTCAAAGTCCCAGAAGGAGGTCTGTCCCAAGATCGCAGCGTGGTTGAAGCCAAGGTCTCTTCTCAATGGAAAAGGAAAAGAAAAAACAAATGAACAAGAAAGAAAGAATTATGGAGCAAGGGTGAATGTAAATGAGACTTGAAAACAAAGTAATAATTATCACAGGAGCAGGAAGCGGTATTGGCAAAGAGACTGCGCTGCTGTTTGCAAGAGAAGGAGCCAAAGTTGTTGTCGCCGATATGAATGAAAGGGCTGGCGAGGAGACAGTTGTTGAGATCAAGAAAAACGGAGAGGGAATTTTTATTAAATTGGATGTTTCCAACAGGGAACAGGCAAAAGAGATGGTTAAGATCACTCTTGAAAAATATGGTAAAATAGACGTTCTGATCAATAATGCAGGCATTGTCCAGGATGCCTTTTTATCAAAAATGACTGAGGATCAGTGGGATAAAGTTATCAACATCAATCTTAAAGGGGTTTTTAACTGCACCCAGGCCGTGGTTGAAGTCATGATGAACCAGGGGAAAGGCGTAATTATCAATACATCTTCCATCGTAGGACTGAACGGAAATGTGGGCCAGGTGAATTATGCTGCAACCAAAGCCGGTTTGATCGGTATGACTAAGACCCTGGCAAAGGAACTGGGGAAAAAAGGGATAAGAGTCAATGCAGTTGCGCCGGGATTTATTACAACTCCAATGACCTCAAATGTACCTGATAAAATTCTTGAAATGATGAAAGAGAAAACACCATTGCGCAGACTTGGTGAAGTAAAGGATGTTGCATATGCATATATGTATCTTGCTTCAGATGAATCAAACTTTGTAAATGGGGCAGTGCTTTGTGTGGATGGCGGATTAGTAATATGAATAATGTAGTTATCGTATCTGCAACCAGAACAGCCGTCGGGAAATTTGGGGGAAGTCTTAAGGATTTCAATCCAGGGCAGCTTGGTTCTGTGGTATTGAAAGAGGCCCTGAAAAGAGCAGATATTGGTTCTGATGAAGTTGATGAAGTGATCCTGGGAAATGTCCTTTCTGCAGGCCATGGACAGAACGTGGCAAGACAATCTGCGATATGGGCAGGAATTCCAAAAGAGGTACCTTCCTTTTGCGTTAGCAAGGTCTGCGGCTCAGGCTTGAAATCCGTTGTTCTTGGAGCACAATCCATCATGCTGGGTGATGCTGATGTTATCCTGGCTGGAGGCACAGAGTCCATGTCAACCGCTCCGTACGCGCTGAAAAAAGCCCGCTGGGGAGCAAAGATGGGCAATGATGAAATTGTGGATTTAATGATCCATGATGGACTGTGGGATATTTTTAACAATTACCATATGGGCGTCACAGCAGAGAACGTTGCCGTAAAATATAATATATCACGGGAAGAGCAGGATGAATTCTCGGCGATCAGCCAGAATAAAGCAGAAACTGCGATAAAGGCAGGTAAGTTCATGGAAGAGATCGTTCCGGTTTCAGTTCCACAGCCAAAAGGAGAGCCTGTTATCTTTGATACAGATGAGTTTCCACGGTTTGGCACAACAAAAGAGATACTTGCAAAACTAAAACCTGCATTTAAGAAAGAAGGGACAGTGACTGCAGGGAATGCTTCAGGAATCAACGATGGAGCTGCTTGTGTTCTACTGATGTCTGAAGAAAAAGCAAAAGACAAAGGGCTTACTCCCCTGGCAACCATCCAGAGTTATGGGTTTTGTGGAGTTCCTCCTGAACTTATGGGTCTTGGTCCAATTTGTGCGACCAGAAAAGCCTTAGAAAGAGCCGGCATAACTTCTGATAAACTCGACCTTATAGAACTCAATGAGGCCTTTGCATCCCAGAGTATCGCTGTTAGAAGGGAACTGGGCTTGAATCCTGACAAAGTTAATGTTAATGGCGGCGCCATAGCCCTCGGGCATCCTATAGGAGCAAGCGGCACAAGGATACTGGTCACACTTCTCAATGAATTACAACGAAGGAAAGCTACATATGGTATTGCAACTCTCTGTATTGGAGGAGGCCAGGGTATTGCCATGGTTGTAAAGAGGTAAATAAGATGGTAAAGAAAGCAGGATTGGAAGGCAAAGTCGCCCTCGTTACTGGAGGATCAAGGGGGATAGGCCAGGCGATAGCAATGCGTCTGGCGGAAGATGGTGCAGATATTGCAATTAATTATCAGTCAACCAGAGAGCAGGCTGAGAAGTTATCAAAGTTAATAGACCAGATGGGCATGATGGATGAATTTGAGAGATTATCCCTGAAGATAGACCTGATGGAGACAAAGGAGCATGCAAAAGAAGTCTCAGAGTTAATAGATTCTATGGGCAAGCATTCTATCATATGCCAGGCAAATGTCAATGACTTCGAGCAGGTGAAAAGGATGCGGGACGAGGTTGTAAAACAGTTCGGTAAAATTGATATTCTGGTCAATAATGCAGGAATAGTAAGGGACAAATCTTTCGTAAAAATGACTCCCCAGATGTGGACGGAAGTCTTATCTGTGAACCTTGATGGAGCGTTCTACTGCACCAAAGCGGTCATAGAGGGTATGCTGGAAAGGAAGTTCGGCAGGATTGTGAATATATCCTCTGTTATCGGGAGGATGGGCAACCGCGGGCAGGCGAACTATGCAGCTTCGAAGGCAGGACTGATAGCTCTATCTCAAACGCTGGCAAAAGAATTTGCAGGCAAGGGCATAACCGTAAATGCTGTGGCGCCAGGATTTATTGAAACTGATATGCTAAAATCGGTTCCCAAAGAAATATTGGATAAGATCCTTGCTCAGATACCACTGGGAAGGCTCGGAAAGCCATCCGAAGTGGCAGGAGCGGTGGCATACCTGGTCTCAGAAGACGGGGATTATATAACAGGTCAGGTTGTAGATATAAACGGAGGACTATATATTTAAAATATGTTCAGTCACCATCTTAGTGTCTTCTGCCATGCCTCTTTCAATTCATCTATCCCCGCCCTGAGCAACACTGTCTTCCCATCCATAATCGTGAAATTCTGATGAGCTGTAACAACTCCGACATCAGCAAAAACATTGCCTTTCATGATATATTCAAAATTCCTGACCTTTTCCGGTGCCACTGTCACTACAAAGCGGCTCTGCGATTCAGAGAAAAGGATCGTATCAGCGAGACTGACATTCTCAACAGGGACTTCAGTCAAATGGATAGTCATGCCAAGATCACCTGAAAATGCGCTCTCAGCAAGCGCAACGCCAAGACCTCCATCAGAACAATCATGACATGATGCGACACTACCACTTCGTATTGCCTTATCAAGTGATGCATACATCCGTTTCGCCGAAAGCGCTTTAACCCTGGGTACCTTATTCCCTACATATCCTAAAGACGCAAAATATTCTGAGCCGCCAAGTTCGTCTTTTGTGATACCTAGGACATAAACCCGGTCATCTGATTTCTTTGCATCCATTGTCACAGCTTTCCTGACATCATCAATTTTACCTATGGTTGAAAATAGCACCGTTGGCGGGATCGATATCTTCCTCCTTCCTATCTGGTAGTCGTTCTTCATGCTGTCCTTTCCTGAAATACACGGTACACCATAGGCTTTTGTGTAATCATATAGAGCCATGTTAGCTCTCACAAGCTGCCCAAGTTTAAATTCGCCATCCGGTGTTTTTTCTGATTTTACAGGGTCGCACCAGCAGAAATTATCAAGACCTGCAAGATGGTCAAATGAGCCTCCAACAGCGATATGGTTCCTGACTGCTTCGTCAATGGCGCATGCTGTCATGTGATATGTATCGATATCCCCGTATCTTGGACAGATGCCATTTGCTACAACCACACCTTCCATACTGTCAAGCAGCGGCCGGATCACTGCTGCGTCACTGGGGCCATCACGCGTAAGAGGCTTGACCACAGAACCGGCCTGCACCTCATGGTCGTATTGCCGGATAACATATTCTTTTGAACATATATTGAGCCGTGAGAGAAGGGTTTTCAATGTTCCCGTAAGATCGACCTCTCCAGGCACGGGTTCCTCGAATTTTTGTATAGCCCAACGTGCGTTGAGTCTCATCTGCGGAACACCCCTGTGCATGAAATCCATATCAAGATATGCAACCGTTCTTCCATTATACTTTGCATGGAATTTTCCTGAGTCGGTGAACGTCCCAATGACCGAAGCCTCAACATCCCTTTTTCCTGCAAGAGCCAGGAATTCATCTGCTTTTTCAGGAGAAACTGCCAGGGTCATTCTTTCCTGCGACTCTGAAAGTAGAATCTCCCACGGATCAAGACCCGGATATTTCAAGGGGCATTTCTCAAGTTCTATTAAACATCCGCCCGTTAGCTGTGCCATTTCTCCAACTGAAGATGAGAGGCCGCCTGCGCCATTATCCGTTATAGAATCATAAAGTCCAAGGTCACGGGCTTCAATCAAGAAATCAAGCATTTTTTTCTGTGTTATGGGATCGCCTATCTGGACAGCTGTGACTGGCGAATCCTCATCAAGCTGAAGCGATGAAAAGGTGGCGCCGTGTATGCCATCTTTCCCGATCCTTCCACCGGTCATAACAATAAGATGGCCTGAACGTATCTCTTTGAGATGAGACGGTTTTCCATTAATTATTGAAGGCATTATTCCGCCAGTTCCGCAATAAACAAGAGGTTTTCCAAGATAGCGTTCATCGAAAACGATGCATCCGTTCACAGTAGGTATTCCGCTCTTATTTCCACCGTGTTCTACGCCCCGGCGCACGCCTTCAAAAATCCTTTTTGGATGAAGCAGACGGGGCGGCAGCTCTTTATCATAGAAGGGCGAGGCAAAGCAGAAAACATCCGTATTAAAGATCAATCGCGCTCCCATACCTGTCCCCATTGGATCCCGGTTCACTCCCACAATTCCTGTAATTGCTCCTCCGTATGGGTCAAGGGCGGAAGGTGTATTATGTGTTTCCACTTTCATCACAAGATTGTAATCATTATTGAACTTGATAACACCGGCATTGTCTGTAAAAACAGATATAAGCCAGGGCTTATTTATTTCACGGGTTGAACGTCTTATGAAAGTATCAAAAAGGGAATTTATTGACTGTGAGCCATTCTCATCACTGTATTTGATATGGCTGTTGAATATCTTGTGTTTGCAATGTTCTGACCATGTCTGCGCAAGAACTTCTATTTCGACATCTGTGGGAGATGAAAGACCATAATTTTCTCTTTCTTTCTTAACATCAGGCATACTGAAATGCGTTCTTATAGTCCTCATTTCATCAATATTAAGGGCAAGAAGCCTGAGTTTGCTCAATTCCTTCAGCTCTTGATCTCCTATATCAAGATTGATCTTTGAAACCCCGGGATCATGTTTTCCTCTCACAACAGGTAGAGGCATCTGCACGCCTTTTTCCCTGTCCCAGTTATTTATGTTTATTATTTCCCATCTTTCAATGAGACCATTGGCCAGCATCCCGCCAGCGATTTTTTCTGCATCCTCTTTATTAATGTTCTCTTTGATGAGATACTGTCTTGAAAAATAGACACCATTCAAAGTGTATTTCAGAATTTCCTCTGACGCTTTTTTTGCTGTTGTTCCTGCGTTGTCAGTCACGCCAGGTTTATAACCTACTTCGATCAGCCATGAGAAATCATTAGCAAGCGGTTTATCTGAAAAAACCTGGATAATAGGATCTGCAAATAACTCAGATCCAAGAAGCGACACCTCTTCCTGCGATAGATCAGCATCAAAGGTATAGACTTCTATAGTTCTCACAGTTCCCACATTGATATGAAGGTCTTCGGTTATTCTATTTCTTATACTCTGACCATGTGCGTCTCTCATTCCATTCTTAAAACCGACTTCGATTCTTCTGACCATTGTTTTTCCCGATGGTCATATACGGATGAGAAGATATAAAATCATATGCAAATCTAAAATAAATAATTATAAGGAGTGAAAAACCCACCGCCCCAACCCGCTGTGCACCTTCCCCCATTATGTCATTGCCAGCATATGTATATCTAAAGTGTCACTCATAAATATTCAGTTACTACCAGCATGGTAACAAAATTAACATATTTAGCAAAGTGATGCAAAAAGATTTATTACGTATCAATTCAGTGTTACTATGGTAGTATTATATTATGATAATTCGGAAAAATATTGCCCTGGAAAATACTCATTTGAGTAAACTCGATCCATTAATTAAGAAAAACGAAGAGAATTTGAGTGCTGCAATTCGAGATGCTATTGAAATAGCAGAAGCAGCACTTCGTTATTATGGTACTTTCGAGAAAACAATGTCAAGTCTGTCCCTGGAAAACAAAGGAATGACCGCGCAAGAAAGCTTTCTGGAAAATGGCAGAAATGTACTTATAAGCAGCCCTATTTTCCTGTGGGCTTTAAAATGGACAAAAGGCATTCCTATGGATAAAGAAATAATTGATGAATTTCTTGATCCTCTGAAGATCCGTACAATCTCAGAACTGGATAAATACATCAACGATGTAAGCAGAGATTCCGGCTGGAACTGTAAGGTATCCATTTACAGCATGGACGATATAAATCCTTCAACAGCAACTATATCTATCTCAGGGAATAATGAATTATGCCGGGATTTCGTGTCTCAACTGATAGTGATGTTTCTCGTGCAAAATAAAAGACTTGATATTGAAACGGTTCACAGAAGGGCTACATCCACCCGCATTGACTTAAAACAAAGGCCGCAAGGGACTATGCCTGATGCCGCAATAAAGTATTTTGGCTATTCCAGGAATGTAATAGATGAGTATATGTCAAAACAGGATTTTTGGAAAAATCTTGTCGAAATATACAGTTCTGTGAATTATAACATGGTTTCACTGCATAAAGATCAATATGAAAATCTGCTGGCTTCAAACGGTTCTTTTGATGCGGGGATATTCGAATCGATATCAAAACAGCATGTATCGACAATACGCCACCAGGATTTTTTGAAATTATTAAAAAGTACGCATGAATCATTACTTATTGTTGACAAAATAGAGATATTTGATCACAGCATCAATGTATATCACAGTTATAAGAATGAAAAAGCCATACAGAGGCTGCAGGATTATTATGTATCACTTCTGCGGGCTAACGGACATGAATATGAGTCAAAATATTCCACAAGCCTGATAGTCCTGAATCACATTTGCTGCAAAGGTTAACCCTAATTGAGGATTAGATAACTGCTACTTTTTTTGCAATATCTTTGAATATAGTGATATATTCATAGGGATCCACTGATGGAAAAGTATCTATCAGACAGATATCACATTCTTTCAGGATTTTTGCAGTTTTCCTGATATCTCCATGATATACTTCGATCCCGGCCATGCCGCTTGCTTTTGCCATAAGTTCCGGCTCATCTCCTATCCTATCTCTTTTATTTATGTCCTGTAATTGAAAATATAGTTTTACCCCGAGTAACTCTGAATTCACACGGATATTCAGAATAACGTTATCGATAGCAGGAAGCCATGCATCATTCAGGATTACTTTTTTTGCTCCTGCAAGTATTGAAAAAAGGCCCAGTGTGCCGGGACCGCAAAAACCGTCAAAGACCTTTGCATTGTCAAATTCACCTTTAAGATACATTTCCTCAAGGCTTTTTATTTTATTATTGTTGAATTCTATATGAATCAGTGATTGATTCCTGTATATTGTGAGTTCTCCAAATAATGAAGAAATGACATCGCACCTCATATCACACCCTGAAAGCAGTTCATAAGTGTGGGGTTTGCTGTCAGTATCAAGGATACCCACACTCTGCGATTGCGAACCTGATCTTTTTATCACTCCTTTTATCTCAGGTACCTGTGCAATAATTTTATCTGCCGAGTCTCTGGTCACAGAATCCATTATCAGTACAAGGCTTTTACTTCCAAGCCTTGGTGGATACGGGATCTGGTAACCATAAGCGATAAGCGGAGTCCCAACGTCCTTGAGAGCCGCATCGTCTGGATAGATCTCCTTTTGCTTGAGGATTGTGAGGACATGTCCCATTACAAGGTCAAGATGCCTTTTACCGCATTTTTTACAGCGCCCATCGTCACTACCGATATGTTCATGAAATGGGGCGCTTTTATTTAAAAATGGGTCAGGAGGACAGTATCTACATGCAATATACATATAGTAGATATTATCAAGCACTTCTTGAGCGGGTAATACACAATTACCGCCGCATGTCGGGCATTTGACAAATAATGAACCCCTCATGATGAGATGCAAATTAATAAAAACAGTCAAATACTAAGATGCTCCGGGCAAATTCCCGGAGGCATTATTCATATAATATTATTTAGTCCTTTTTCTCTTCTTTCTTTTCTTTTTCTTCTTTTGTCATCTCTTGATCCATCTTATAGTCATCATAGCCCATCCAGGCTATGATCAGACCTACGAACAGAAGAAAGCCCCCAATAGTTGCTTTCAATAAAGAAAGAAGTTCAGGCCAATAACCAAGTAATTCATAGCCTGTTATTTTAGGACCTGTATACCAGACTATACCAAATATTAAAAGAACTATTCCAATTAACATCTTTATTATATTATTTACGGAAGACATATTATCACCCATTCTTAATTCTCTTAATCTATATTAAGTTTTTTTGTGTCCTGACAGGAAAACTTATTACTCTATTTAATAATATTAGAGTAATGAACGGAACAGTCTTACCAGTTTCAATAAAAGGCGTATATCTCCTTGAGAAAGAAGGAGCAGTCCCGGTACCCCTTGTTCTTCTCGAAGATGAAACAATGCGTATTATGCCCATATATATCGGTCTCTCTGAAGCTGTATCTATTAATTCCGCTCTCAATCATGAGATCCCGCCCAGACCGATGACGCATGATCTATTCATATCTTTACTTGATCGCACATGTTCAAAGATCGATGATGTCCTTATAGATGAACTCAATGAAGGGGTATATTATGCGCGAATGTCTGTTTCTATGAACGGGGATCATTTTGAACTGGATGCAAGACCGAGTGATTGCATCGCGATAGCTCTTCGCTGTGGATCTCCAATTCATGTGAGGGATAGCATAATTTCAGAAGCCACGATAAATAAAGAGGATTTGACTGGTCTCCTTTCGATAGACAACTATCTATCCTGATAGGAATAATACTTTCACACCGCCACCAAAAAGCAGATAGTGGTCTGGATATAATTGAGGAACATGTTTTATGATGAAAAAAGTGTCTATACTGTCCATGAGTTAACGCTGGCGATAAAAAATGTCCTTACGGATGGCAAATTCAGTGATGTCTGGATAAGAGGAGAAATATCCAATTTCACAAACCATAATTCGGGTCATCGCTATTTTACGCTCAAGGATAAGAATAGTTCCCTGCAATGCGTCATGTTCAAATGGCACGGCCAGAAGCTTAGATTTGAACTTGAACACGGTATGAAGGTGCTCGTTCTTGGTGATATTGATTTGTATGAATTGCGTGGCCAGTATCAATTGAAAGTCCGGGAAATTAAGACCGATGGTATCGGAGAACTTTATAAAGCTTATGAACTCTTGAAGAATAAACTGGCCATGGAAGGCTTATTTTCACAACAGCGAAAAAGAAAGCTCCCGGGATTCCCAAAGAAGATTGGGGTGGCCACATCGCCAACAGGCGCAGTTCTTCATGATATCCTGACAGTTTTGAAAAGGAGGTTCCCTGTAGATATCTTGTTCATTTCAACCATAGTTCAGGGTGAATCTGCCGCAACAAGCATTGTAAATTCGATTGAAGCTCTAAATAGCACCAATGTTGACCTGATAATCCTCGGAAGAGGGGGAGGTTCAATAGAAGACCTGTGGCCCTTCAATGAAGAAATAGTGGCGCGTGCGGTTTTTAATTCAAGGATACCTGTCATTTCTGCTGTGGGGCATGAGACCGATTTCACGATCTCGGATTTTGTAGCCGATGTCCGTGCTCCGACCCCTTCCGCTGCAGCAGAGATCGCGGTCCCCGACAGAAAAGAAATTTATAATCGAATAATGAGATTGAATGACAGATTGACCGATGCCCAGAAACATTATCTGTACGACAGGCAAACGCGTTTGATTGATTTGAAGAAATGCACAGATCCCCGATTATTAATTGAACGGCTGGGCGACCTTATACAATATCTCGATGAAATGGCGCAGCGCCAGAATTTGAGCATAAAAAGAAGAATTGAAGCAAAAAAGGCATTATTCGATACGCAGGCCGGAAAACTTGATGCGGTAAGTCCCCTGGGAACTCTTCTAAGAGGCTATAGCATAGCTTTGAAAATGCCCGGGATGGATATCATTAGCAGTATCAACTGTATTGAAGAAAAAGATAATATCCAGATAATCGTAAATGATGGCAGGATTAATTGTGAAGTAAATGAAAAAGAGGTGTTTAATGGAAATGATCTTTGAAGAGTCGCTTCTTGAACTCGAGGGCATAGTTGAAAAACTTGAGAAAGGGCAGCTTTCACTTGATGAAAGCCTGGTTCTTTTTGAAAAGGGAATAAAGCTTGTCAGGGAATGCAGCAGTACATTACAGAACGCGCAGCAAAAAGTTGAGAGTTTAATAGCTGAGAATAATGACCTGAAGCCAGGGCCTTTTGTCCAGGAGTTATAGTTCAGCTTTCAAGCATATCTTTTCCTTTCGTAAAGCCAAATAATGATGCTGCTATGCCAATAAAAATGATGATGAACAAAGATACATAAATAGTTTCATGTCTGTCCATATTCTTTAATCCAAGACCATAAAAAAGGTCTGCTGTCCATATTCCCAATATTAAGCCAGTGAATCCGAATAAAATGGCATACGAGAGTTTCCTGAGGATATCAGCTATTTTCATCATGCTGCTTGAAGGTAGTTTTTCCTATTAAATATATCGACTCATCGATCGATGATGATCAAGCTAAATAAAATCATAACCGCACGGTTTATGGATCTGCTCTTTCCTTGTTCGCGGGTATTTTCTGCACATCGGCGGCCTGATAGAATGGATCATGCATAAGGCCCTCTTTGGATTATTATTATCAAACTTAAGAAACGGGCATATATATACGAACATACAGCAGTGACCACAAAACTTGCATTCACCTGTCCGTTTTTCATCCACAGGCAGTATCAGACTTGTGGCTGCTCTTTTCACTTTTTCAGACAGATGGTTCATTTAACGCTCATTTTACCTGAAATAACATAAATATTTTGTCAGACAGTTTCTATCTTAACCCCTTCATTCCTTGCCTTTGTGATAAAAACATCCCCTTTTTCCCCCAGAAACTCCTTTGCCACCTTTTTGAGTTCTTCCGCATCCTCTCCAAAAGCATAAACAGTAGGCCCGAAAGAACTCATGCCGGTGCCATATGCGCCTGCGCCTCTTAATATCTGCATCAATTTCCTTGAAAGAGACTGAATTTCGACCTCTTTCTTTTTAAAACCCAATTCCTGGATAGAATTGATAGCATTTCCGAATGTTGATATATCCTCTTCGGCAAGAGATGGAAGAAGTTGCATGAGAATAATATGAGACAGTTTTTCAACTTCTTTCAGTGGTACCGGGCATTTTTCCTGGAAGATATTTACTTCTCCCGTGCTTGATAGACCTTTTTGCTCCGGGATAGCGATTACGATATCCCATTCCGGGAAATCCCTTCTTAATAGAACTGGCGCCGGTGGCAGGCTGCTCGCCGCTGAAGGAAGGAAAGCCTTTTTCTCGCTGAATTTATGGCCGCCATCAAGGATGAAACCTCCGCGTTCGAATGCAGCAACTCCAATGCCACTCGTTCCCCCACGCCCGACTTTGATCGCGATCTCATAAGCGTTCAATCCAAGCCCAAATATTTTGTCAACAGCCATTCCGGAAGCAAGCGTTGCCTGCGTACCTGAACCAAGGCCAACATGAGAAGAATAATCTTTTTCAATATCTATTTTTATCCCTGAAAACTCTGGCAGCAGCTTCAGCGCGCTGTTGCGCATACGTTCGATGTGCTCGAAGCTGCCTGTTATTTCAAGACAATCGGATTTTTTAGCTGTTATTTGAATTACAGGTTCATCAAGTGTTATCCCGATCCCCCCATCCACGCGTCCGATGCTTGCATTCATATCGATAAGAGTTATATGAATGCGGGACGGAGTAGTGATCTTGATCATAAAATGCGTCAATGCACTATCTTCATTATATCCATCTCAAGAATATCCTCTGCTCCGAGGCTTTTGAGCTTCGGGATAAGTATATTTATCTCACTTTTATTAACGACAGTTTCTACTGCATAGTAATCAGATTTATAGAGTTTTGAGACTGTGGGCCTTTTCATTGCCGGAAGCTCATTAACAACAGAATCCAGTTTGCCCTCTGGCACGTTCATAACTATGAAAACCTTACCGCGCGCTTCAAGAACTGCCTTCAGCAGGATCTTGATTTCCTCTATTTCCCTTCTTTTGACCGGGTCTTTCCAGGATTTCTTATTGGCGATAAGCTTGGTATTGGATTCAAGAATAATATCAACGATCTTTAATCCATTCTTCCTGAGGGTTGATCCTGTTTCAGTGAGATCCACTATTACATCAACAAGTTCGGGGACCTTTGCCTCAGTAGCACCGTATGAATACCTGATATCAACAGGTATCCCCAGTCCATCAAAGAACTTCTTTGTGAGCTTCGGGTATTCAGTTGAGACCCTGCTTCCTGGTTTTATGTCTTTTGCGCTCTTTATGTCCTTATCCATAGGAACGGCTATCACGATCTTCACGATACCTTCGCCCATCTTGCTGTAGAACATATCAGCTACTTCGATAATCTCAGAATCAGATTCAATAACCCAGTCCTTACCTGATATTCCAAGGTCAAAATAGCCTTCTTCAACATATTTTGGTATCTCCTGCGGACGCAGGATCTTTACTTTATTTATTCTCGGGTCTTTTACAGTCGGATTATATTCCCTGTCGGTTTTTCTTATCTCAAGGTCGGCCTGTTTGAACAACAGCAAAGTCTGTTCCTCCAGACTGCCTTTTGGAAGTGCAATGTCAATCATATGATCGTCTCTTAAAATTATATCCTATTTCAATATATTAGTGGCAGCTTCAACTCCCGGCCCCATCCTCTTTACGATACCGTTCTTATGGAGGACTATCTCAACCGCCTGGATTGTGCTCAGGATATCCAGCTTGCTGATATTTCCCATGCTACCTATCCTGAAAATTTTTCCCTCAAGTGGCCCCTGGCCTCCTGATAGCTGTATTCCGAGTTCCTTTATTCCCCCTCGAAGTTTCTTGTCATCGATCCCTGTGGGTATTTTCATTGCGGTAACGGTATTGGAGTATCTGCTGTATTTATTAAGCTGCGGGAACATCTCAACATTCATTGCATCAGCCGCTGCCCGTATTGATTCTGCGAACATGGCATGGCGCTTTATCCGTACTTCAAGGCCTTCTTCCTTAACGACGCGAAGAGCCTCATGCAATGCAAAGAAAAGAGACACTGCCGGGGTATAGGGCGTTTCAGGGCTTTCTTTATTCGCGGATTTCCTGTATGCCTTTAAATCCATATAATAAGGCGGTTTTTCAACCATAGAATCCCATGCTTTCTTGCTAACGGATATCGCCGACAATCCCGGAGGTGCACCTATGCACTTCTGGGAACCAACTACTGCTATATCCACACCCCATTTATCAGCCAGGACTTCATCGCCGCCGATAGTTGTCACGCCGTCCATTATAAATAGTGCGCCATTTTTTTTGGCAAGATCGCCTATTTCCCTGGCCGGGTTCTTGATGCCAACTGATGTATCATTATGAACAAGAGTAACTGCTTTTGCACCTTCGGAAAGTGCGCTCTCGACTCTATCAAGCTCAATTGATTCGCCTTTTGTCCAATCGAATTTTACAGGGTTTACTTTGCCGTAGCGCTCACCTATCTCCCTGAATCTTTCGCCGAATTTGCCGTTTTCGATGGTGATAAGCGTATCTTTCTCACCGATCACATTGCTGACTGCCGCTTCCATGGCACAGCTTCCAGAGCCGGTTATTATGTAGATATCGTTCTTTGTTCCGAAAAGTTCACAGAGCAATTGTCTGCATTCAGAGTGAATTGCTCCAAATTCCTTACTTCTGTGCCCGATTATGGGTTTACTCATGGCACGAAGTATTCGGGGAGCTACGGGCACGGGGCCTGGTATCATCAGCAAAGTATTTTCAAGATTCATTATGGATTCTCCTGTGATATATTCCTGTGGATTTTGGTTAGATGAACTAACTTGCATGTATAATTTACTGAAAACAAAAAAAGGAACAAAACTATATGTATTTAGATGATTATCATGATAATAATTGCAAAATGATATGAAAAGAATATCCTTAAAAAAACGAAGTCCTGGTTGATTTTTCATGACGCCACGTATAAAAGTGCTAATGATCATCGGAGTAATTGTCCTCTGTCTGATCGCGGTATTATATGTTACATCAGAGCTTATTATATTGGGCGGTTTCGTCGATTTGGAAGATCAGAACATGAGGCAAAACGTTCATCGGGCCACTGATGCCCTTTCTGATGATATATCTAACCTGAATAGTAAAACAGGAGACTGGGCCGCATGGGATGACACATACAATTTCATAGAGGATGTCAATCCCACATATATTAATGCAAATCCCAGTGACAATTCATTCATAACAATCAATGTGAATCTGATGGTATTTATCAATTTATCCGGAAATATTGTATATGAGAAAGCCTTTGATCTTGAAAATAACACAGAAATACCTTTCCCAAAGAGCCTGCATGAACATCTTTCTGCTGGTGCTCTTCTTTTGAACCATTCTGATCCTGAAAGCCCGGATTTGACAGGGATAGTTCTTCTCCCGGAATCTCCGATATTCCTTGCTTCACGACCTATCTTAAAAGGCGATGGAAAAGGCCCATCCCGGGGTACTCTGATATTCGGGCGTTTCCTTGACCAGGTCGAAATAGATAAAATAGCCAAAATGACCGACCTTTATGTTACAACCGGCCGGATCGATAAGCCTTTGCCTTCTGATATGAAGGAGATTGGAAGTCTTATCAACGAAAATGCCCCGATCGCTGTCAGCGTACGAGAACCACAGTCACATACGATCTCCGGATATACGATATTGAAAGATATTTATGGAAAGCCAGCTCTCATTTTACGCGTTGATACCTCAAGAGCCATTTACGAACAGGGTAAGAAAACTGTGAATTATTTCCTCGCGACATTCCTGCTGTTCTGTATGATCTTTGGGGTCGTTATATTCTCACTTTCTGACAGGCTGGGCATTTCGAAGATAGCTCACAAGCAAAGTGAAGAAAGGTATCGCGCCGTAGTTGAACAGGCATCAGAAGGTATCGTTCTTGTCGATGCAGAAACAAAACATTTTCTGGAGGCTAATGCCGCGTTTCAAGACCTTCTTGGATATGATTCGTCCCAAATATTTGGATTGACGCTTTATGATGTGATCTCCGGCGACCGCGAGATCATTGATGGTTATATCCAGAAGATAAAGAATGAGAATAATAATTTCCTTGGTGAACAGCAATACCGGCGCATGGATGGATCTGCAGTTGATGTTGAAGTCAGTGCTAATGTCATCTCTTATAGTGGAAAAGACGTCCTGTGTATTGTCGTCCGTGATATCACAGAAAGAAAACGGACAGAAAAGATGCGTCTTGAAAAAGAGCTTATAGAATCCGCGAATAGGGCAAAATCAGAATTTCTTGCGACCATGAGCCATGAGCTTCGTACACCTCTTAATTCAATAATCGGTTTCTCAGAACTCCTTCAGCGAGGGATCGGGGGGAAATTGAACGATAAACAGATGCACTATATTAAAAATATTCACACCAGCAGTAAATTCCTGCTTGACCTTATCAATGATATCCTTGATCTATCAAAAGTGGAGGCCGGAAAGATAGAGCTTGTTATCGAAAAGATCCCCGTGGAATATACACTGGATGAGACAATATCCCTTTTAAAAGAACGGGCATTACAGCATAAAATACGCATCAATAAGGATCTGGATCCGCATCTGGAATTCATTGAAGCCGATAGGCAGCGGTTCATCCAGGTATTTTTCAATCTTCTCAGTAATTCGATAAAATTCAGCAAGCCTGAAGGCGGCACTATAACTATTGCGGCAAAAAAAGTGGACGATATGGCTGAGTTCTCTATTTCCGATACCGGGATAGGAATCAAGCCAGAAGAAATTGATAAATTGTTCCTCAGGTTCCAGCAGGCTGATTCCGCGATATCGCGTGAATATGGAGGCAGCGGACTGGGACTTGCTATAACAAAAGAGTTGATCGAGCTTCACGGAGGCAAAATAAGTGTACACAGCAAATACGGTGAAGGAACCACATTTAGCTTTGTCCTGCCTATTTCTGCGAAGAAACCTCATTAATAATTTATCTCAAGTCCTTTTACGAATATTCCTTCTTCCACAATAGACCCTATGATCTTCCCATCAAGCATCTTTGACGAGGCTTTTGCTTCCTGCCGCGGAACAATAACGACAAAGCCCATGCCCATATTGAAAGTCTTATACATCTCAAGTTCATCCACATTTCCTTCTTCCTGAAGGAATTTGAAAATGGATTGAGGTTCAAGTGGATCAATTATATCAAATCCAAGTTTTGTGATCCGATGAAGTTTCAATAGACCGCTCCCTGTTATGTGAGCGAGTCCGTGAATATCGAATTTTCGGGCAGCATCAAGGACCTCCATATATATCCTTGTTGGTATCAGCAATTCATCTCCAATGGTGGTGTCTGTTTTATACGGGAATGGATCCTGATACGAATGGCCTGCATCTTTCATGATCCTGCGAACAAGTGAATAACCATTGCTGTGCACGCCGTTTGAGGGAATTCCAATAACAGCATCGCCAATCTGTATCTTTTCACCTGTGATAATCCTGTCTTTCCTGACCATGCCAAGGCATGTTCCAGCAAGATCAAAGCCCTTTATTATATCGGGAAGTGTCGCCGTTTCACCCCCCACAATCGTAATTCTTGATATCCTGGCACCTTTTTCAAGCCCTTCCCCGATCTGTCTCATGATCTCAACATCGGGTTTACTGATTGCGATATAATCCACAAAAGAGAGGGGCTCGATACCCATTGCAAGAAGGTCGTTAACATTCATGGCAATACAATCGATGCCAACGGTGTTCCATCTTTTCATATCATTTGCTATGAGGATTTTTGAGCCCACACCATCAGTTGTGAGCGCAAGTGCGAATTCCCCGAAATCGATAAGGCCGGCATAATGTCCCACATCCGTCATAGGGGCGCCAAAACCTTTGCGTTTATAAGTCAACTGCTTTGCCAGGGCAGCAATAGCTTTATTTTCTTTCTCTATATCAACACCGGAATTTGCATAGGTCAGAGCCATGTTTCTCTTAATAATATTGATAACATAAAGATTTAATCCAAAACTATTTCATTCTATAATAACTACAGAAAGGGGATGCTTACCAAACGTATCATTCCATGCCTTGATGTCACCCTTGATAAACAGGGAGGCTGTGTTGTCAAAGGAATTGAATTTGTCAATTTAAGAGAAGCAGGCGATCCGGTGGCGCTTGCAAAGAAGTATAATGAACAGGGAGCAGATGAACTTGTTTTCCTGGATATCACGGCTTCACATGAGCGCCGCAGGACGATGATAGATGTGATAGAACGAACAGCCGATGAAGTGTTCATCCCTCTTACGGTCGGAGGCGGGATAAGCAGTACAGAGGCCATAAGAAATATCCTCCGGGCTGGCGCCGACAAAGTATCAATAAATACCGCAGCTGTCAGGGATCCGGATTTTGTGAAAGAATCATCCGGCATATTTGGATCTCAGTGCATAGTCACAGCCATTGATTGCAGGCGCAATACAAATATCCATGATAATGAGGACAAGACCATCATTGAGCTTGAAAATGGCGGGCAAGTATGGTACGAGGTTGTCATCTACGGCGGCAGGACACCAACAGGACTAGATACTGTCCAGTGGGCGGAAAAAGTTGAAAAACTGGGTTCAGGTGAGATTTTGCTGACAAGCATGGATAAAGACGGGACAAAGGATGGATATGACCTTCCAATCACAAGGCTGCTTTCAGAGACTCTTGATATACCGATCATAGCATCTGGCGGGGCTGGAAATATCGGGCATATGTATGACGCTTTCACAAGAGGAAAAGCAGATGCTGCACTTGCTGCAAGTATTTTTCATTTTGCAGAATACACAATAGGTGAAGCGAAGGAATATCTGGAAAAAAAAGGTGTTGCTGTGCGGATATGATAGCAAGTTTTAATATAACTTCTAATATTATCTTTATTGTCATGAGTTTGAATGAGAATTGGAAAAAATTCAATAAAAGTGAAAATTTCTGGATAGGCCTTTTACGGGATTTTCTATCAGTTGTCTTTATATTTGCGATCATTTCGTCATTTTCATACATAACCCTTGGCCGCGCATCTCCAATCGTTGCCGTAGAAAGTGAAAGTATGTATCCCCATATTCATATTGGAGATATCATTATTACACAAAGCGCTGACCGCACCCAGATCACAACCTATGAAAAAGGAAAGGGGACAGGTTACACATCATTTGAGGAATACGGCGATGTGATCCTGTACAGGAAATTCGGGCAAGAAGACAGTATTCCCATCATACACAGGGCTATGTATTATGTGGAAAAGGGAGAACCGATGTGGGATGGTGGACCACCTGCGCCTCATGCAGGTTATATAACAAAAGGTGACAATTCAAAAACAAATGCCGCTTTTGACCAGCAGGGCAGCGTAAGTTATAACCAGCCTGTAAAAAAAGAATGGGTCATCGCAGTTGCGCGCTTTTACCCGGTTCCATTATTGGGCTGCGTCTCCCTCATACCCAGAGGGAATTTCGCCTGCCTTAAAGAAAGTTAAGACACATGAGCAATGCTATTATTCTGTTTCAATGGAACTGTGAATGTAAACGTGCTTCCTTCGTTGTATTTGCTTTCTGCCCATATCTTACCCCTGTGCAGTTCCACTAAATGTTTTGTTATGGCAAGCCCAAGGCCTGCCCCGCCATATTTTCGTGTCATCCCGGAATCGACCTGCTTGAATACCACGAACAATTTTTTCAGATCCTGTTCTTTGATGCCAATACCGGTATCTGAAATTGAGAACTCTGCCGTGTCAGCGATTATTTTTCCTCGCAATGTTACAGTTCCGCCTTCAGGTTTACTGAATTTTATCGCATTGCTCAGAAGATTGAACAATATCTGCCTGAACCTCTGTCTATCCGCCTCTATATAATCCAGTTGCGAAGATAGATCCAATACAAGATCCACATTTTTCTCTCTGGCTTTCCCTTTGATCATATTGAAAATCTCATGTATTACCAGAGACACAGGCACCCTTTCATAGGCCAGTTCTATATTATTGGCTTCAATTATGCCAAGATCAAGAATATCATTTATCATGGTAAGAAGGAATTTGCCGCTTCCATGAATATTTTCAATAAATCGTTCCTGTTTTTCATTCAATTTCCCGGCTATCCCTTGCTGCATGATCTCGGAAAAACCTATTATCGCATTAAGAGGAGTTTTGAGCTCGTGGCTCATTGTTGACAGGAATTCGGCTTTTGCCTTATTGATGAACTCAGCCCGTTCTTTCTGGATCCGCAATTCTTCGGCTTTTTTCCGCTCTGTGATATCAAGAAGTGATGCAACGCTCTTTTTTGTTCCCGGGATCATAGCTATATTAACCATATAATCTTTTTTCATTCCATTTCGGGCAATGAACTCACACTCATAATGTTCAGGGATTTTTTCCCAATCTTCTTTTGTCATGAATTCGGTCCAGGATCTCTTGCCTTCTACCTCATTTCTGGAATATCCCGATTGTTTTTCGAATTCCTTGTTCACCATTGAGATCGTCATATCTTCCTCAATGATAACTGTGGGATTGCCCGCATTTTCAAAGATCGTCCTGTACCTGTTCTCAGATTCAATAAGGGCACTCTCGGTCTGCTTTCGCATTATGATCTCTTGCTCAAGCTCAAGGATCTTATCCTGAAGCTTATGGAACAGGCGTTGCGTATATTTTTTCAGATATTCTTCTTCACTTTCGATAAGAGGCCTGGTGGGTTTGAGCACGCCAGTTGAAAGCTCTTGACCCAGGATCTGGATCTCATGCAAAAGTTCCTTTGGTTCAACAGGTTTTGTAATGATTTTCAAAGCACCCATTGCTTCTGCAAGTTCCTTATCTTTATCACCCACATATGTGGCAGTATAGAATACTAACGGTATGTCTTTTGTGTCCTGGTCTTTCTTAAGTTCCCGCAAAAAAGTAAATCCATCCATAACGGGCATCATGACATCAGAAATTATAACATCAGGTTTTGATTCCTTTACCTTTTCAAGAGCGACAGAGCCATTTTCGGCACTGGATACTTCATATTTGTTCGAGACAAAAAGTTTTGACAGCATGATCCGTTCGTTTTTATTGTCATCGACTATTAGAATCTTCATTTTTTGCCCTCAGGTATTTCAAAGCAGAATTTACTGCCATCCCCCTCTTTGCTTTCCACCCATATTTTGCCGCCGTGGGATTCCACAATATATTTTGAAATCGAAAGTCCCAGGCCAACCCCGCCATATTTTCGGTTGCTGTCAGATTCAACCTGATATATTCTGTCAAAGACGCGATCCAGTTTATCGATCGGTATTCCAATTCCGGTATCTTCCAAACATATTTGCACATGTCCTTCTTTAATATGACCTGCGATTATTTTCACTTTGCCGCCTTTCTTATTGAATTTGATAGCATTATCAAGGAGATTATTCAGAACATGCTTCATCTGGCTTTTCCCTCCGCGGATCATGAGGCCTTCCTCCACTGATAAACTGATATCGATATCATAAGCCACTGCCTTTGGTCTCAGATCATCCACTGTGGACTCGATCATTTTCTTGACATCAATATCACACATAACAGGCTTCAATAGCCCCTTTTCGGCATAAGCCGTTTCGATCAGGTTCGATATTACCTTATTTTCACGTTTGAGCGCACTCATGCATTTATTGAGGTAGTCACTCCTTTTTTGTTCATCCTTTTCATCAATCGCAAGTTCAAGATAGCCCTGAGCATGCATAAGCGGGGTGCGCAGTTCATGCGTGACATTCGCGATGATATTATCTTTCAGACGGTCGACTGTTTTCAATTCATCACATGCTGTTTCTAATTTTTTATTGGATTTTTCAAGTTCAATGATCTTATCTTCAAGTTTGTTCAAGAGTCTCTTACTATAAGTGGAAAGATATTCCTTCTCGTCTGCCAGTACAGGTTTAACTGGTATTAATTTGCCTGTATCATATTCTGTGAGGATTTTATTAATTCTTTCGATGAACTGCAGCGGTTCTTCCGGTTTCCTGATAAAAGCCAGGGCGCCCAGATCCATTGCCAGTTTTTCATCTTCTTTTTCAGTATATGAAGCTGTGTAAAAAATAAGAGGGATGTCTTTTGATATATTGTTTTCTTTCAATTGCCTGCATAACTGAAAGCCGTCCATCACGGGCATTAAAATATCGGAAATTATAAAATCCGGGGGAGACTCAGCGACAGAATCAAGAGCTTCTTTGCCATTGGCGGCTTCGGCTACCTCAAAACCATGAGTTTCAAGGATTTTTGAGAGCAGTACACGATTATTCTTTTCATCGTCCACTATGAGCACTTTCATGGATTCTCACCGATCATCTTCTGTATATCTTCCATTATCTTCAGGGGATCTATTGGTTTTTCAAAGTAACCATTACATCCTGCCTGGATTATTTTTTCACGGTCCCCTGACATTGCATAAGATGTGATAGCGATGATCTTCACATCTGCCATATTCTTAATTTCCCGGATCTGTTTTGTGGCTTCAAGCCCGGTAATATCAGGGAGCATAATATCCATAAGAATGAGGTCAGGATGATATCGCACTGCTTTTTCTACTCCCTCAGTCCCGTTAATTGCAGGGATAGCTTCATGCCCATACTTTTTCAGGACAAGCATTAGCAATTTCATATTGACAGGATTGTCCTCAACTACAAGTACTTTCATTTTGTCTCCTCAGGTTTAATGGGGATATGAAGGGTAAACGTACTGCCTTTTCCATATTCACTTTTCACATCCACTTCGCCTCCAAGCACATCTTTTACCAGTTTTTTTGTCAGGTAGAGGCCAAGGCCGGTTCCTGAAGTGGCAGCAGAAATAGGTGATTCAAGCCTGACGAATGGGGCGAACAGTTTGGTAATATCTCCCGTTTTTATTCCTATACCAGTGTCACTAACAGATATATCTATTCTACCATTAATATTTTTTGCTATTACTGTGATATTGCCTTTTTCCGTATATTTCGCAGCATTTGAAAGCAAGTTTATCATACACTGCAGCAGCCGTCTGCGGTCAGTATTCATGTTGATATCAGGAGCTTCAATTGTAAGTACAAGCCCCTTTTCATCGATGCTGGTCTCAATGGTCGACCTTGCCTCTTCAAGGACATCCCTTAATCTGAACTCCATGTAATATGTTTCAATTTTACCAGCCTCTACCTTCGATATATCTATAATATCGTTAATGAGTGAAAGAAGATGCTTTCCTGAATTGTGTATGAGATGCAGTTGCTCTTTCTGTTCATCGGTCAGGTCACCAGACCAGCCTTCAAGGAGAATGCTTGAAAAACCTATTATGGAATTAAGTGGCGTGCGTAACTCATGACTTGTACTTGCTATGAACATGGATTTCATGCGATCAAGTTCAAGAAGGGATTTGTTTGCTGTTTCAAGTTTTGATGTTACGACATTCATGTCCTCTACAATACTCATCAAGGCCCTCTGGCTTTCCTTGATATCGTTATTTTTCTTTTTGAGATCTTCCGTACGGTCAATTACTTTTTGTTCAAGTTCGGCATTAAGTCTGTATATCTCCTCTTCTGCTTTCTTGCGTTCGGTTATGTTCTGGCTTGTTCCACGAAGGCCCACAATCTGGCCATTACTATCGAACTTTGCTTCACCCTTTGCAACAATCCAGCGTCTTTTTTCATCCGGAGTGATCAATTCCAGTTCTAATTCATAAGGTTCACCGGTATTCATGGAAATGCCTACCGCAGCATCCAGTTTTTTGGCACTTTCAGGTGTATATACCTTAAGATGATCCAGATAATTTGGCGCAGGCATTTTCGGATCGATATTATATATTCGATAATACTCTGGAGACCATGCAATAGTGTCTGTTCTTGCATCCCAATCCCAGCTGCCAATTTGTGCCAAACCCTGCGCCTCTCGCAGACATTTTTCGCTCTTCTGCAGCGCCTCTTCAGCCTGCTTGCGCTTGGTAATATCGGCAAACATCGCAAAGGAGCCTTTGAAATTCTGTCCGGCATCCATGATGGGCACGGCAGAAGCAAGGGTCCACACTGTCTGCCCGTTCTTATGGCAGTAACGGCGTTCGTAATGCTCCGCCTCTCCTCGGCGGCGGTTTTTCATTATGTTGAGGTGATCGGGCACATCCTCTTTGAACATGAAGTCGGTCATCGGCCGGCCGATCATTTCCTCGGTCCGGTAACCGATCATTTTTGCCATCCTGGAGTTTACAGAAGTGGTCATGAGATCCTCACCGAGCATCCAGATGCCTTCATTGGTAGTCTCAACAATAGTGCGGTATTTTTCCTCACTTTCCCGCAACGCCTTCTCCGCCTTCTTGCGCCAGATGGCATCTGCCAGCAGGTTAGCGGCGGAATGCAGAAAGTCTATGTCCTGCTCAGTGAAAGTGCGTCTGTACGTATTATGTGCGCCCAATACACCAAGGGGCTCATCCGGGGTGCCTATGATGGTGCTCATGCCGCTAACAACATGGTGATCCTCAAGTATGGCAGGGCCATGGAACCGTGTCTCCGTGCTCAGGTCTTCCACGATAACCGGCTCTTTACTTTGTAGCGTAAAACCCGCCTGGGATACCAGGCCGATACCCACCGTGGCGTGGCCTACCAACCCCTCTTTCCAGCCTACTCCGGCCCTTAACAAAAGAGCTGACTTATCAGGAACCAGTTCCAGTACTTTGCACAACTCAACTTTCAGCGCCCGGGCTATTTGCTTCACCGCCTCATCAAACAACTCCTGTAATTCCATGCCCTTCAACCCGATTTGCCCCAGGTTCGCGATCGTTTCTTGCTGGCGGGTGTGCACGGAAAGCGCCTCCTCAGCCTGCTTATGCCGGGTGATGTCTCGGATTATTGTCAGTATATGCATCTCCTCTCCCATACTGAAGGTTTCTCCAGACACAAGGCCGTCCATTATCTCGCCCGACTTCGTCCGAAATTGAGCCTCCTGTTCCCTGACACTTCCCTGCTCCTTCATGGTGGTAAAATATCTTTCACGGTCTTGCGGGTTTGCCCATAGATCGAACTCCTGGGTGGTGTGACCCACAACCTCGTCCCTTGAGTATCCTGAGCGTAGCACGAAGACCTCGTTGACATCAATGAGTCGTTCGTCAGAAACCCTGGTTATTTCGATGGCATCGGGAGTGGCCTGGAACGCTTTAAAGAACTTTTCTTCGGACTGGCTCAGGGCATCTTCCGCCCGCTTGCGCTCAGTAATGTCTTTCACCGTTGCTGTGTAACTGATAATGTCGCCCTTCCTATCTTTGACGGTAGACGGACTGATGATCACCGGAAAGCGCTCGCCGTTCTTACGCATAAACGTCAATTCAAAATTACTGGCTTCGCTTCTCAATGTCTTCTGAAAAGCCGCCTGAATATGTTCATATTCTTCCGGCGGCCAGTACGGATGCGGGGTTCCAACACCGATGAGTTCCTCACGTGAAAAACCGGTCATGCGGCACATGGCAGGGTTGACATCCAGGTGGACACCCTTCGTATCAAGCACCGAAAAACCATCCTGCAAGGAACTGATCAAACTATTGGTAAATTCAGCCGAGGCAGCCAGCGCCTCCTCAGCCTGCTTGCGCTCGGTTATATCTGTTATCATCCCCAGTGCCCCAATATATTGTCCATTATCATCAAATATCGGATTGGTAGAGACAATAGCCCACATATCTGTTCCATCTTTTCTGGAAAACCTGAAGTCATGGGTTTCTATGATCCCCTGTTTACGTCTTTCCAGGTTCTTTTCAGCCTCGATGCGCGCATCTGTGTCCATAAAATGGAAAAAATGCCTGCCGAGCATTTCCTCTGCTGTATAGCCGAGCATTTGCGCCATCCGGAAATTTACATAGCTTGTTTTCTCAGATGCGTCCAGCCTCCAGATACCTTCATGGGCGGTCTCAACAATAGTGCGGTATTTCTTCTCGCTCTCCCGCAACGACTCCTCTGCCCGCTTTTTTTGGGTAATATCGATGCCCATTTCGAGGATTAGAACGGAACCATCGGTGTCTGTAAATGGGTAGTCGAAGACGTAATAATTGTGGCTGTCCGGGCCAGTCCACTCCCACTCGTGTGGCGCCATTGTTTTCAGTATCGTATATGTTTCACAAATCTCGCAGGGCTCGTTACGCTCAAACAAAAACTCAAAGCAGCGTCGGCCGTTCGATTCTCCAAAGCGCTCGCGGAAGAATCGGTTAGAAAAGGAAACGTGATAATCCGGAGTCAACAGTATTACATAAACCGGCAACATTTCGAGTACGTCATAGAACCGCTGCCTTTCAGCTCTTGCGATATACTCTAATCGTTTTCGTTCTGAAACATCCCTTGCTGATGCAAATACTCCTGTGACATTGCCAGCAGCGTTCTTATACATGGTGGCATTGTACAGAACGTCAGTTACGCTTCCAGAAACATGCCGGATAGCAAGCGGGTAATCCTTTACAAACCCCTTCTCGAACACCTCCTCATATCCTTGTCTTGCTTTTTCAGGCTCAGTGAAATATTCCGAGAAATCGCTTCCGATAAGCTGCTCACGCGAAACTCCTGTCACCAATTCAGTGGCTATATTCACATCCGTAATCTTCCCGTCCTTGCTTATGGTAACGAGCGGGTCAAGGCTTGCTTCGATGAGGTTACGGGTGTATAACGAAGCCTCTCTTAGTTTTTCCTCGGCCTGCTTGCGCTGTGTGATGTCCAGGAATGCGCCGACCGCTCCACGCACCTTTCCTTGCGCATCGAACAGGGGCACAGCATCGCCGAAGATGTCGCAAGTAGTACCATCATTGAACGCTAACGTCAACTCGAAGTTCCTCACATCCTGTCCTGTGGCAGCGGCAAGCTGTACGGGCAATTCCTCCGGCCGCAGTTCACGCCCGTCCTTCATGGGGCGGAATGTATCGGGGAGTTCGCTCTCAGAGGCGCTCTTGGATGTATTAGCCCCGTCGGCCAGACGTAGCAGGCGCAATGCCATACGGCTGCTGGTCATATGCCGGCAGTCGGGGTCGTGGGCTATGAAGGTGATGGTGGGAATCGCATCCATTAGCGCCGCCAACTCGTCGGCACGTGCTCGGGCTATAGCCTCGCTTTCTCGCAGCGCCTCCTCCGCCCGCTTGCGCTGTGTGATATCCATGACATGCACCAGATACCCCTGCTGAGTATCTGCAATTTCCCATGGGGATATAGTACAATCAATATAAATGCGCCCGGATCTGGAGGTTTCATATAGCCCCATTTTCTTTACTTTATCAAAATCAAATTCACTTTCAAACTTTACCACTTCTCCAAGACTTATTTTCTTTTTAAGCTCATCTGTGATATTGGGATCCTCAAAAAGCTTGAATCCAATGATTTTCTGGATATCACTCACGCCAAACATTTCCAGGCATTTGGGATTTGCATCTATCAGTAAGCCGTTAGAATCATACAGTTCTATCGCCACGGGGGACTGCTGGTAGATGCTCCAGAATCTGGATTCGCTTTTCTGTAAAGCCTTTTCACTAATTTTGCGTCTTACAAGCTCCCCGATCAATCTGGCTGATGCATGGAGATTTTTTTTTGCCATTTCGACAATGTATGCAGGCCGGGTGTTATATGAGTCCGCTTCCTTACGGAGTTCTTCACAGTCAACTTTGTATAGATCGGCGATCTCTCTGAGCCTGACAGGATCTCGCGGCGGGTCGCCATAGCCAAAGTTGATGCTCCCGATCACATCGTCTCCTGCGAAGATGGGGATAGCGTAAAGCCGTATTCCACCATTGCATTCGATATCCACAGGGGCACGTTTCTCAATGCTCTTTTTCGAGCAAGTCCAGCATGATCCATGGCATAACCACTTTCCTGAGTTCAGTGCCTTTGCATTATTTTCTGTGTTGCAGAGTTTTCTTGATGCCATGTCCAGAATTCGGCACCACTTTGAAGTGAATATTCCTGAAGCATAGTCCCCATTCTTTTCGTAAACAGCAGAAGAACTCTCAAGGAGGTTCGGAAATGACTTCACAATATCTGCGAGTGAACTTTTTCCGACAGATGTCAGGATGATCCCATTATGATTTAACCCGGTTAAATCCCCATACTCCTGATATTGCGTGTAAGGGGGCTGGTCATCAATCGACAAAACTTGACTGCTGGACAGCATCCATTCTATTCGTTTGAGTTCTTCCTCAGCTTGTTGCTTCTCTTTTGCAATTTCAATAGAATCTAATGCAAAGGAAATATCATTTGTTACTTCATTGAGCAAATGAATTTCTTCCTTTTCAAAAAAGTGGGGAACAGATGAACAAATACTGAAAGCGCCGATAACTTTATCTAAATGTTTTATAGGGAGTGCAATTGAAGAACGATAACCGCGTTTGAGCGCTTCTTCTTTCCAGAGCGCCATTCGCGGGTCTTTTTCCATATCGTCGCATACATAATACCGACCTTCCCGAATTGATGTTCCGGTCGGTCCACTACCGGAAGGCACATCTCTGACAGAAATTTCTTTGATCTTCGATAGATATCCGTCTTCAACTCCAGAATATGCTACCGGATTTACAAAACTGCTCTTTTCATCGATCATTCCGATCCATGCCATCTGGAATTTCCCATATTCAACTGCAATGCGGCAGGCTTCACTCAAGATTTTGTCCTTATCATGCACTTTCACAATTGCCTGATTGATTTGAGTGATGACAGCGTAAATACGATTGAGTTTGAGGATTTTTTCTATCCCCATCAATGTTTTTCCAGGTACAGGCAGTTTTTTCTCTTTTTGTTCTTCTATTACATCAGTGATTATCTTGAAAAACTCCTGCAATTCTATGGGCTTCACAATAAACCGTGATGCACCAAGGGACATTGCCAGTTCCTCATCACTTTTATCAATAAATGTTGCCGTATAGAATATGAATGGGATATGCTGCAACTTCTCATTTGCTTTAATCTTGCGGCATAAATCAAAGCCATTCATTTCAGGCATCAAGATATCAGAAATGATCATATCAGGCGGTGAAAATAATGCTTTCTCTAATGCCAGGACGCCGTTCGCTGCTCTTTCAACCGTATGGTTCTGGCTCTTTAATGCCCTTTCAAGATAAACTCTTGAATTTTCATCGTCATCCACAATGAGGATCTTCATGACTATTCTCCTATGAGCTTTCGTATCTGGGAGATAATACGTTCAGGATCAAATGGTTTTTCAATATTTCCCAAACGTGCGTACAGTTCTAATCTTTCTCACAGCAGATTGAAATCTATCAGTTATTGTAATCATAGTGATGATTACATATATATTTGTTGTTGCGTAAAAATATCGTCAATGGCAATCGAAAGAGATCATCTCTTCCAGACTGTCCCGCGGTATGAACCATCCATGAGATAGTCTTATTGCATGCAGCATTTTAAGAGAAGTTTCAAGCTTCTTTTTCGCTGTTATCAATGTTCCATCGTCAATCAAGAATTTCCCCTCAAGAAGCGCATCCATGACAAAGCCAGTTTTGACTTCCACCATTTCATTCAATTCCCTGGATGTCATCCAGATAGCTTCCAATCGTGCAGGTTTCTTGATCCTTACAAAATCATATCTATCTCTTAGCACAGGCAAGCCTGATGCGACTACGATAAGATCGATGTCGCATGGAATACGCTGCTTGGATATCGCCCGTCTTTGAAATCTGCCTGTGCATCGCAGAAATCATCTAATGCCATTATCATCCAGTCTTCTGTTTTTTGAAGATTGTTTATATACTCCTCTCTCCTGAAATGTTATTATACATCCTATTTAATATGGACACACTATTACATATATTTTCAGTTATTGGTCAAACATTTCACACATTTTATTATTTATATCAATGATCGTTCCAGTTTCTATTTCGTGGCCGCCAAAGTATATTGATTTTCCCTCTTATATTAAATTCATGAAGGAACTTTTATGCTATCTCTTTTGAAGTATCCATGATGACACCACCCTCTATCCTGAATCTCAGGATATTCCCAAAAATGGGGCGGTCTCTTGCTTTGGGAATTATCAGTTCTGTGATTGTTTTATCTGACTTTTTTATCATCGATACATCAAAGACTACATCGCAAAGGTTGATCAATTCATTCTCGATAAGAGTATCACCGCTTCCCTTGAGCCCATAAAGGAATCCAAGACCTCGCATCTTTTTTGTATTATTATATATAGAATCGATCATTTCATTCAGAAATATTTTTTTTACTTCCATGGTCAAAAAGAAAGTTATTGTATCAATGATCAGGTTAACTTTCGTATCTTCTATGGTGTCAAGCTGTTTCTTAAAAAAATCAATGATCTTATAGTTCCTCAACATTTCAGGCATTGGATTGGAACATTCTTTTTTAAAATATTTTTGATGAACATCAATAAATGTAATTCCTGAAGTATCAAATCCTATATGGTTCATGTTGTTCATAATATATTCTGGCTTACGTTCCGTGTTGACATAATAGGTTTTTCTCTGCTGGATAAAATGATACAGGAATATTTCAGCCATTGCCATGGCATCAGCTTTAATATACACAAGTGATCCCATGAACAAGCCACCATTAAGTTCTTTATCCAGAGGCAATAAACCTGTTTGTAACAGTTCTTCGGCCATTCAGGTTTTTTCCTTTTTCAGAAGTACTATACCCTTTGAAGTTATTTCAAATTTTATCGGATCAAGAGGGATTTTTGTATTTCTGATCTTCAGGATTTCCAGTAATCTTTCCCTTGCACCTGTATATGGATTATCTTTTATAGATGTCTTGAGTATCCCATAGACAGAATATAATGCAATACCTCCCATGCGTTCATTTGCAGATTCATCCATTATTATGACAGTGGTAATGTTCTTTTTGGAAAGACCAAATATCAATGAATCAAATTGTGCCCTGAATTCATTTACCGACATATTCAGGGTGAAAACACCAATATTATCGATAACAACAATATCAGTGTTATCCGGTATTCTCTCAAGCAGCCCGAGTAGATTGGATTGCAGTTCGTCAAGCTGCTCTATGCCAAAAGCAAGTACTTCTTTTGCATGGCCTGTCCGTTCTTCATATACCCTATCTATGATCAGATTACCGTTCTCACAATATTTTCTAAGTTGCAGTCCTATGGATTCAGCCTGGATCAGGATATCCTCCGGAATTTCTTCAGTAGCGATCATCTTACAGTTTTTGCCATCTGCGCAGGCTTTATTGACAAAATGAAGCCCCAGGATCGTCTTACCTGAACCGGTAGTGCCTGTTATTAAAATTGTTCTTCCTTTAGGATATCCCTCTATCTTTTTATTGAGTTCCTCAATACCTGTATCCAAGCGTTCCATATTATAATTATTATCATTCTTAACATTTAAATACGTTTTGATACTTTTCAATACTCCTCTTTATACATCTCTATCAAACAGTGGCCATCACCCCCTGCTATAGTCTTATGAATATCCACGTTGATATTTTCATTGACCCTGACCCCAACTTTCGTAAATATCGCCTTTGTCAGCATACAGAGTATCGGACTTATGGTACCATATTCTCCCCAGGGGCAGATATTATTTACTATAGTAGAACTTTCCTCTTCGGTTTTCAATACTTCAAAATCTCCTCCGAGAAGGTTCATAATATTGCATGCGATCTTAGCTGCTTGCGCCATATTTACGGAACTGTCATAGATATATTTTTCAGCCAGGACATCCTCAACCCTTTTACTCATCTCTTTAATAACCTGTGATTTTTTTTCAAGCGGTATACTCTCAAGCATAAGGGGAAGAAGATTAGCCATAATGGTCTTGAAATCGTCCTGTGCTTCTATTTTTTCTTTACTTTTTATAAGCTGGTCATGAAAGGATTTTCCTTTAAGAAGGGATCGTACGCGCGTTACAAGTTCGATGCTGTTGATCGGTTTTGTGAGAAAATCGTCCGCTCCGGCCTCTATGGATTTAACCTTCGCTTTTAATTCAGAAAGGGCGGTTATCATTACAACGGGAACAAAACGGGTACGGTCCTCTTTTTTTATCAGTTCGCAAACATCATAACCACTCATCTCTGGCATCATGATATCAAGAAGCACGATGTCTGGCTTCTCGGAATTCATTTTGGAAATTGCCTCTTTACCGTTATAGGCCGCGATAACATCATATTCATTTTCAAGAAGTGCTGTAATAAGCTCTACATTTAACTGTTCATCATCCACGACAAGTACTTTATTTTTTTTTATTTGTTGTTCCATTTCCTTTTATTCCCTCTTCATTTTCAAATTATCTCCTGTATTCAATGGTAATACAAAGATAAAAGTGCTTCCTTCCTCTTTTATATAAAAGGTTTGAAACCGATAATTCTATTAATCTGCAAGTAATCAGAACGGCAATATGGAACTCCCAAAAGAATACGATTATAATACTATAGAAGAAAAATGGTTGAAAACATGGCAGGATCCCATGTATTATTTTGACTGGAATTCGCAAAAACCCCGGTTCATTATCGATACACCTCCTCCTTATCCTACAGGGAATTTCCATATCGGCAATGCTCTTAACTGGTGTTATATCGATTTTGTGGCGCGCTACAAGAGAATGAAGGGATTCAATGTGATGTTCCCTGAAGGCTGGGATTGTCATGGCCTGCCAACAGAAGTAAAAGTGGAAGAAGCTCATAGCATCACTAAGAGCCATGTATCGCGTGAAGAGTTCAGGAATATGTGTGTTGAGCTCACCCAGACCAATATCGCACGCATGAGAAAGAGCCTCAGGCGACTTGGTTTTTCGATCGACTGGAGTAATGAGTACATAACGATGGAACCTGCTTATTTCAGGAAGACACAGAGTTCGTTCGTTCAGATGTTCAACAGCGGCAGGATATACCAGCAGAACCATCCTGTCAACTGGTGCCCGCGCTGCGAAACAGCTATCGCGTTCGCCGAAGTAGAATACGATGCCAGGGATACTGCCCTTAATTTTATTAATTTTGATATGCTCAAGATCGCCACGACAAGACCGGAATTACTTGCAGCCTGCGTTGCAGTCGCGGTCAATCCCGGTGATGGACGATATGGGAACTATGTCGGGACTGAGGTCAAAGTGCCGGTATTTGGCCATAAAGTGAAAGTGGTCTCAGACAAAAGCGTGGATCCTTCTTTTGGGACTGGCGTAGTGATGATCTGCACCTTCGGTGATAAACAGGATGTCAAATGGTGGGCGGAGCACCATCTACCTCTTAGAAAAGCAATAGATAAGACCGGAAAGATGACTGATCTGGCAGGAAAGTACGCCGGCCTGTCCGCTGACGAGTGCAAGAAAGCAATAATCACTGACATGAAAAATTCGGGCATTCTTTACAAACAGGAAAAACTTGAACAGAATGTGGGCCTTTGCTGGCGATGCAAGTCGCCAATTGAGATATTATCTGAGAAGCAGTGGTTCGTTAAGATAATCCGTGAAGATATTCTGAATACAGCGAACGAAATAGATTGGGTTCCCGATTTTATGAAAGTGCGGCTTGAGAACTGGATAGAGACCATGGAATGGGACTGGTGTATCTCAAGGCAGAGGATATTTGCAACTCCTATACCGGCATGGTATTGCAAAAAATGCGGCAAAACAAAAGTCGCAAAAGAGGAATGGCTGCCTCTTGATCCGACTCACAAATTGCCGCCTGAAGCATGCGAATGCGGCTGTGCTGATTTTAGGGGTGAGCAGGATGTGCTTGATACCTGGATGGATTCATCGATATCAGCACTGCATGTTTCCGGCTGGCTATCTGATCATCCGTTACTCTTGCCAGTTCAACTCCGTCCGCAGGGTTATGATATTATCCGCACATGGTCTTTTTACACGATCCTCAGGGCAAAAGCCCTTCTTGATAATAAGCCGTGGGATACCATACTGTTGAATGGAATGGTGCTGGGTGAAGATGGCCACAAGATGAGCAAATCCCGGAACAATTTCGTTGTTCCGGAAGAGGTGCTCAAGCAGCATGGCGCAGATGCCTTCAGGCAGTGGGCTGCTATTGGAGGTTCGACAGGCTCTGATATTATTTTCAGCTGGAAAGATGTTGTCGCAGGTTCCCGGTTCCTTCAAAAACTCTGGAGTATCGTGCGTTTTTCACTCCCCCACATTTCCGACAGACCGGCGGAGTTCAAACCAATTGATAAGTGGTTACTCAGCAAATTGAACCGGCTCGTTAAGTATGCGACTGAAAAAATGGATGCCTACCAGTTCGATGAAACCTTTAAGGCTATCCGCGGATTCTCCTGGGATGTTCTTGCGGATAATTATATTGAGCTTGTGAAATCAAGGCTGTATGGCGACATTGAAGGAAAAGAGGCTGCACAGTACACATTATTTTTGGCCATTGACACTATATCACGTCTTCTTGCTCCATTTATTCCATATTTTTCAGAAGAGGTATTTTCGCATATAAAGAAAGAGAGCGTCCATCTGCAGGAATGGCCGAAAGTAGATGATTCGCTCATCGATGCTGATGCCGAAGCAACAGGTGAATCGATGAAAGAGATAACGTCAGCTATCAGGCGATATAAATCAGAACACGGGATGGCATTGAATGCAGCTCTTCGTGATATTGAGATATATTCAGAGCTCACAGATGTTTCAGACATAGCAGGCGCGGCAAATTCCACGATCTATCACAGGTCAGGTTCCCCTGATCTTGAAATGGTGCCTGTTAAGATAAAGCCCAGTATGAAAGTTCTTGGCAAGACCTACAGGAACAGGGCAAGAGCGATCGCAGATGCCCTGACATGTATGGATCCGAAAGTTATCGGGGAATTCATCGAACTTTTTGTGGATGGAGAAAATATAACTCTTGACAGTTCATGTTTCACAGTTGAGACAGAGATGTTGTTAAAAGGAAGGTCGGTTGATCTTATCGAGGTTGGCGGCGCGAAGATCGTCATTGGGCATTTATGAAAATATACCACCACCCCCAACCCGCCCTGGTTTTTGTTTTTTGCATAATCTTTAATAGAACCTCTGACGATTGAAAAGCCCTATGAGACTCGTGATGAAATTCGGAGGCACATCCGTTGGCGACGGAAAACGTATCAAACATGTCGCACAGCTTGCAAAAGAATACAGGGAAAAAGGAAATGAATTGGTTCTTGTGACTTCGGCTCTAAGTGGTGTTACAGACGCTCTCCTTAAATGTGCCAGAGATGCATCAGAGACAGGAAAAACTTCTATTGTTAAGGAATTCATCGCTGACCTGACAAAACAGCACCATCAGGCAGCTCATGATGCGATAGAAGTAAACGGGATTGTGGAAAAAGTATCAAATGAACTTGACCTGCGCATAGAAGAACTCGAAAAAGCCCTTATAGGAATATGCTATCTGGGTGAATTGACCGTCAGGTCAATCGATTACATCTCTTCGTATGGGGAGCGTCTGGCTGCGCCCCTTCTTTGCGGTTCACTGAATTCGATAGGAGTAAGATCAAAGGCATTTACAGGAGGAGAAGCGGGTATAATAACAAATGATGAATATGGCAATGCCAAACCTGTTGAAATTACGTATTCACTTGTGAAGGAACGATTGGAGCCGCTATTAAAAAATGGAGTTCCCGTGGTTACAGGATTTATTGGGGAAAACGAAGCGGGCATCATCACGACGCTTGGACGCGGCGGATCTGATTTCACTGCATCGATACTTGGAGCAGCTCTTGGGTCTGACGAGATATGGCTCTGGAAAGAGGTGCATGGCATACTGACAACAGATCCCAAGATCGTCCCTGAAGCGCAGACAATACCGGTTATTTCATATATTGAGGCCATGGAATTATCGTATTTCGGGGCAAAAGTGCTTCATCCCAGAGCTATTGAACCTGCGATAAAGCATGGGATTCCAGTCCGCGTTAAGAACACGTTCCATCCCGAATCGCCCGGAACCATCGTTGTGAAAGAACAAAAAACTATCAAGGATATCGTGAAAGCCGTGACAGTCATCAAGAATGTCGCCCTGATAAATGTTTCAGGTGCAGGCATGGTCGGGACAATAGGAGTTGCTGCACGCGTTTTCACAACACTTGCAAATGCGGGGGTAAATATTATAATGATAAGCCAGGGTTCATCTGAAGCCAACATCTCCATTGTTGTAGATGAGAGCCATCTTGATAAAGCTGTCAAGGCCATAAAAGTAGAATTCAGGAACGGCACAATAAAAGAAGTGACTGCAGACAGGAACATCTGCGTGGTTGCAGTCGTTGGCGCTGGCATGGCAAATACTCCAGGTGTTGCAGGTCGCGTTTTCGGAGCGCTCGGAAAAGCCCATGTTAACGTGATAATGATAAGCCAGGGTTCCTCGCAACATAATATATCATTCGTTGTGAGCGAAGATGGCGCCAAAAAGGCGGTGCAGGTGCTTCATAAGGAATTTGGACTCGAAAAAGTCAGATGAAGTATTGCAGGTGATCATATGATCGATCTTAACAGTCTTCCCCCCGTATCGCAGTTCATCCTGGTGCTTGGGTTTGCTATCGGGATCGCTTCCTTAGTGTTTACACTCCGTTATCCAATAATGTTGATATTGATGAAATACAGTCCGGATTACAGGGAATTTATAAAACATTCGATCGTTCAGAAAAATAAAAAATCCCATGCGAAAAATAATATTCGTTACAGGAAATCCCCATAAGGTGAAAGAGGCAAAGGAAATCCTTTTGCCACTTGGGATAGCAGTGGAGCAGAACAAATGTGGATATCCTGAAATGCAGGAGAAAAACCTTGAACCCATAGCCAAATTCGGGGCAGAATGGGCTGCAAATAAGCTGAAAACAGAAGTAATAGTTGATGACTCTGGCTTATTCATTGAAGCTCTGGGAGGCTTTCCAGGACCTTATTCTGCTTATGTTTTTGATACACTCGGAAATGAATTGATGCTGAGGCTCATGCATGGTGAAAAGAACAGGAGTTCAATGTTCAAAACAGTTATTGCGTATTGCCGGCCAGGTGAAAAAGCACTTGTCTTTCGTGGAGAAGTGGCAGGTGAGATAGCGACCAGTATAAGGGGAACCGGCGGTTTCGGATATGATCCTATATTTGCTGTAGGCGGCAGGACGCTTGGAGAAATGAACGAACAGGAAAAGAATAAGTTGTCCCACAGGTATCGAGCGCTTGTGAAGTTTTCAGAGTGGGCCCGCGGAGATTCGAACTCCGGATCTCCGCCATGTCAAGGCGACGTCATAACCAGCTAGACCACGGGCCCGATTCTCTCCACTATAGTGTAAACCTATATAAAAGTACCTAAAGTTATATAGGCTGCGATGAAAAACCTTATGTGCTTTTATTTGCTAATATCACTCGAATATGACTGATGGCACGACCGGGATAATGATCAGTATACTTGAGGAACCCATAGAGATCCTTGTAAATCTTGCCAAGAATGGGGAGATTGATCCCTGGAATATTGATATTGTCGAGGTAACTGACAAGTTCTTAAGGCATGTTGAAGAGCTTGAAAAAACAGATCTTCGAATCTCTGGAAGGACACTCCTGTACGCGGCGATACTTTTGCGTATGAAGGCCAATGCGCTTGTGGTACCGGATGAACCGCAGGATGTCTTTGAAGACGATTTTGTGGGTTTTGAAGTGAGTGATTATCCTGTTCCTGCTCTCCCCCTTCGGCGCTCATCAAAAAGGCCGGTAACACTTCAGGAATTGTTATCCGAACTAAAAAAGGCGGAAGTTATTGAAAAGAAAAGATTTAATCGTTTTGAGAATAAAAAAGAAGAGCGTCGTGCAACTATTGAAGAAGTGCTCTCGGTAGCCCATGCTGAAGATATCGAATCAAGGGTAGCGAAAATGAGAAATTTATTAAATGATATGCTGGAGAAACGGGCAAATATTAAATTTTCAGATCTTTCAGAGCCTCTTGACAGAGCAGGAAGGTTAATGGCATATCTGTCACTTCTATTTCTTGCAACACGTAAAGAAATATGGCTTGAGCAGGAAGAATTGTTTGGCGAGCTTTTCATAAGGAGGCAGGAGACCTTATGAATGAAGATAAAGCGATAATAGAGGCAGCGTTATTCGTTTCAGGTGAGCCGCTTTTGATCGGCCAGTTGAGTAATCTTGTAAAAGGAAAGAACGTGCACTTTTTGATACATGAGTTAATAGAAGAATATTCAAATCGAGGTGGCTCTCTTGAGATAAAGGAGATAGATGGAAAGTATGTGATGCAGGTAAAACCTGAATTCGCAACAAGGGTCAAATCTATGGCGCCAAAAGAACTCAGATCAACCGTGCTCCGGACTCTTGCGATTATCGCGTACCACCAGCCATTGACTGTTGCCAATCTTGTTAATCGGCGTGGAGCGGCTGCATATGATCATGTCATGGAACTTGAGGAAAGCGGCCTGATTTCTGCGATTCCCCAGGGAAGGACTCGCCTTCTTCATACCACTCACAGGTTTGCCGAATATTTCAACCTGGACACTACCGATCCCATGGCTATTAAAAAAAAGATAATCGAACTTGCACGCGAACAAAAGATGGGACTTGATAAATGGCTTGGAAAACAGGGAATTGGAGTCAGTCCGATGTATGAATCCCTGATGGATCTTTGCGGCATCCTGGATTACCAGGTGATAAATCCATACGGCCCGGAGGACATAGACCGAAGCCGACTGGAAGAACTTGGCGTGCTTGTGATCTCAAAAGGGTACCAGGAAAGGGTGGGCAACTATTTTGACGGCAGGATCATTGAGGTCTCTGCAGTGACTTTTAATGACCTCACCAATTCCATAAATATGCTTGCCGAATATGGAAGTAAAATGAGGATCAGGGGTAGTTTAGAATACATTTCCAATTTAAAGGATGAATACATCGAAAAGACCTATTCCATACGGATAAAAACGACACCACAAACTGAAATGATATCACGAATGGTGAATGAATTGCGTCTTGGGATTTCTGCAGAAGGAGTGAATATTGCGCCGGATTACGGGACGGGGAGCAAAGGAGAAGAGATAGGTAAAGGAGCGGATATTCTTATACCCACTCACAAGAACGCAGAACTTGATGTTGTGAAGAGGATATGCCAGAGATATGATGCTTTGATAGATGGTCTAAAAAAGATTAGCAATTGAGGGCACGCAGGAAATTCAAACTTGCGGTCCCTTCTTCCACCGTTCTTGCTTCTGTCACAACTCTTCCCTTATAACCGTCAAGCTTCTTGATCACTTTTTTCCAGTTGATGTTCCCTTTCCCGAGCTGGAGATGCTCATCGCTTTTTCCATTATTGTCGTGAAGATGGACGTGTATAACCCTGCATTTGTCATTCAGGAATTCATCAACCAGGCCATTTGTGTTGGCATGTCCTATGTCAAGGGTCATACCTGCATTTTCATGATCAATAGACTCTATCATTCCTGATATCTCACCAGGGTATCTTCCAAGTATGAACTGCATGTTCACCATATTCTCAATTCCGATCCTGATCCCATGATCATCTGCACGATCGCATATTGCCCTTAATCCTTCTATGTTCTGCTGCCAGCCCATATCCGGAAGCTGCATTCCAAGAGGTGATAGATGACCCGGATGAACGGTCGCAAGCTTTACAAAATCCGATGCCCGATCGAGGCATTTAATCATCTGCCGGATAGATTCTTTCCAGATAGGATGGTTGAGGCTGGCAAGATTCAGATCCGAAAAAGGAAGATGGAGAGTAAGAGTGAGATTCGTGGTATCCACGATGTTCTTAATTTCTTTCAAAGTTGCATCATTCAGTTGCTGCCGCCCTTCGCTTACGATCTCCCAGCCTGTGAAACCCAGTTCTTCAAGGTCATAAGCCCAGTCAAAAGGGTTATTTACAAGTGCCAGGGATGAGAAGCTGACTTCCATGAGCGCTAATTCGCTCTCATGGTATATGGTTATTTCCTGGATTACCCAACTTTCACTCGAAGGGGCGCAGTCCATATCGTATATATAAATAAGCAATAATAAATGGCTTCTTCACTCGCTTCTATCCATAAAATGGATTGAAATGCGGGCGCTGATGCAACAGCAGTATATAGAAAGGGCTGGGTTTTGAGCGTGGTTGTTTGGTTTGATGAAATAGTATTCATCAAACCGAGGGGAACACGGATGACACGGGCGCGCCGAGCAAAACTCATACTCGCCAGCAGGTGAAAATCCAGCATGAGAAAAGGTTAGCCACCCTCTCAGAACTGAACCCCACACCCGGTCTGGTAACAGGCTGATATGAAGCTGGGGGGAAGGGATACCAGGCCACAATGGAAGTGAAGGTTATAAGCCCCGAAATTCTGTCGATTTTGGAAGCCGACGTTATCTGTGTAACGGAAGGCAGCAATCGCACCACCGAAATTAAGCATCTCCAGTCTTGGGATATAGCAGAGAGCTCTGCGACACGGCGAGGTGATGTGAGTCCAACGGGGTCTAAGACCGTAGCATGGCATCAAATGGAGAATATGGGAACTCGGGAGACCCAGTGTGCTTTCCCTAAAGGAGTATGCGATATCAAGCCTATAAACGGTAAGATATTGCAGATGGCATTCTGGGAGTCGGATCAGTTCGTAGTACTGTTGAAGCAGGGTAATTCCTGTGGAGGGAAGGGACTGACAGAAGTACGAGTGATATCAGGGTCACATTTACCACACTCAGAGGTGGGGAGTAAATGACAACAAAACTGACGTCTCAGACTCAAAGAGCTATTCAGACTATAGCTTTAAAAGCAAAGGAAGATCCGAATTGTAAGTTTACGTCATTAGCACATTTACTTACAGAGGATTTCCTGAAAGAGTGTTTCAGGGAACTAAAGAAAAACAAATCTCCTGGTATTGACGGAATAACAGTAAATGAATATGAGGAACAATTAGATGAGAACATAGCCGATCTGGTAGCAAGACTTAAAGCAAAACAGTACAAACCAAAACCGGTCAAGCGTGTCTATATCCCAAAGCCAAACGGCGATAAAAGACCGCTCGGTATCCCTGCTGTCGAGGACAAGATCGTCCAGATGGCGATAAAGAAGATTCTCGAAGCGATCTTTGAACAGGATTTTATAGATATGTCCTACGGTTTTCGTCCCAACCGAAGCTGTCACGATGCTCTTAAGCAGATAGATAAGATCATCATGACCTGTCCGGTTAACTTCATTGTGGACATGGACATTTCGAAGTTCTTTGACACAGTGAACCACAAATATTTGATGGAATTCCTGAGACAGAGAATCTCGGATTCAAGCCTGCTACAGTTGATCAGCCGTTTCTTGAAGTCGGGCATAATGGAAGAAGGAATATACTTTGAGACGGATCAGGGTACACCACAAGGTGGAGTATTGAGCCCAGTCCTCGCAAATGTATACCTTCACTATGTGCTGGACTTATGGTTTGAGACTGAGGTAATTCCACAGCTAAATGGTTATGCTCAACTAATCCGTTATGCGGATGACTTCGTGGTCTGTTTCGAAAACGAGAAAGAAGCCAAAGTATTTGGAATTGCACTGAGGCAGCGAATGAGTAAGTTCGGACTTACAATATCTGAAGAAAAGAGTAAGATCATTGAGTTCGGAAGATGCACATGCAACAGAGCAAGGAAATATGGCTTTAAATGCGAAACCTTTGATTTTCTAGGATTTACGCATTTCTGCGATAAAACCCGAAGAGGCAAATTCAAGCTTGGGCGGAAGACGTCACGCAAGAAGTTCATACAGAAGATGAAGGATATGAATCTATGGTTGAAGAGTATCCGAAATCGTGTTGAACTGAAAAAATGGTGGAAGTTGCTGGGAATAAAGTTGCTTGGACATTACCAATATTATGGAATGAGCGGTAATGTGCGATGGTTACGGAACTTCTATCATCATACCGTGAGAATAACCTTCAAATGGATAAACAGTCGCAGCCAGAGGAAAAGCTACAACTGGGATCAGTTTCATAATTTCATCCAGTTTAATCCTCTTCCTAAACCGAAGATATATCATTCGCTTTACAACCTGAACGCATAGAGGATGTACTTCTGAAGAGCCGGATGAGGGAAATCTTCATGTCCGGTTCCGTGAGGGGCTCATAGTAACCTTGGGGCTGTTACCTCAACAAAAGGTGCGCTATGGGCTCTACTCGACAGAAGCATTAACTCTGTGATCTCTGTGTCCTCTGTGGTTGATTATCCTTCCCTGATTTTATTTTCTATTGATTTCCTCAATTATTCCAAAAATAATTTTGTGGCACATATATATGCTACAACTAAAAACCATGAATCGAACGGCTTAGGTTTATTTATGTAAACATAGCCCACATAACTCGGAATCTCAGGTTATTCAATGCCCTTCTCGGTTACGGATATGGTGTTCTTTTTACAGAATTAGAAAAAGCCGTCATCCTTTCCGGGCTTGACCCGTATATGGGGTTTCTTCATGCTGACCGCGCCGGCAAACCGTCCATGGTACTGGATCTGATGGAAGAATGGAGACAGCCGATCGTAGACAGGAGCATGATAACTCTGGTATCCAGGAAAGTCGTTCAGCAGAATAATTTGATGCTTAATAATATTATCTCGTATAATAATTTCAGGCATTCCTTCTCCAGCCTGATACTCATGCAGGCAAGGGGGGTTGTAAAATTCATAAATGGTGAAAATGGGCTATATACACCCTTCATATATGGGAGGTAATCTTGCTCCTGTGGTTGATCTATGACATTTCTGATAACTGTATCAGGACACGGACATCAGAGAAATGTAAGGATTATGGGCTTTCCAGGATTCAGAAAAGCGCATTCTTCGGTGACATCAAACCTGAGGCAGTCAAAGATCTCTCAGTAACTTGGATGAAAATGCCTCTTTCTCAAACCCTATATCATTGGCTATTTTCCCAAAACCTTTCATACATTTTTTGGCAAAATCCAGGTCGTCTAGAAAGAATTCAATAGGCTTGATCTCATCTAGATTTGTCATCAATTCCTGGAATATCCGTTCATCATTTGTATCTTTGAAATGTATTTCTGCAAGGGATTTCTTGATATCACTGAGATGCTCCAATTCAAGTGATATTAATTTGAAATCTGGATGAAGCTCCTCGATTTTGAGGACAATTGACGCAGATAAATTTATAGAAAGCTGAGATAGGAATGATGGAAGATCTTCTGCATTATGTTCTTTTAGAAAAAGCAAGATTTCATGAAAAACAAGATCAAGGAAATTAGTTATGCCAGGTTTATTGATTTTTATCTTTTTAAATAGTTCAATGATACGAGCCTGGGATTCGATGGAATAGATATTTGCATCCTGATATATATCTCGAAAAAATCCTATAATTTCTACCATCACTTCGTTTATTTTGTTTCTCAGAACATTATGCGATTCCTTCAAAGCAGAATTACATAAAAACAACTGCTCTTTTCGTTTATCCTTCATCAAGGCTATTGATGCTTCATGGATTCGGTCTCTGGTATTTACTAGCCCTAAAATGATATTTGTATCCAGAGAAAAATTCATCTTAAGCCTCTAAAACCTCAAAAACCGCATTATAATTCTTTGGGATTATTTCTTGCTTCACATGGAAAAAGCGTAATTCAGATACATCATCCTGGAGGTCTTCAAATGTGATTTTTCCTCTATGGAAAGATTCAATTCTCAGTAACGTAATAGATAACATAATCCAGATATCGATATCATCCACTTTTTTAATACCCTCTCTTATTAATTCCTGAATTAAGAAAAACATTTGATCTAGGACCAATAACTGGCTGGCATTCTCATTTTTATCCCATATTTTTGATTTTATTTCCTCTCTTATAGAGGAGATTCTTCCATTAAGTTTTATTAAAGCGAGCCTATTAACTTCATATCTTTGATGAGAATCTAATTTTTTCGTGATTGTTTTCAATCTTTTAAAAGTTTCATCAAATTCTTTCAAATCTGATAGTTTCAATTCAAGCCTTTTTTCAATTTCTCCAAGGTCTTCTTCATGTATATTCATTGAGACTATATCTGTTAAAGCATCAAGCAATTTTTCTCGGGTATTGTATTCCAGATTCAAAATTTGATTCAACTCATTCTGAATATTATACAATTTATGCATGGATCGCAAATAATCAACAGCACCAACTACTGGTCGCCTAATCCAGGTAATAATTTCGAATATATCAGATGAAAAAACATCTAATATAAAATTAATTGATTTATATTGAGGATTTGAATAATAACCTTCCATATCAGATCAACTTAGTTATGTGATTATTACAACAATTTTATTAAAGCTTGTTATCTGTTCTTATAGTATAGTAGGGCGCTTTATAAATAAAAGTTGGTATGGTAAGAAATATAGAATATATTAATAAAATAAGTATTATTAAATATGATGACACTAATTTTATGAAATAGAACAGTTCAATAATTGTTCGAGGAAATCAAAGAAGAGTTCATTTTGAGTAATGTCACTCAAAACAACTTGAATCTTGAGAGTGAGTTATGTATATGCAAAATTCATATTATGAATTAACATAAAACAAAGCTATTTTTCCTTAAAAACATCATCAATAGATAGGAGTATAAAGAAATTTTAGATGCTCCGATAGGAAGCATTACATTACCAAATTGCATATTGATCCAAGGGGGTATCTTCTGACTGCGTTTTATGTGGGACTACTCCCATCGATACTAATGGTTGACAAATTGTTAGTATTCTGTACTTTAATACTAAAAATCGGTCATTACCCTGTACTGATCGATCTCTGGCTGCTTCATTTCCTCGATGAACTGCTCGCACATGGATCGTACATCCTTTGCTTTG
>JAGFND010000029.1 GCA_021409285.1 Candidatus Methanoperedens sp. | reverse complement strand
TTAAGAATATCAGAGGGCACGCCAAGAGCCAGACACTCAAGTTTAACGGCATCGTTCAATAGCGCTCTCGCCTCGGTCACAGTCAGAGCATCAGGGTCTATGTCCAGATTGATGTTCTGGAGCTTTTTTACTGCTTTCGCCTGAACGGTCAGGGCTATATCCAGATACTTTCAAGCCTGTGCTTTAAGCGCCTTCTCCATATACGCCTGCTTTATCCTGTCCTGCTCTGTATCCCAAGCCTCGCATCGTGCGACCCATTTATCCTCGGCGCTCCATTCTTTGAGATGTGTTATTCGGCTCCGTTTTGGTATCTTATTAGCCCCCGCTAATTCCTCGGCTACCTTGATAGTGAGCGCTCTTGTGCGCCCATGCCCCGATATAGGCAAAAAGCATAGTAGCGCTTGCTACTTTCTCCTTGCAGTCTTTCCCATATCTTCGGTTCTTCATCGTTCATTGGTGTTCGAGATTCCCTCTTGCCTCCTTGTTGTTCGAAAAGTTGTTTAAAATAATCGTCCGCATTTGCGTCAAAGATCATCTCCCATGTCCCGCGGTTTTTCCTCAAATCCTATCATCAAATAGGAAAACTGCTCCCACGATATCTTCCCTTCCTCTAAAAGCTGTTCGCCGACTATCCGTGATTCATGAAAGCTTATTTCATCGAACACATAAGTAATATCAGTAAGGAAAATTTGATGAAAACTGAACCATTCGAAATCAACATTTCGAAGGAGGTACTGGATGATTTGCATGAGCGACTCAAGCGCACGCGGTGGCCAGATGAGGTTGAAGGCGCAGGCTGGAACTAAGGCACGAACCTGGACTATATGAAAGAGCTAACGGATTACTGGCAGCACCGGTATGATTGGCGTGCTCGTGAGGCAGAGCTGAACATGTTCGCGCAGTTCAAGGCCGAAATTGACCGCATTGGCATCCACTTTATCCATGAACGCGGGCGGGGTCCGAACCCCATGCCCGTTATTCTGACTCATGGATGGCCGGACAGCTTTTACCGCTTCCACAAAATCATCCCCATGCTGACCGACCCAGAAAAATATGGTGGCAAAGCGGGAGATTCCTTCCACGTGGTGGTGCCATCGCTGCCGGGGTTTGGCTTTTCCGGTCATCAGGCTTTGAGTGCGGATGGCGTTGCCGACCTCTGGGCAAAGCTCATGGCCGGGTTGAGCTACAAGACTTATACCGCTGTTGGTGGAGACTTAGGCTCTGGTGTTACTAAATCGCTGGCTGCGCATTATCCTGAGGCTTGACAGCCATGCACCTGACCGATGTCGGTTACCCCACAGGGCAGGAAGACTTCTTGACTATTTCGGAGGCCGGGCAAAAATTTGCCAGCTTCGTCCAGCACTGGCTGTTTACTGAAGATGCATACCTCATGCTTCAGGGGATCAAACCGCAATCTCTGGCATATGCCCTGAATGATTCGCCCGTTGGTCTGGCAGCCTGGCTTGTTGAGAAATTCCGCGCCTGGAGCGATTGCCAAGGCGATGTTGAAAAGCGATTCACGAAAGACGAGTTACTGACTAACATTATGATATATTGGGTGACGGAAACCGCCGGTTCAGCAGCCCGTATGTATCTGCAAAATGTTCGGGCGATGTATGCACAGCCAGACGAACCAAAATCAGCACAGAAGAGCGAAGTTCCGGCAGCAGTTGCATCCTTCCCAGGCGACACAGCACCAGTACCACGCGAATGGGCCGCACGCAACGTGAACCTCGAGCGATACACCATCATGACGAAGGGCGGTCACTTTGCCGCCTTGGAAGAGCCTGAGCTATTCGTAAATGACCTGCGTGAGTTTTTCCGCGAATTCCGCAGGTAAGCGCCGGATGGAGGTTGTGTTATGCTATATTGGAATGATGAGATCGCGAAGTTTAAATTCAAAGAACTATTTGCGAATGACGCCCTTCATAGCTCACCAGATGAGGAGAGAGCCATGAAAGAGCTTGGGTCTCTTGGGTTGAATCTGTGAAGCTGCGAAAAATCCTTATATCTTCGAACACATAACTTATCAATGGGGAGAATCTGAATCCTAAAAGTAATAACTTTTTTACGAAACAGAATCGTCCCATAAGAGAAATAATAGGGAGGAAACCATGCGATTCATGATGTTCATGATACCGAAAGTCTATCAACCTGATACACCGGATGAAGAGAAAGCAGGGGAAGGGTTTGTCCCGCCCGCAGAAGCCGTCGCTAATATGGCGAAATTCAACGAAGAACTGGCGAAAGCTGGCGCGCTGATATCACTCGACGGACTTCACCCGATCTCGAAAGGCGCACGTGTAGCGTTTTCAGGCGGGAAGCCAAAAGTGACCGACGGGCCCTCAATCAAAGCGAAGGAAGTAATCGGTGGATACTGGATGATTGACGTGAAGTCAAAAGATGAAGCGATTGGATGGGCGAAGCGAATCCCGGCAGAAGAGGGCGACATGATCGAAATCCGCCAGGTGTTTGAGATGTCGGATTTCCCACCTGATGTCCAAAAAGCTGCAGACAATCCGAGGGTGAAAAGCCCGGGTTGAGAAGAAGCGCAAGTAACTCCGAACACAGGCGATAGCTATGGAAAAAGGTCTTGTTGCCAGAGCATCGGTCTCAGTCAATGCTCCTGTCGACAAAGTCTGGGAAGCACTTACAAATCCCGAAATAATCAAGCAATATATGTTCGAGACAGCCGTTATTTCGGATTGGAAAGAAGGGAGTCAGATTGTCTGGAAAGGAGAATGACAGGGAAAGAAGTATGAGGATAGGGGCATGATTCTCAAACTTGAGCCTGAGCGTTTGATCCAGTACAGCCATTTCAGCCCTCTTTTGGGCAAGCCTGACCTTCCGGAAAATTATCACATAGTTACTGTGGAGCTTGTGAGCAATGGAATGGAAACCATTATCTCGCTCTCGCAAGATAATAACGAGAACGAGATGGTGCGGGAACACTCTGAAAAAAACTGGAAAATGATGCTCTATACACTGGAAAAGCTGTTGGAAAAATAATCTTATGGAAAGTTCTATTAAAAAATTATTTGAAGAGTACGAAAAGGCATTCAATGCACTTGAGGTTGAAAAGCAGGTGCCATTCTTTGCGGAACATTTCGTTTCAGCTGGTCCGAGGGGCAGTATCGCGCATGGAAGAGATGAGTTCGCCAAAATGGCAAGTTCGGCTGCTCAGTTCTACAGGAGCGTGGGGCAGACGTCGGCAAAAATACTTTCATTGGATGAGACCGAAATCAGCAACGAATATTCAATGGTCAAAGTCCACTGGGGAGTGACATTCAAGAAGACCAAAAACAAGCTGATCGAATTTGACGTGACGTATTTTATCCAGAAGACCGGCCCCGAACCAAAAATCATTATGTTCATAGCTCACGAGGATGAGGAGAAAGCCATGAAAGAACTCGGTCTCCTGGGGTAAATCTATAAGACTGGGAAAAATCCTTATATCATCGAACACATTTATTATTATTGGGGAGAAATCTTGACATTCTTAGCGAAACACATCGGTGTATCCGTTAACCGCACCTCATCTGAAGTCTACGAGTATGCCTCAAATCCAGTTAACCTGCCGAAATGGGCAGCAGGAATTAGCGGTTCGATAAGGAAGGTCAATGAGGACTGGATCGCGGAATCTCCAATAGGAACAGTAAAAGTAAGATTTGTCGAGAAAAATAAGTTCGGCATTCTGGATCATGATGTTATGTTGCAATCCGGTGAGAACGTCTATAACCCGATGCGTGTAGTTCCCAACAACGATGGCAGTGAATTAGTTTTCACGCTGTACCAGCGGCTGGGTATGTCAGACCAAATGTTTGCTGAAGATGCGGAAATTGTCAGGCAGGATCTTGAAAGATTAAAAAACGTGCTTGAAAAGTCTTACTGAAAAGATCAACAAAGAGGTTTTATGAGAAAAATAATTGCGTCAGAATATATATCACTCGATAGCTATTTTGCAGGGCCTAACGGTGAAATAGACTGGTTCTTCTGGGACAAAGAGATCGAGAAATATTCCATCGATCTGATAAGTACAGTGGATACGATTTTGTTTGGCTAACCTATGAAATGATGGCAAGTTATTGGCCATCCGCTTCCGCGCCTACGAATGACCAGATCATCATTGATAATATGAATAATCTGCCCAAGATAGTGTTTTCAACTACCCTGGGAAAGGCTGAATGGAAGAATACGAAGGTGATCAAAGAAATCAATGCTGAAGAAATTTCGGAAATGAAAAAACATCCTGGTAAGAACATTGTGATATACGGTAGCGGCAGCATAGTATCGGCTTTGTTGAATCTTGGTTTAATTGATGAATATCATCTTTGTGTCAATCCAGTTGTCCTGGGAAAAGGAAAACCATTGTTCAAAGACCTGAATGACAGGCATAAATTGAGACTTGTAAAGACGAAGACATTCAACAATGGCGTGGTTCTGATTCACTACATATCAGACAAACAAGGAGGTGATTGAAATATGACGAAGAAACTTACTAAGATCACAGCCGAACCAGGGAAACAGGAGATCATCATTGAACGGGAATTTGATGTGCCTCGAGAGCTTGTGTTCAAAGCATTTACCGATCCGAAGCTTTATGTACAATGGCTTGGGCCGCGCAGACTCACAATGAGGCTTGAGAAATTCGAACCAAGAAATGGAGGTTCATGGCGATATATTTCGAAAGATCCAGAAGGTAATGAATTTGCATTTCATGGTGTGAATCATGAGGTCTTATCACCTGAATGAATTATTGGTACATTTGAATTCGAAGGAATGCCGGAAAAAGGGCATGTCGTTCTCCAAACGGCGCGATTTGAAGAGTTGCCGGGCAACAGGACAAAGCTAGTGTCTCAATCTGTATTCCAGTCGATTGCAGACCGTGACGGTATGCTCCAGAGCGGTTTGGAAGAAGGGGTAAATGATTCGTATGACCGTCTCGACGAGTTATTGGAGAAAATGCAAAAATAGAATTTTGAGGTGGAATAATTATGTCAGATGCCAACACACAAATCGAAAAGTTATACAGGGAGCTTCTTGATTTCTGGAACAGGCAGGATGCAAAAGGAATGGCCTCACTCTTTGCTAAGGACGGTAGTATCGTAGGATTTGATGGGAGCCAGATGAATGGGAAAATGCAGATCGAATCAGAAATCGGGCAAATATTTGCACATCATCGAACGGCTTCTTACGTCGGGAAAATAAGAGAGATCCGTTTGTTGAGAAAAGATGTTGCCTTGCTTCGTGCAGTTGCAGGAATGGTGCAAAAAGGTGAGAAAGAGATCAACCCGGCAGTGAATACAATCCAGTCGCTAGTTGCTGTTAAAGATAATGGCATGTGGCTTATATCACTTTTCCAGAACACACCGGCTCAGTTCCATGGAAGACCGGAATTGGCTGAAGCATTGACTGGAGAATTGCAGCAGGAGTTACAAAAATGGGAAAAATAGGTGTATTCAATCACGTGACCGTTGACGGCTTCTTTGCAGGCCCACATGGAGAAATAGACTGGTTCAAGTTAATAAAAAAAGATGAGGAGTGGGAAAGGTATACCCACGGGCAGGCAAAATCAGGTAGCACGCTGATGTTTGGTCATACGACCTATGAAATGATGAAAAGTTACTGGCCCACCCCAGATGCGATCAGGAGTGATCCGGGTATGGCTGAGGTCGTAAACAATAATCCGAAGATAGTTATTTCCAGAACTCTTGAGAGCGTGGAGGAAGGGCCTAATTGGAAAAATATCAGGATTCTAAACGAAATAAGACCGGAAGAAATCCTTAAGCTGAAACAAAAGGAGGACATAACGATAATGGGCAGCGGCACTATCGTTCAACAGCTTGCAAATTTTGGTCTCATTGACGAATACAGTCTTGTGGTCGTTCCCGTTATTTTAGGTGATGGCAGACCATTATTCAAAGACGTTAGAACGATGAATCTGAAACTTCTTGAAGCAAGGGCGTTTAAAAATGGAATTGTTTTACTCCGTTACCAACAGATAAGATAATCAGGCAATGAAGAAAGAATTTGTCGCTAAAGAAAAATTGAAACCGTTTGAAAAAATTGATAAGTGAAACGAGAATTGCTAAACACTCAAACAGGCTTGCAAACTGCTGAAAGTGCACCCGAACATGCTGTAATTGGGGCAAGTCAGGCACGCTCAAGGCTATTCGTATTGGCGAGCATAAATTGCGACGCTATAATAAGAGGGACTTGCTAAAGTTTATGGAGCAAAAATTATGAAAGTTCATAGAATAGACCATGTCGGTATAGTCGTAAACGATTTGCCTGCCGCTAAAGCGTTTTTTCTTGACCTTGGACTTGAAGTGCTAGGGGAAACAGAAGTGAAAGGAGAGTGGGTGGAACGGGTAATTGGGCTTAATGACGTTAGAGATACGGTTGTAATGTTAGGAATGCCAGACGGTGAGGCGAATATAGGTCTTACAGGAATCCATCCATACTACCGGCTCGGTAGTGATGGCATGGAAAGAGTTTGCTATGGCAGAAGATCCTGATTGGTTTGCGGGTAATTATGAGTATCAAGTACCGATATTCGTTCTTACAGATAAAGCACCCAAAAAGCATCCAAAGGAAACTGACAAGCTAACTTTTACTTTCGTTACAGACGGTATTAAAAACGCCATACGGCAAGCAAAAGCAGCCGCGGGCGACAAAAATGTTACAATTATCGGCAGAGTTGCTACTGTGCAACAAGTCTTAAACGCAGGGTTCGCCGACGAGCTACATTAAGCTCAAAAAGATAAAAGTTGTCGAAGCTGGCGAAAGAACATCGTTGCAGTTTTCGGGTAGAGAGGTAAAAATTTAGGTAACATTAGGCATGAAAGAGAAATCATAAACTACTCAGGGGCTGGAAGCCCTGGCGTTTGTTGCTGTTTCGGATTGAAACGAAGAACAGTTTGAATTCATAGTAGAAATAAGGTTGATAATATGAAAAGCGCAGCGTTCGGTGGGTTAGACCACATGGAAGGGAGACCTGACCGCAAGTTGCTCCTCTTTTCGGCGGTTCTGCTGATAGCTGGGACAGCTGTGTACTGGGTTGCACAGCGGTACCATGAAGAGCGTGGAGTAACGCCGAATGAGGTGTTCACTGCATACGCCAATTCTAACACTTGGATGCTCGTTCACGCTGTCCAGTTCGCAGGTTCGGGGATTGTCATTTTCGGACTGTTAGCTCTGTTCTTCGCTCTCAACATCAACTCTGGAATCCGGGATTTGGTGAATCGCTTTGCGGCTGCTTCGGCAGTTGTGGCATTTGCCCTCAACGGCATCCTCTATGCGGTGGACGGGATCGCCCTCAAGCAGGCTGTCGATGCCTGGGTGAGCGCTCCGGCCTCGGAGCAGCCCGCTTACTTTGCGGTCGTTCAAGAGATCAGGGGGTTGAGTGGGGAATAAGGAGCTATGTTCTCCTCGCGACCGGTCTCACCCTCGTCCTATTCGCGATCGTGATCATCTCGACGAGGAGGATTCCAAGGCCAATCGGCTACATAATGGGGTTCACCGGTCTGGCACAAATCTACGGGGGCTACGGCTACGGTACCGGTTACACTTCTATATCACACTTCGTCACACTGAACGTCGCAATTTATTGGACATTAATTTTTGTTTGGGCAATCTGGCTCTTAGTCAGTGCGCACTGGATGAAGTCATCGTTGAAGGATTCATGACGTGGCTTCGCTTTATTAATCATTAATTTGGTTCATGTTTGATTTCATCAAATTGCCTTAATTGCACCAACATGTAATGTAACGGTCACTCCGTGGCGATATGTATATATACCATCATTTCTAACACTCATCATGTCAGAATTTTCTGATAGTGACAGATAAGGAGGTTGTGCAGATTATGAATAAAGTACGAGTTGCTATACCAGCATGGGTTATTGAACGCAAGATAATGGTAGTATATCTTGACATCAATGAAGAGTTTAGTAAGGAGTTCAGCGATGTAATGCAAATGGCTCCTGAAAAGAAGTTTTATGAGTTTGTAGCAAAACATGTGAATGCATATCTGCAGGAAGGTATGATGCCCCCGACAGAGATTGCTCCAGCTATAATAAACCTCGTGGATGACTATAAGGCTGGCAGAAGTATGACCTTAAGGGCTGGCGACTATATTTCTCTGCAGAATTATCTTCGAAAAGGTAAGTAGCCATATCCGCTCAAGCACTATGGTTTTTTATGCTTCATGCATGAGCGCCAGTTAATAAGCGTTTACCTGCTAAGAAGGTTTTTGCAGGATCATTATCCTGAAAAGCATATCTGGAGGTCTTTAATTACCCGCAGCCAATTGATATAGTTCTGTCATCTCAGTTTCTTTCAGATAATATACTCTTGCATAAGCAATTTTTCGTTTAAATTCAGAATCATTAGCCAACAGAGCAAGAAACTCAACAATCTTGGTGTTAGACATAAGATTATAACAAGCATTACAGACACTATCTTTGATATAACTCTCGGGTAGATATTGATTAAATCCTGCATCTTTAAGCATAGAAATTAGTTTTTTGGGACCCCAGATTCTTATTGCGTGTAAAATTGGATTTAACTCCGCATTATCAAGGATTTGATGCAACGACTTTTTCCTCAGGTTTCCTAATACCAGTGGGTGTGGAGAATGTAAATCAATCACGGGTCCAATACATGCTATTACTCTTCCATCAGGGAAAACTATCGGGGTACTACCGGAAGAACAAGCAGATATCGGGGGTTCCTTAGATTTTTTATATTTAAATATACTCATTTTTTCCATAGCTCTTCCGACAGGAAAAGTAGTAACCGTGATGATAGTATCCTTTTCCGCAATCTCTTGCAGTTCTTTTAATATATTTAAGTACTCCTTACTTTCCGCATTTTCTGTACATACATGTATGTTAAAAGGAATTCCGCATTTTCTAGCAGCTAAAACTGCATTCTTTACCTGTGCAAACGGTATTGATTCTTGATGGTACACATCTGTACTTATGGCAAGCAGTTTTATTGAAGGGAGTTCTCTGAGTATCTTAACAGCTTTTTCTGGAGAGGATGCCCAGAAAGCATTTGTTACAGCAGAAATGATTAGCCCGTGGCTTTCTCCAAAAGTAGATATTTTTTTAAGTTTCTTTATATTATAAAATGGCTCACCCCCGGTTAATGAGAGCATTTTAATAAAACCTCTTCTATACCCGACTATCTGTTCAATCCAGTCAAATGCCTCGCCAAGCAATATCTCCTCCCTTCTATCTGGGCCAGCTTTGATTATGCAGTGGGGACATGCGATCTGGCATCGATATGTCATAACGAATCCAATGTTTCGCAAGAATGGCATCTCTACCAGTTTATCAGAAGGCATTTTCCTGCTCCCAAGATCTATCTGTCTAAGGAACAACCTACTGGTGTCCTTAGATCTTCCCCTTAATCTCTTATTTCCTAAGCTTCTTCGGTGTAAGGATAATATCGAAGTCTTTGAATAATCCCTTTAGCATTTCAGGAGCCAAACCCTCCGCAAGTGCAATACCTCCAGTCTGATGATCTATGACTATTCTTAACTCATTGCCAAATCCCTTGATAAGTTCTTGGGGGATTCGAATTTCTTCATCTTTTACTAATAAAGAAACTTTCTTAATATCCATAATTAATCAACCTCATTAAACATGTCTATTTACTTGCTATCATTTTGTTCTTAAAGGGAGTACATCCATAGTTCCCCTTAGATCAACTCCGTGATTATTATCTCTCTAGTATTTTAGGTGTAAGGATAACATCGAAGTCTTTGAAAAGCCCCTTGAACACTTCAGGATCTAAATCTGGTGGCGCCCATATGCCTGAAGTGTGTTGATCGATGACTATCCTTAGCTCTTTTCCAAATTCATTGATAAGTTCTTGTGGAATTCGAATTTCCTCGCCCTTAACTTTTAATGATATTTTCTCAATATCCATAGTAAATCACCTTTTTCATCCCCTTTATTCCGAATAATTTTAAGAGTTAGATATCTCCTGAATCATACACTCAATGCCCTGCTTTCCAGAAAGCTTCTCTTGAGGCAGCTGCACGATCCATAAGCTTCAGTTCCGGATAAACAAGATCGATTGCTGACAATACAGTCGCTTCTTCACTGGTTAGCTCTATCCTCGGATCGAACCAGTGTGCTGGTTCTAACCATGGTCTAGGTATCCTCCCTCCGGACTGTTGGATATCAGCCACAGACTCCGATTTCTTGAAATGGACAGGTTCCATATGAGGCCGGTGGACTGGTTCCATTTGAGGTGGGTGGACTGGTTCGATACAATATCGATAATGGACTGGTTCCATCCAATCGGTTCGCAGCTTCAGTTTGAGGGCTTCAAACCATAGTAAGTATATGTTATAATTGCCTGACGAAACTCCAGGCATCGGATTGCTCAGCATTGGTTCGAGTGCCGTAGACAATTCTTTTTCGAAGATTGTATCTTTCAGGTTTTTCATTCCCAGAGTAAAGCTTTTAATTGTACCTTCTTCTTCCACCTTTAACATTACTGGCACGCTTGTAGTAACCACAAACCCAATTTGTCTTGATATCCGATCGAATGCATTATCGATTTCCTGCTGATATTTCTCTCGAATGTGAGTGTATATCGAGACCAGATCGTCATGAAACTTAATTGCTGTTGGATGCGCTGGCTCCTTCCAATGGCTTGTATTCACAATTCTTTTATCTTCCATAATTTAACCTCCTTATTATTTATAATATATAGAATATTATTCTGTTATTTTATGACGCTAATGAAATGAAATATTTATTTTTTGCCTCACCTCCCTTCTACTTTTTGTCGTTCCATTTGGTTCTTGAACAAATCATACGGAATCGCTGATGGTGTTATTCCGAACAAATCTGGCTCGCCAATCAATCTGGATTCTGGTTCGATGAACTCTAACTTGTCAATACTACCTAAGCCATAATAAGGAACTGGCTTGAGCCCAGGAAATGGTAGCAGAACGGAAGCCAATTTCTGCCTTGGTGTTTTAGTGCCCTGCCCTCTGAGTTCATACGTATCGTTAAGCCAGCGAACAATGCTCTCGCCTTGAGCGTGCAACTCCTTACTCCTCGTGTCCACACGCTGGCGCATTTGTCGGGCAAATCCCTGGATTGAACCTTGATTTGCAGGATCTGCATCAGCCACAAAGTCATATATCTCACACAGGCACTGATATGTATCCAGGTTTGTCTGTTTTATGAAATTACGCACATTTCCTCGCAGTGTCTGTGTCAATACTTCTGGATAGAAACGCCGCAATAACTGGAAATAGAAATCTACCTGCATGTTGAAATAATGTAATCCTGCATCATTGAAATTCCGGTCAAAAAAAGCATAATTTGCAATTTGGTGAAATGCCTCTGATTTCGGATCCTTAAGTCGATAATCAATCCCAAAGTAATCACCAAGCAATCGGCCTTCAGCCAGCAGTTTCTCTTCTAACCCTGTTCCGGCGTAAGCTTCTGCACGGCAGAAATTGAATGGGTTATCCATGTGCCGTTCCATGAAGCGCAGATTTATCAGGATATCATCCAGAACTGTATCAGGCTCAAACATTAGCAAGTTGTAGGCTATATGCACGTCAAAATCATTGAGTATCTTCAGTGAGTTAAGAATCTGATCAAACGTGCATTTGCGGTTTAATTTGCGAAGCCCATTCTCAGATGCATTTTCTACTCCGAGAAATACTCGAAACAGTCCTAAATCATCCAGTACCCTTACCGATTCATTTGTAATGCTATCAGGCCGTGCCTTGATGGCAATAGCAATACCCTGCACCCCTTCTTTCTGTAATCCATCTCGCAAAGCTTCGAAACGCAAACGAGCTTCTTCATGATTCGGAAGAAAGAAATTATCATCCTGAAAGTTGAAAATACGGATTCCATGATTAAAGTAAAGTTCTTTCATTTCAGCTATGATATTCTCCACGCTGCGAATTCTAAACTTTCTTCCACCCCCCTGCTTGTACCAGGCGTTGATGCTGCAAAAGGCACAGTTGCGCCAGCATCCGCGGCTACTCAGGATACTGGCAATGGGTTTGCCGAAATATTCATGGAACGTTGAGCGTTTAGGGAAGGGGAGAGCGTCCAGATTATCTGGATTGCCTGTTGAAGTATTGATCTTAACTGTTCCATCATTTTGTCGATAACACAGTCCACTAACCTTAGATACTTCACCAAGATTTTCGGCCAGGGAACATAGTATATCTTCACCTTCACCCAATGCAACAGAATCGAATGCGGGAAAATCTTTAAGCAGGGACTCACAGTTTAGGGCGGCAAAATGTCCGCCAGCATTTATATGTCCCCTGTAACCGCTATCTCGGAGCGACCGGGCAAGACGACAAAATTCCTTGCCACGACTTGTAAACACCATTGACAAGCCACTGATATCTGAAGAAAAATTTGTCACTTGTTTTACAACGTTTGGGATATCAGATTCAGAATTAAATGGAACGATCTCCACTATGTGCCCTTTATTTTCTAATGCAGATGCAATATAGCGCAGACCCAGATTCTCCTCCAACTCCGCACCAACCAATGAAATTTTCATAAGCAATCATCTCTTGTTCTGATTTTGTTTTCATTCATTTTCATATACAGAAGCCCCATTTTTGAATTTATAGACGCAATAAGGGTCATTATGAAATATATTTGTATTCCCATAAGACTTGGCAGAGCATCCTCCTCTACATTGTTCTCCCTTATCGCAAGAACTGCAGTTGTACCCCAGCTTCTCTACCGAGAACTGGCGCGTATAAGCAAAGGAGTCGGGGTTGAACCATATATCCCACAGGTCGTTCTTGCGCAGATCGCCATCCACCAATTCGTCTGGCAGAGATAGACAACCCTTGATTTTTCCATCGCTGGTGATGCCGCACGATAATATACCTGCAGAGCAGCCACGCCAAGGCAGTTCCTCGTAGATCTCAGATTCCTCGAAGTATCCAAGACCATCGCTATATAGCAGTTTCATACCTGCTTTCTTCGCCGTAGGTGACCAACGCTGGACGAAATCTTCAAGTTGGATATATGCCTGCTCTCCTAATCCGAGTTCAACAGAATTCTGTACGCGTCCCACAGGAATAATAGGTTGAACTCTCCAGCTTTTGACGCCTGCAGATTGGAGTAAATCAAAGAGGGCTGGAAGTTCATGGATATTAAGGGCATTGACAGTCGTTATCACAGTTAAAGGGATCTCAGCTCTCAGCACCATCTCAATACCATTTAGAACATATTGAAAAGATCCCATGCTAGCACGGATGCGATTGTGAGTCTGCTCAAGTCCATCCAGACTTATACCTACTCCGGAAATCCCTGCGTCTTTTATCCGTGATACAATATCTGATTGTAAAACCATGCCGTTAGTAAGTATTTTAGTTGCTATGCCAAGATCTCTTAAATGTACAGCTATATCTTCCCAGTCCGATCGCAGTAGCGGTTCCCCTCCAGTGAAATTAACTTCCTGCACCAGGAGGTCTGGAAATTGGTCGCAGATTTTCAGTGATTCTTTCGTTGTAAGTTCCGATGGTCTTGGGTAGCCAGCAGATGAGCCGCAGTGATTACAGCGCAGGTTGCATGCTAATGTCAACTCCCAACCAATAATTAATGGGAATCCTTCAAAAATCAAGATTTATATCTCCTCATTTTAGCAGAAGAGGTTTCCATTACCCACGATCATAATATTTCTTTCCAAACAGACTACTTACCCTTTCGAAGATAATTCTGCAGAGAAATATAGTCACCAGCTCTCAAAGTCATACTTCTGCCAGCCTTATAGTCATCTATGAGATTCATAATAGCTGGAGCAATCTCTGTCGGAGGCATCATACCTTCCTGCAGATATGCGTTCACATGTTTAGCTACAAGCTCATAAAATTTCTTCTCTGGTGCCATCTCCACCATTTCACTGAACTCTTTACCAAAATCTTCATTGATAACAAGATACAACAGTATGATCTTGCGTTCAAGAATCCAAGCTGGTATAGCAACCCGTACTTTATTCATATCTTACAACCTCCTCTTTATCTGCCACTATCAGAAAATTCTGACATGATGTATATTAAAAAACGATGATATAAATATCTTACGGTTTAGCCGGCCTCGGGACAATATTCATTTATCCCGCGTTCCTTGGCCATGAAGGTTTAATGTCGTTCAAAATCTCGATGTAGTCAATCCTTCTGATATTATGTGCAACATTTTTCAACTTCGTTTCAGTCGCTTTTCTTGGATCAAGTTTTTTCCTCAGAGTTGCTCAAAAACGGCATTTTACCATTGAATTTACAGTTTCAGATATTGAACGCATATGATACTGTTCTAACCATTTTTGAGGATCATCCCATAGAGAGTATAGCATATCATAACATCCCGAAAATCCTTTACTTTGGAAAGTTACATTACTTTTTGGCAAAAAGTAGGGAGTAAGATGGGTTTTTGATACAATATCTGTAATCCAGCGAGCTGCATAAATTCCATCTCCAAGAACATTCTCTATATAAGGATAATTTCGAAGTGTCTGGAAATAGGCTTCGAGAAACATTGTTGTTTCCCCAAGAGAGTGGTCAGGGCAAACAGACATTCCAGAAATTAGCTTATATTTAACTCCGATACCCATTACACAATAAGAAAAACCCCTATTCGAATTTAAATTTGTTATCGGAAAGCTAGCATAACTTTGCTCATCATTTGCAGGCTTTGTTTTCTTCTGATTTTTTTTTGAATTCTGCTTTTGTCGTTTATCGGCATAGTTTTCTTTGTTTGAAGCACTGTGACCAGTTCCGTCAAATGAACAGGTTATCTCTTCAGTTTCAACACATTCGTTGGTTACCAAAAATACTATGATGAAATCGTAAAAATACACCACCGCGCTTAAGCTCGTTACCGCCGACGCAGAGGCAATCTTGAGTAGATTTACGAAAAACAAAGTGAAGCATCCAGCATTCCAAGCGGTTTCGGAGCTTGGGAAAGTTCGCAAAACTATATTTCTGTGTAAATATCTCAACTCTAAAATTTTGCGGCAGGAAATCGAAGAGGGGCTCAATGTTATTGAGAACTGGCACAGTGCGAATGATTTTATCTGGTATGGCAAAGGTGGAGAAATAGCGGTAAACAATAGAGAAGATCAGGAAATAGCGATTTTGGCCCTCCACCTCTTGCAGATCTGTATGGTGTATGTCAATACACTACTTGTGCAAAAAGTATTGGAAGAAAAAGAGTGGCTCAGTAAAATGCAACCCGAAGATTTCCGGGGGTTGACACCACTTTTTTACAGTCATGTTAACCCATATGGTAGGTTGGTTTTAAATATGCAAGAACGGATCATTATTGAATAGGGATGGCCACAGGTGACAGCAACGTTGGTACTGGGCCTATTAAATAAAACCAGCACGCATCCTGAGCGGTGAGGCTTTTTACTCTTTACCAATTGACAGGTACAAGGGTTGGGCCAACAATATCCCCGAAGGAGCCAGGAGGCTCTGCGGTAACATAATGGGTAAAATGTGCTGCATACCAGAGTACCACATCCTGGTTATAGATTGGTTCGCCGTTAACGAACTGGTCTAGATTCGCTTCGTAAGGCGGTCCTGTGGCAACAACCCCATCGTCAATTTCTGACCCATGATACCAGAGAATCCATACATCACCACGCGGGAAAGGCCAATCTGGTGAGGCGGTTGCAACGCCGTCGTTTATCCCTGGGATTATCTCATAACCCTCCCTTGTGATTGTATTTTCAACACGCCATTTTCGGCGGCGTGTTGGATCTCGGGAGCGCTTGATTTCGAAATACTTAGTATGCCAGGTAGAAGGAGGAAATAGTGGCGGATTATTGAACTCGCGAACAACATTGTTCCCAGGAGTGCGAATATCAAAGTCGAGCCTCCAGTAGACATGGTGATGATGGCGTGTGCAGACACACGAACTTGTCACAGCGGAAAAGCCGAAGCGTGGATGAATGGTTCCATTTGCATGTAGTCTCCACTCACTGATATAACGATACCATCCAGCTTCCATCTCGCTGACTAGGACAACTTCCTGACCCTTGACATAAACCGCAACGCCACGGAAGTTGCCGTTATCGTCTCCGGAGTCAAGAATTGTCTTGGCTGGATTTGGACAGAGACGAAATCCTGGGGCGACATCTGTTCCGTTTCCTTGGAAAAAGCCCTCCTGCCACTGCCAATCTCGATAATGGCCGCAGCCACCTGGATCGTACTTAACATTGAGGATTGGGGCATGAGCTCGATAAAGCACCCGCTTGCCACGGTAGTCCACAAACCGAAGTTCGATGCCAGAGCCATTTGTTCCAGAAGAGGTGGATGGTCTTACGACAAGTAATCTCCAGAGCACAGTACCTCCTTGACTGACAGTAATCCATACCTGCCCGGCAGTACCCCTTGGCGTTGTTGGTAGGAATGCGTTAGGTAAGCCACAGGTTTGGGGACTCGCCAATGCACCCTCAGGAGCTCCACGTTCGAATCGATTAACTGACTCATGGATCATGTTCACGCCGACAATCTCATGCCGGAGTCTTTCGTCGCTTGGGAGTAGCCCAACAGCGATTGTCCGTTCGACACGACCATCAGATAATTCAGCCTCAACGTTTAAGAGTGGTGGCATAGGCGAGTAGGGCCGCAGACGCTCCTCACAGATTGCGGAGCTGAACTCAGGGTCTCTCTGCAAAATTTCCACTGCTGCGTTAAATTCTTCACTGGTCGGTAGCGGCTGAATATTAGATTCTGAGACCTCAATCCCTTCAGGTTCGTCGAGACGGCCATTTGCGAAAAGCGTTCTGTTGTTGGTATAATCGTAGAACGTGGCACGGTAACGATTCGAAGGTGCAAGGCATCCACGAATTTTAGGTTCGGCTTCAGAATCGACCAGTTCAAATGATAGCAGCCGAAATCGTGTTCCATCCAGATACTTTCGAACAGAAGGGTGACTGATCACAGTCGGTAAAACAGCATCAATAGTAGTTTGGTTGGGACCCCATGGAACCACTTCCACATTCAATTCATTTTCTGGCATCGCGATTCCCCTTTTAATTTTTTTATTCTTATTCTCATTTATAATTCCTCCTCTATCGTGAGTAAAATGCCGACTCCCAATTTATCAATGGTAAAATATACTTGGAATTTAGCATAACCGTAATTTTAATTTCTCAGCAAGCTACCTTTTTTGCCTTTTTTTGGCTCTGTCTATTGGTTTTGAATCTGATTTTTTCCCTGCCTGCTCGTGCTCTTGTTCGCTAGATGCCTTGTCTTCTGGACTTAGGTCAAACCATGGGCCTGGAGGTCTCTTACCCGCTTCGCGGCGAATCGTTATACCCTCTTTCAGTTTTGCAAATCCCAATGTGCCTTCAGTGGCCTTCAGCTCACGCTGAATCGCACTGATTGCTTTTCGGACTTCCGGTTGACCCAATAATTGGGACACATCTAATCCTGGCGCTATCTGCGCAGCTCCAGATGGGGTATACTCATGTTCCCCACCAAGATGAGCTTGCGTTTCCCGGCAGTACATCTTCATGCATTCCTCCAACAATTTCAGGTTAATGCCCTTAGCTTCCAAGCTTTTAATGAATTCCCAATCGAGAACCTTTTCATTGAGCAAACATGACAACAACCTGCACAGGCGATCATCACTAACCGGTGGAGGTGTTTTATCGCCTCCAGGGAACACGACCGCGGTAAGCTTCTGCTCCCGCTGGAAGGTCTGTCCCTCTAAGGTGGTTCCCTGCACCCTCATGCGCACAGTGTAGACTCCGGTCAGCGAGGTTACGAAGCTCCCTCCAAACCGTCCAGCATCTGTCTCAGGGAGAGCCAAGATCACGTCGGTGCCGTCCGGACGTTTGATTTCCGCCCATATCGAAGCGTGCTTTTCAAGCGGTATATCATATTGGTTCAACGCCACCTGCACCACGACTTCTGCACCCGGTTCGAAGCTCTTCTGCAATATAATTGGCTTGAACTCCAGGTTCGAATAGGCATGTACCAGCAGGCTGTATGGTAGGGATGGACTCTTCAGTTCCTTCATGAACTCGCCATCTACGCCTCTTGCTTTATCACTCAATCTAAGTAGCGCGTACCACTGGCCTGAATGACTGCCTGCAACGTTGGTGGCGAGCATGGGCAATGAGGCGCGGTAGTAACTGACCCGCCCGGTGCTGACAAATTGGATCGCAGGCTCTGCACCAGCCAGGGATGGATCGATGATTTTGCCATCTGGAGTTTGCAGCCTAAAATCGATGTAGTATGGCGCTGGGCTCAGAAGGATCACATCCACCCCCCATGTCTGCATCCGTCAGAGTAAAGGGTATGCGATGCGTTACCCCATAAATGAGTTCTCCTCGCGGATCCAGAACTGTCGTAGAGTTGTTGACCCCAGCTTGGATCTTCAGGAAGTATTCGGTCAAGGCGAAGGTCTCATCTGGGGTGATCGGTCCTGTGATTACCAAGTAGCCGCCATGACCCTGAGTGGTCGCATTGAGAGCCGCGGTACTGATACTCGCAGCCTGGCCGAAGCCGATGGCGAAAGTGTTGGCAGTCAGGCTGCTGCTAACGTCGGCGATCATCGGCGGGGTGTTTTCAAGGCCATCGGTCAGGACTACCATGGCGCGGACGGTGTACGTTTGTGAAGCCGCGTCCAGCGCAGTTTTGGCCTGTTGAATGCCACCGCCAATCGAAGTGGAGCCACGCGGGTCCAAGGTTGTAGCAGGGTCATGGCTCGCCACGATTTGCTGGGCCTGATCCCGGCCTGAACCAGGCACGATTGGCATGGGACCGACGTCAGTGACTCCCATCAACGTATCGACGAGATTGTCAAAGCGCACTATGCCGAGCCCATCTCCCTGCTGCATCACATCGACAAATGTGGATAGTGCGGTCCGCAATAGTTCGGAGAGACGCAAGGAAGAGGAGGAAGAGAGGGAAGCCAGGGCTGGACAGATGAGTAGAGCTACGGCAGCAGTTAGGGGAGAAAAGTATGTGACCGAGGAAGAAATCCAGAAGGCGAGGTCCTATCCGACCCTTTTCATGATGATCAGGTACCAAGTTTGTCAGTGAATCATACGAAGAACCTGTGGCAGTGTTTCGCGTGCAATCGCAGCGGAAATGTAATCCAGCTAATGATGGAGAGAGGATATCAACTTTAAAACGGCTGTGAGACGGCTTTGTAGTAAATAGAAGTACAAAAATATGTCAGAATTGACTTTAAGACTGAACGAAGCGGATGAAACAGACATTATAATTATACAAAGATAAATTATTTACATTAACATTTTAAGCCCATGAATATGAAACCTGTGGTATACCCCCCTTTGTATCTTCGATCCTGATAAAGTTATCAACGAAATCCTCAAGGCCGGTCAGGTGAGATATAATGAATATCTGCTGGAAATTGGTTTCAAGCAGCTTTAAGAAATCGAGGAATGATGTTCTTCTCTGCTCATCGAATGAACTGATGGGTTCGTCCAGAAACAAGAAGAACTGGGCACCTTCGGGTGTCAGGGCCTTTGCAAATGCAAGTCTTAGTGACAACAGAAGCTGATCCTCTGTTCCCCCGCTTAAATTATCGATATCCACGAAATCATTTTTTTCAAGGGAATACACGCTTATATTAAAATCCTCTGAAACTTTTACTTTCTGATAACGGTTATTGGTGATTTTCGGAAGTATCCATGAGAAGTACATTTCGATGCTAGGACCAAGGCGTTTCCTTATTTCCTGCTGATTTCGTATGAATGCGTCGTTCAATATGTCATATATCTTTAGTTCGCGAGATTTGTTTTTGTAATTATCCTCAAGTTCCTTGAGTTTTTCCTGGACTTTGGGTAATTTTAACACGTCTTTCTCAAGCGTCTTCAACCGACCAATTGAATTACCTCGTCCGCCTTCTAACTCTTTCATACGCTTTTCAAGCTCAGAACAGGATTTTTCCGCCTTTTTGTATTCCGCTTCTGAATATTCAATTGAAGGTAGTTCTGCTTGTAACTTTGCAACTATCTCCTGCTGCTCTTTTATTTCCTGACATAGCTGGGATTGGAGATTTAACGCATCTTGTTCCTTTTTGATAATATTCCTATTATTTTTTATATCCGTTTCCAGCCTTGCTTTCTCCTTTGCCATTGAAGATTGTTCATCAATGGCTTTGTTCAATTCCAATTCATAATCAATAATTTTTTGTTCTGTGTGGATAAAAGGATAACTTTTCGATATGATCAATGAAAGGCCATTCTTCATTTCAGATAACTGATTGATATTCTGTTCCTTTAGCAACTTGAAATTGCCGTCAATATCAGGAAATGAGTCAAAAGACAATTGTTTCATTACCTGCAATATCGAAGCAAGCTGGCTGATCTGCTCATTTGCTATGCCTGTCTGCTTTCCAATCTGCATTTTCTCATCAGAATATTTTGCTAAGTGTTCCTCTCTCTGTTCAAGTCGTAGCCTATCTTTTTCATACTGTTTCAGAGATTGGGCTAATTTTTTACTTTTTGTAATTTTATGATAAGCCCCAACCGCCGTTATTATAACTAGGATCAGTGGTACGAACCATAAACGATTGCCCGTGGTTAGCACGATAATTAAGACAATGAGTGATCCTATTGTACATACAGCCAGAGCCCACATGCTTCTATCCGCTCTGTTTTTCTGTACATCTAGAAACTTGATTTCAGCTTCATCTACCTGAATCGATTCCTCTTCTGTGATATCCCGTTCTAGTGACTTATTTCTATCATTAAGCCCCTGTTCCTGCTGTTTGTATCTACTGATCTGGGATGAAACTTCGGTCCTATATTCATTAGCCATCCGCTTTATTTCATCCAGCTGGCTTTTAAAAGAAATGAACTGTTTTCTAAGCTCTTTTTTAGACTCTAGCTCTGAATCCGAGGTTGCGTATTTCTCGATGTCTTTTTCGAGTTTCTGCAGTTTAGTTCTGGAATCCTGAATCTCTTGAAGTGTTTTGATAACATTGTTAATGGCACTTCTCTTTTCGACAATAACTTCATTCTTGGATGCTATTTTTGTTGATATTTCTTTATATTTTTGAAACACCTTCAAATCTTCTTTGAGCTTTTCCAGCTTTTCACACTTTGTTTTATATTCATCTTCAAGGCTCTTCAATTGAGTCTTTATTGCATCAGATTCCTTGTGTTTTTCCATGATATCTTTTGCAGTGTTCTCAACATTGTTTTTTTCTATGGCGATGCTGTCACGTTCAGTTTTAGATAATTTTATTTTAGCTGGTATCTCAAGCCTTGTTTTTTCCATCGCGTCAATACCGAGCATGCTATTAATTACCTCTTTTCTGTCCTTTATTTTGGATGCGTCATGAATCAGAGTTAGTTCCTTTTGACCAACATATGTAGAATACCTGAAACCTTTAAAATCGAATGTCAACAGGTTATATATGACATCTTCAACATCATGGACACCAGTGGCAACTGTTTTTCCTTTTGACATATCCTCGATGCGTGCAATCTGAGCCCCGGTTTGACGGATTCTACGGTAAACTTTGTACTCTTTAGTTCCCCATGAGAATTCCAGTTCGACTTCACAGACATCCTCCCCCCAATGTATTATCTGTTCCTTTTCACCTTTCGTCGCTTTTATGGTTCCTCCAAACAAAGCGAATGAAATTATGTGACCAATTGTAGACTTACCACATTCATTGTTACCGAATATGCCTATTACGCCCCTCTCTGGAAATCCCTTAAGCTCAATTTCAGGATATCGCATGAAATTTCTTGCCTTGATACTTTTAATTATCATCTTTCCATCATCTCGCGCAAAGCTTTTTCACCCATAGCGATGGTGTCCCTCAAGATTTCTGTCAGTTCAATATTGCCCTCTTTCTCGCATTGAGCTATTCTTTCATTCATATATCTCTTGAACTCATCCACTGGAGAATTTATCTTCAACGCGCCAAAATCATAACTGGTATCAGGGTCATTTATGATGAGCTCATTGTTTATCTGAACTCCGAAAAACCGCTCGTCCAAACTCACTGCAAGATCATTGCGCTTGTAGTTCCTGTATACATCAAACAGGGCTTCTCCTTTAAGGTTAACCCTGACCAGTAACTCCTTGTCTGTAATATTAACTGTAGATAATATTTGCTGGTTGATATCATGAATCTTTGGAGTGAAATCAACAGTAAACGTTCTCATCTTTCTTGTTTTTAAAGGTTTAAATATGATGTTTTTCTCAGTAAAATCATCGTCTAACTCAAGAACTACAAAACCTTTTTCTTGGCTCTCCTCGGTGAATGAATAACGCTCAGTGCTTCCGGGATAACAGAATACAGATTCATCGTTGGATTTCAATCCATACTTATGAATATGACCTAATGCAAAGTAATTAAATCCCTTTCCTTTGCATTCCTCCATCGAAAAAGGTGCATATTGGCAGTCATTGTTATAAACCGGCATTATCTCACTTAAGTGCCCATGGATAAGCACGACACCGAAATCTTCCTTGCATTTGGGCAGATTCTCCACGGGATTTTTACCAGGGTTCATGCCGTTAAAACTTTTACCATAAATACCGAGCGTTTTTCCATCCTTTTGAAGTATGACTTTATCATATGAGTCGGAGTTGTCAAATATAGTTACACGGTCTAGTGCCTTCAACGTTTCAACGGGAGAAATCGTATCGCTTATGCTCTTTGAACAATCATGGTTACCGGTTACAATGAATATCTTCGTATCCGTAAGTTCCTTAAATTTAAGGATGACATCCTTGCGTGGACTGTTGCGGGGTAAATTTTTATCATAAAAATCACCAGAAACGACTAACACGTCTGGTTCTTCCTTGATACAATAGTCGATTATTTGATTGAATGAATTCAAGAAATCATATTTTCGTCGCTGCTGCTTTTCTCCCGTAAGATAAATGTAAGCAGGATCTATATGAAGGTCAGCAGTATGGACAATTTTAAACACAGTAAATCACCAAGCCCAGTGTCGCTGAACTATCTCATATCCTAACATATGTCAGTCCATACATTCTTTTAGTCGAATCATCTCAATCATTTCTTACTTTCTTTTTTTAATATCAAGTCCAGCGGGTTCAAATCTTTATTACCGAACTGAGTATATATTTTTATCGTCTTGCTTTTCTGATATCCCATAGCTCCTGTATACTTTAAATCCACTACATTTTTTAATAAAATTGTGGCAAAATGTGGTGAAGACTATAGACTGAAACATTTTTGGTTTCCATGAATCCTTACATCGTTAGTGACCATAGCCGCACTTTTCGCTGCATTCTCTACCAAATAAGAAGGATTGCGCTCGATAAAGGCAACCCTACCATCAACCAGATTCGCACACAAAGTCAGGATAGTGTGCGAAGCCATTATCTGCTCCTCAATCAAAGATTCAGTGTTTGCGTTATGAGCCCTGGTCGTTCATTCAGTCATGTACTGGAATAATTCAGTGACTAAGCTTACAACGGAAACGCTTTTTCAAGTAGACCAATTGGAGGGATCTGAAAGATATGCAACAATTAGTTTCCAATGCTCCCCAGAAAGGAGTAGTAAAGACACCGACCTTGATAACAGGTAAGGATGCGATAAAGCAGGAGAAGCTGTCCGCAGCGATGCTCGCGTCGCAACTTGGTATGGACTTCCCACAAATGGGGTTGCCGATCGTGATGGATAATGGCGAACCGGTTGCGGCGGAGATGTGAATAATGGAAGAAGAAAGGGTATATGTCCTAATCCATATATGTAAACAAGGCACATTTAGAACCGCATTATTTTGAGATATTTTATGGACAGTATCACCAAATTCAACGGTATTGACTACGCAAATACTTTTGCAAAAAGAATCAGTGTGATGCACGAATTAGTCAAAAATTTCATTTCATGTATCCTGAATAAAGGTGATGTGATAATCGATATAGGTGGCGGTCCTGGAATTGGTGCAAAGATTATTGAGACTCTGGGAATTGAAGCAACGGTGATCAATATTGAACCC
>JAGFND010000028.1 GCA_021409285.1 Candidatus Methanoperedens sp. | reverse complement strand
CTATATTAAGGCTTTTAAGAAAGTCAGAACCCTATACGGAAGCATGAATGTTCAAGAAATTTGCAGTACTCTTGAGATGAGTGAATTTCTGGTAAAGGAATATATCGCAATAATTGAGGAACATAATAAAAAGGAGGAAAAGGTTAATGCTAATGGAAATGCGTAAAAAGTGGGACGTCAAATGTCGTCATTTATACTACTTAATTCTTTTTCGCTGGATTTATAAAGTTCTTCACCTACTTAAACCTCAAATGAGCTACATTGACCTTACTGATGAAGAACGCAAAGTCCTTGAGTTACTTGGCAAGCTGCATGTCCCAAAATTATTGTTTTACCGATGAAGGAAAAAAGATTGCTGAGAGAGATTGGCAGTCGAGCTTTTTAGGAAGACATATGGTGACCTCAGGATTCTATTAATAATATAGGCTTCACGGCGCCACTCCACCTGAAGTCTTTGACCCGAACATAGCTCCGGTCAAAGCGCACCCATCAGGTCCCCTGTGCCGTCCCTAAAATGTTAATTCATGAAAAGAAAGATAGAACTATTCTTATTTATCCCCGATCAATCTACTCCCGAATATCCGCATACACCAATCCGCGGAGAGTTGACCACATGTAGCAATACTTCTTCCCCACATTCATGATCAGGGGCACAATCTTCACAAACCCAGCCTTCTCCTGAATGGCTGCATGTCCTTAACACGGGAGGTCAGTGAACCGTCAAGTTCACCTACAAGAGTCTCGGATGCAATGACCGTCACCCTTACGTTTCCAGGCTCGGACAGGATTGCTCCAAATATTGCCATCCCGCCAATTATCTTTTCTTTCCCGAAAGTCTCGACCAGCGTCTCATTATTTCCAAGCCCGTTCTACACAGACACAACAATAGTGTTTTCTCCTACCATAGGTATTACTTCTGTGGCTGCACTGGCAGTGTCGAAAGACTTCACGGTCAGGAAAACAATGTTCTGGTGCTCATGAGGGGGCAGTGTCACAGCATTTAAATCATGTATCCTGTAATCTCCCCAGATTCCGCTAATATGAAGACTATTTTTTATTATCTCATCAATGCTGGATTAGCTTATATATTCATATCGAAAGATTAATATAAAAAACATTTGCATTTAGCCAGTGATCAGCCTAAGAGCAACTATTAAAAGGATCAATGCGAAGATCTTTTCGATCGTTCTTGATGATGTGCGGTTAAATATGAAGATAGAACCCACTTGTGCCCCGGCGAATGCCGCCATTCCTGCAAAGAACAATAATCTTAAATCGAGTTGTTGCTGCCCGAAGCCAAAGTGTCCCAGGAATCCGGAAATAGACAAGAACATGACAATAAAGGTTGACGTAGCTACGGCATTTTTAGTCTTAAGGCCGATTACCATTAGCAGCGGAACAATAAAAGTGCCCCCGCCGATCCCTACAAGAGAAGATACGGTGCCAATGAACAGACCGCTTATTACAGCGATCACTTTTATGTTCCTCCCATCCAGCGGCGAGATGATATTGCTAAGAAAAAGTAACCGCACAGCAGCAAGAATAAGTATTATAGAAAGCAGAAGTACCAATGTTTGGGAGTTCATTCTTGGAGCCATGTATGAACCGATAAGTGCACCGAGTATTGTCGAGAAAATGAGAGGAAATGCAATAATCGTATCCACAAGTCGCTGTCTGAAATATGTTATGGACGCCGAAGCTGTGGTGATCGCATTCAACAGCAACGCCATTGGGATGGCGGTAAGGAGAGGAAAACCGAGCCAGAAAAAAAGGGGTGTATATATGATGGCGCCGCCCAGTCCAAGCATTGAGAAAAGCACTGATATAAGAAATGTGATGAATATAAGAAGGATCAAATCCATACGCTCCTGTAAATCCATTCCAGGATTCATAATGCTATGGATTGAGGATAGATTTAAGAATAGAAACTCAAATATAGTTCGTAAGGATACAAATGAATAAAAAACAACGTCTTGTAATTGGAAGTTCTATTATTATTGCCCTGCTTGTCTATCTGGCTTTTTCCCAGGGTATCACCGCAAACCAGTTCCAGGTCAGTGAAGCAGTGGCGGCAAAGGATCAGATGAAAGATAAAATAATGTATGTTAATGGCTCCATGTTACCGGGTTCGGATTGGGATCCTGTCACCCATATACTGAAATTCAAATTGACAGATGGCATTTCGACCATTGATGTTATATTCAAAGGTGATAAGCCCAATATCCCGCCCCTGAATGAAAACGAGTCCAATATCCAGGCGGTGGTGACCGGTCAATTCAATGGTAGCGCTTTTGAAGCTTATAAGATGTTGACAAAATGTCCATCAAAATATGAAGCAGATATCAAAGATATTAAAAAGTGAGTTTCGATTTTTCAATGTGCCTGTGAGAATGTTCATGGATGAGATTCACTCCCATGAGCAATGCCGTATCATTCAGAATCACCTTTGCTTTGCCATCTGCAACTATTCTATGGTCTTCATTGAAAACGACAGCACGCTCGGAAACTTCCTCCACAATTTCAAGATCATGTGTTGCTATTATAATGGTCTTCCCGATTTTTCTAAGCTCAATCAGGAGTTCCACAAGCCATCTCTGGGTTCTCGGATCAAGACCGTTGGTGGGCTCATCCAGCAGGAGAACATCTGGATTTATAGATAATACCGATGCTATAGCTACTTTCTTTTTCTCACCGCCGCTTAGCGTATAGGGAGCACGGTCTTTAAGATTTTCAATATTGAGCATCCCCATTACGTCGTTGATCCTTTGATTAATATCCGTTTTTGCGATATCCAGTTGCAATGGACCGAATTTGATCTCATCCAAGACTGTGGGGCAGAAGAGCTGTGCCTCCGAGTTCTGGAATATCAATCCAACTTTTTTTCTGAAAAACCGAGGAAAATCTCCTCCTTCTCCGTCCAGAATATTCTCCGTAAGGGTTTTGCCAAAAGCTTTTACAATTCCGGAAGACGGAAAGATAAGGCCATCGAGCAGCTTTAAAAGGGTGGATTTACCAGAGCCATTGGCTCCGAGTATTGCTATATGTTCTCCCTGTTCTATTGACAGGCTGATGTCGTTCAGTGCATGTATCCTGTTCAGGTAGAGATAATTTACGTTTTTGAGATCAAATAGTTGCATGTTTCCTCATACAGGATAGTTCAACAAGATAACTCCCGTAATAAATGCCAGTGAGAAGCCTGTCCAGATGCGGTCGATATTTCTTATTCTGAACGTTTCGTGGGATTTAATCTCATCATGAAAACCTCTTGATATCATGGCTGAATGTATCTCGTCACTCATCTTATACGATTTCATGAGAACAGTTCCTATACGCGAAGCTACCCAGTTCTGCTCTTTCTTAATTCCCTCCCCTGTCCTGTCAGTCTTAATTGTCCTGCTCTTTTTGGCAAGATGCATTTCCTGTACAACCCTGACAAGAAGGAAGATGTACTGGTATGTCATGCTCAGTACCATGACAAATATCTGAGGCACACCCAGGGTCCTTAACGATTTCATTATATCAGCCCACCGTGTTGTAAGAGTCAATAGAACAATTAATGAGACTGACGCAGCTACTCTGGAAATGAACAGCAGTGCTCCAAGTGCCCCTTCTTTTGTGATCGATATCTCTGTGAATTGAAATATCCATAACTGGACAGTACTATTAAAATGTACTAAAGTGACAAGCGGCTCACCTGGTGTAACGACATTGAACATAGCTGGAAAAACCACTATCCCCGAAAAGATAGGGATAAAAAGCCAGACTCTCTTGATAAAGAAAAACAAATCGACCTTTGAAAGATACGCAAAGAACAATGTAAATACATATATCCCGAGGATAATCTCTATTTTAGTGACGAAACTGGTTGTTACTATTAAAAGCAGGATGGTAATTAATTTGACCCTTGGATCAATACTCTGGAGAAAGCCTTTCGAAGATGAATATTTCTCAGAGAATATGGAACGCTCCATCATGCTCGCTATCTCTACCAGTGTTTTCTCAACAAAATTTCTCTTCCCGCCCACGCTTACGGCGCAGCAAGGGCAGGTAGTCCCGTCTGAAAGCCAATCAGGAATTTTCATTTCTCTGCTCCTCTTCTCTTTTTGCTATGAATTTTCCAAGGATAAGTGTCGCTGCATAAATTAAGCAGATTCCTATTACAGCAGAGAGAATGTAGCCAATACTTGAATGCAGGAAGCTATTCCCAAGACCTGGCATACTGTAACCGGAAAATATCGCCTGCCAGAGTGTTTTTTCGCTCTTCATGCCCTCTGGTACATAACCCAGCGTCTTCTGCAATTCTTGAGAACTCCATTCACCGAAGGCTGTGCCCGTTGCAAGAAGTCCGAGAGGGGTAAGTACGATGAGAATTGTAAGCCCGATCCATAGTCCCTTTTGTGTGTCCTTATTCATACGCTCAACCCGGCTGGTATCTTATCCTGTACAATTTTTCTGTCCGATAGTCTTAATAACGACGGGTCTGTCTGCTGCAGGTATCTTACTACCAGTAAAGTTACGATAGCCTCTACAAAGCCAAATAATAACAGATGTTCTATAGCCATTGTTGGAACTGAGACACTAAGTGGATACATGAAATACTGAAATTTTCCGTTGACGGCTGGATAAAGAATGGTCTGTATACCAAACTCGATCCCAACTAATACGGCTGCGACATTTATGGCTATATAACTTGCAATACCTGCACCTTTCCAGCGCCGCGATGAAGTTATATCTGCATTTACGGTTATCAGTCTATAAATATAGTACCCAATAAAAGGCAGAACAAAGCCCATATTAAAACAATTCGCACCTATTGCAGTTATCCCGCCATCCCCAAAGAAAAGTGCCTGAATAATCAGCGCAACAGAAACGGCAATCAAAGCAGCCCAAGGTCCTAAAATAATGGCTATAAGCGTGCCTCCCACGGCATGTCCGGTTGAACCTCCGAGTACAGGAACATTGAACATCATTATTACAAATGAAAAAGCTGCCCCCATTGCAAGCAGAGGGACATTTCTTGTCCTTAATTCTTTCTTCAATTTGCGAGCTGCAATGATCCATATAGGTATCATCACCAACCACAGGGTAATCCAGGTTATTGGTCCCAAGTATCCATCTGGAATATGCAAGTTTTTTACCTCCTATTATAATATTTCCCAATATTTCTATGGGATGTATTATATAGTATCACAATCTTATAATACTACATATATTTAGTGTTACGAAGATTTACCTTTGTAGCAAACCAATGAATAATCATTAGGATTTAAATAACTTGTGGTTAACTAATTGAACTAATTGTTAATCTCAATAATGGGATCGCAAGATCTTATTTATCCTTTAAGTTATATTTTTCAAACCCTGTATTTTTTATATAGTATCGCCGTTGCGCCCAGGCCCATGGCCAATATGATCAGATAGGACAGGTTGTTACCCTCAAGAGTGAATCCTATAATCCCGTTATCGCCACCTTCAAGCTCACCTGGCAGTCCTGCAGCATTTGAAAAGCGTTCTTCTATCCCTTTATCTCCTGTTATCATATAGGCAAAAACGCATAAGGCCAGAAATATTAGCACTATCGTCCCAAATATAATAGTCCCTTTCTTATTATTTTGCTCCAGCATGGGACTCCTCCGCAAGTATGTCGGGCCTGACCCTTTTAATATATGACACCACATATCCAGTAATGAAGGATTCTATGATCGCTACACCCATATTGACAGCAGCGATAAGGGATAATCCATATAGCAGGGGCTGGATATCCTGATTAACACCCTGAATGCCCGATATGAGAATTATCAATAGCATCGCAATGTTTCCGAAAAGAAGTCCGATAATCGTTCCAATGCCTGCTTTAGAGAACGTATCCAGGTTGATCTTTGAAAGCGCTTTATATATGCCGTATGCAACCGTGACCTCAGTAATGTTGACAAGTAAGTTTGCCCCGATCATGCCCCATCCTCCATGACCGATCGCGGCCGATAATATGTTTACGATGAGCACGATGATGCTGCCAATTACTGGTCCGGCAAGTATACCTGTAAGTGGGGTCAGGGTCATGTGCACACCGCCAAACAGAGGTATGTTGACCTGGAATATTGCAAAGGATGCAGCCGTTAACATCGCGGCCAGCGTTATTGTTTTATTATCTATTTTTTTAACTTTTTTCAACCAGTACAGGCATAAGCCTAAAATTATGACAGCCAGGATCCACCATGTAATAATCCATTGTATCGAGAATGCTCCATCCGGGAGATGTATATGTGCCATGCGTTACCTCATCATCTAATGTTGCCTTATCATCGGGGCTATGGTTTTGACAAGTTCATCGGCAGTTATCGGGTAATTTTCCATGACTATGCCCAGGTTCTTTGTGATTCCCTCGTATATTTGTACGACCTTTGGCTGCCTCAGTCCTGACATTTCTATGAGATTTTTATCATAGAATATCGATGAAGGTCTGCCCTCTGTGATAATAGAGCCATCCTTCACGATGCAAACACGGTCCGAAATCCTTGCTGCCAGGTCCAGGTCATGGGTTGCTATAACGATGCTGATTCCGTGGTTATTTTTCAGATTAAGGATGATATTTTCTACCATTTCGGCATGTAATGGATCAAGATCAGATGTGGGCTCGTCCATCGCGATCACCCTGGGCTTCATGGCAAGAACGCCGGCAATGCAAACCAATCTTTTTTGCCCACCGCTCAGATAGCCTGGCATTTTATCGGACAGGTTTTCGGCACCGACCGCTTTTAACGCACCCAGGGCTTCTGACTTTGCCTGTTCCATACTAACGCCCATGTTTATTGGGCCGAACATCACGTCATCTAATACCGTCGGCGCAAACAACTGGTCATCCGACCTCTGGAACACAACACCGACATCCTTCCAGATATCTACGCGGCTCAAATCAAGCTTATTACCCATAACTGTGACATTACCACTGCTTGGTCGAAGCAATCCGTTCAAATGCTCAATGAGCGTGGACTTACCCGATCCGTTGGGGCCGCATAAAGCCACGATCTCTTTTTCAAACACCCTGAAACACATATCATGTATGCCCTGACTTCCATCAGGGTAGATGTGGCTTGCACAATCCACATGTATAAGTTCTTTCGTATCTGCCGTACTGGCATGCCAGGCATGTTTAATATGAATTTGTTGTGAGTTTGTCAATATCATCATCCTTTAAAATGGAAATCTAACGAACCATATAAGATATATCATCATGGTAGCAACCGCCAGCATTGAGAAATATTCGCCGGGGCCTATCCGTGGTATCCTGGTCGCGGCCACGTATCTCCCACTAAACCCTCTGGCTTCCATGGCCTTATTGACCCTGTCCGCCCTATCGTATGACCGTATCATGGTCAGTGCGAACACCTCGGCAAACATCTTGCCCTGCCTGTGCGCGCTTTTAAGAAGCCCTCCGCCCCTTGATCTAAGTGCTTTGATCATGGATTCGACCATCTTCAAGGTGATGAAGATAAACCGATACGACATGAGAAATATCTGGTCGATCGGAAAGGGAAAAACCCGGTATATCATGGCGGATAAATAATTGTACCTGGTTGTCATTAGAAAAAATAACGAATATGTCACAGAAGCGAATGATTTAAAGAGAAGCGTAAGCATCAATAGCAGTCCGTTATCGGTGAGAGTGAGCGAAAAGTACGGCACACTCAGGGAAAATATAGGGCTTCCAGGCTCATTCCACATCAATATGAGCACCAATGATAGAACAAATAAAAATGGTATCATGTACCACTGAAACAATTTCTTAATGGGCAGACCCGATAAGCCGTATAATACTAAAACTATCATGTAAAGGCACACCGCCAGTATGAGGCTTTTATCGAGTGATACGAAGAGTATGATAAGCACAAGCATTATCGCCTTTGTCCATGGACTGATCCTGAAGAAGAGCGAGGTACCTTTTTCACTGTAAAATGTGATCAGGTCAAGGTCTGGTATGTGTGGGGATAGTTCGCTCATCCTGTATTGCCCCATTGATTTTCTTCGGAACAGCAGCAGCATATGCTCGATAAGTTAAAACCATCTATGTCCTCATAGGATAATATATGTGCATGCATGATAAATAATTTTTGGGTAATGCTCCAAATTTAAGTATAAGGCGGTTTCATTGGAAATGGACAAAAGGAGAACTTGTGATTTCTTACAATTCTTCACCGGGGCGTATCGTAGTCAGTTTCACGTTCTTTATGCCTTTCAAGGCAATTATGCGCTCTGCAACGGCTTTAATCTCTTTTCCTTCGCCATTAAGTATTAGCACTTCCATGCATTCGTCATGGCTGATGTGAACGTGGACAGCCGATCTGGTAATTGCTGAGTAATCATGCTCTATGTCCAGCAGCGAGGTAACAAGCCCTCGCTGGGAATGATCATAAGTCATGGATAAAATGCCAATTCTCTCACCCTGCACCTCGCTCATCCAGTCATAGTAACGGATATAGCCTCTTATTGCGTCGCGAATACCCTCAGAACGAGACGAATAGCCTCTTTTTGTTATGATCTCATCGAATTTTCCAAGCAGGTTCTCAGGAAGAGAAACGCCAATTCTTGACAGGTCTTGCTCCATATAAAGCCTCCTTTATCTTGAAATGAAGTTGTACAGTATAATCTTTTGCATTTTTTCCGAATTGAAGGAAGGAATGGTTTGAATTTGAACACAAGTTTGATATAAGTTCGAAATAATCAAAGAGGCGGTGATAAAATGAGTGAATGCTTCTTATGCAATAGTGTTCTTGAACCTGTTAATGACGCTGAGATAGAAGACGTTGAATTATGTGTTGATTGCTGCGAAAATATAGACACTGTCATAAGAGATTATCTTGCCTCAAGCCCGGGAGGAATGGAACTCATACTTGATATTATCACGGAAGATCTCTCTAGCCCAGAAAGCAGATTAAAAGACAAGCTTAAAGATATTATCAGGGAAGTAATGACTGAAGAGTAATGCACTTCGGTTCAGGGGACAGAGTAGAACGTCCTTCCAATAAGAATTACGATCAAAAATAAAATTATAAAAAGTAGTGCTATAATAATATCGTCTTTATCAAGATTCATATTTACTTTCATTTTCCCGTCACCTGTTTAAAACTATATTATTAGTTAAGGTATATAAATTCATCCGAAATTTCTTTTCTGAGAGTTCATAGACTATACCGGATAGCATTCATATGAAATCGACCTTTCCACTCGTTACTTTTATATACTGGGTTCATAATGTTAATGCGTGGACTGATATCTAAATGATTATAGTCAGTGAAGACGAAGACGAGAGTGACTCTAGTCCGTTTCTTTTTTTGAGGCAACCAGTGCATGACAGTGTATTTAACATCAATAACGATTATAGATATCTCAGGATTGGATATTATGTATCTGCACATGCTGAAACCTATGGAGTAGAAGTCACACCAAGCTGTATGGAAATTATGGATGCATACCGGAATCCGCTTTTAATCGAGAAAGCAAGAATGCACGGGCTGCCCACAAGCGGTTACAGGTTGATAACAAGACCAGAGGATGATCTTTGCGTCCCTGCTTTATTGTTCGCAGTAAATCCTTTCACCAATAACTCAATGAAAGTGGTAAGATCAGGTTCAAGGCTCCCAGGGATAATAAAAAAGATGAGTTTTGAAGCCCGGTTCCCTGTATCGCTGCATCCATTAACAGGCGAAGTAAAAGAAATAATACAAATGTTCGGGGAAACCACAGATGAAGAGACATCAGAATTCACGGGGAAATTCTATGATGTCTTCAATATTCCGATCTGTAAGCTTGTTGTTCAGATAGACGATGGTAAAGTCCTTCTGGATCACTGCGAACCAGCCCCTAAAAAGGAAGTTAAATGGGATATTGTTAAGGACAAGATGCACGAGACAAAAATGGGAAATATGTAGGGCATCCCCAAAGAGACCATCTTTAATGAAAATCGGCTGTTTTGTGGAAGCATATAATTTCGATGGGAAATCTGAGCGTAATGCCCTTAATAAATTCAAATCCACTGCAGAATCGATGGGGCATACATTTGATTTCATATTCAAGCATGACATTCCAAATATAAAGAATTATGACGCTATATTCATAAGAGCAACAACTGATCCTGGAAATTCTGCATACATAGCCTCAAGATTTGCCGAACAGGCTGGTTTGAAAGTTATTGATGACCCGCATTCGATAAGGATATGCTCGAACAAAGCAATACTTCATGATATATTCTTCAAGAATAATATTCCATCGCCAAAATCCATTCTATTCCATGGGGATTATTCAGATGAATCTCTTGGAAATATCTTTAAGACGCTTGGATTTCCCTTTGTAATAAAGTCCCCTTATACACGTTTTTCATCACATGTGGAGAAAGTGGAAAATGTGTCTGAGTTCATTGAGATCTCAAAGCATTTAATTCGAAAGGCTAACTTGCTAGTGCTTCAGGAATACATCCACTCTGATTTTGATTGGCGGGTGGGGATTCTTAAGAATGAGATACTTTATCTGTGCAAATACTGCATCCCAAAAGGAGGATGGAAAGTCAAATCAAAGATAAATGGAAAAAATATCTGGGGAGATACGATCCCAATTTCCAGAGATAAAATTGCTGCGGAATTAAAGGATATCTGCATAAACCTTTCTGAATGTGTTGGTGATGGGCTTTATGGTCTTGATGTGAAAGAAACAGATGATGGGTATAAGGTCATCGAGATAAACGATAATCCCAGTATCTATGATGGATTTGAGGATGCAATAGATAAAGATATTTATGAAAAGATCATCAGTGCCCTTGTTTAATGATTTTTATCATGTGAATAGCATCATCACCATTTTTATAATATTTGCTGAGCCTTTTATCCTCAAAAAAATCTCTTGAGTTGTATAATTTCTGAGCTGCAATATTTTGAATCCCGACTTCAAGAGATACTTTTGTGTACCCTTTTTCTTTTAATGATCTTATGGCTTCGTCCATCAGCAACCCCCCTATACCTTTTCGCCTGTATTTCCGATGAATGTTGAGAGAATATATCCTTGCATGGGCAATATTCTTTCTCATTAGAATAATTATTGATCCTATAATATTACCATTCACTTCTGCAACAAGTACAAATGATTTTGCTTTTTGTAGCAAGTATTTTATTTGTTTCTTCTTGAAAGTCTCCTCTTTGAAACATTCATTCTCAAGGACAAGAAGAGATGCCAGATCATTTTGTCTGGCCTTTCTTATCAAGGAACAGCTACTTTTGACCGCACACATTCTTGTACTTGTTTTACCACTTCAGGATAATCACCGAATATCAATCCCAGGTCAACTGTACCCACCATATCAACTACACCTATGGCGGCTATCCCATAGCCTTCTTTATTTCTTATTGGCACTACTATCACGGGGATCCCGGTATATTTACCGCTTGTGGGGATCATGCGTATGGTCTTATTTTCATTCAATACCTGCTCAAGCACGGGACCTGTGTAATCATAATCAAGGATATTTCCCTTTTCTATCCTGACACCCTTTTTGTTCAGACTTCTCATTGTTACTGGAAGTCCCAACAATTCATGCACTGCCAGCGCAAAAGGGGCTATCCCACCCGCTTCAGAATCTGCTGAGATTTGCAATGTTGTGTAATCCATAAACAGTATTTGTTTAAGATTCATATATTATATACCTTCTTATCCGAAAAATAAGGGGTTCATTCTGAGGACGCGTGAAGCGATCGTTGATCGAGTAAAAAAATATAAATAGTAGGATTACCATATGTACATATTATGAAAGTTGTTTTCAGAATTATTGGCTCCGAAGAAGATCTCAGTGATCTTGACGCTGTGGAAGAGAATGTTCATTTTTGTTTCAGGCCATCTGAAAAAAATGTTTTTGATGTAGTGAAAAGTTGTCCTAAACTGAAAAGAATACAGTTGCCTTTGTCATATCAGAAAACGATTTCAAATACCACAAAAATCTTTTTAAAGATGAAGAACGTTAAATTGATAGTGGGTGACATCTGGGGCCATAGAACAGATATTGATCGATTTGCAGAGATAGACCTTTGATCGATTTAAGAACAATTCATTGTTTGAAAATAAGTAATACTGTTAGTTGTTCGAAACTTAATTTCTCATGCATCTTTTCTTCCACATAATATCCTTTTGACCGAATTCTGTATATTATCTTTTCTTTTCCTGTCAAAGAAGATATTAATAGCAAGAACCTTCCTTTTTCTTTAAGATGGGCATCTACCTGTTCGAGAAATCTGTTAATTACAAGGCTGCCATCATTTCCACCGTCAAGAGCAACATTGAGCCACCCTTTTTCTTTTTCTTCCTCACAGGTTGGAAGGTAGGGCGGATTAAATATTATGATATCGAATTTTCCTTTGATGCAGTTAAATAGGTCTCCTCGAATTGCCTCTATCCCATTATCTTTGGTACATTTCACAGCATGTGGATTTATGTCGATCCCGATTATATCGGCCTCTGTATTGGCTCTTATAACTGCTGATATCATCCCGCTTCCACAACCCATTTCCAGGACTTTTCCACATTCTTTTATTTCTGATAATGCAGCTTCTGCAAGAAGAAAAGAATCTTCCGCAGGTTCGTAAACCTGCGGTCTTATTTGAACGACTGCGTTTCTATATGTTATTTTCATTGCAGCTTCTTGCCGCCGGCCACAACTGATGCATGACAGTCAATGCAGAACTTTGTCTGATGGCAGTCGCTGCAAACTTTGCCTATCATGACCTCTTTCTTATGCGTTGTCAACCAATCTTTTGGATGTTCCTGCCCATGACAGTTGGCGCAAAGATTTTCTTTGATCTTCGGCTCATGCTTTACATTTGAATGGCATTGATAACATGCGATTTTGTTATTCGTTACATGATTGGTATGTACAAATTTGAAATCATCATATTTATCAACTCTTTCTTTGATGTTGTGGCATGAATAACACTTATTCTTGGGGACAATATCATTCGCATTTGTTGAAATATTAATATGACATGTCATGCAATCAGAACCACGCTGCAAATGGGTCGTATGATTGAAATTCGTATAATTCTTATTCATCTCTTTTGGCGGACCGTGACAGGATGGACAACCAGATATCGAGTTGTTTCCTGGAACATCTCTGAAATGGCAGGTGAAACAGCTTGATGTTGTCACAACAAGATGCCCGACATCCTGCTGTACAATACTAGGATGACACTGGGCGCATGAAGGGTCTGTGACAGAACGATGATCCTGCATACCTATTACCAGCATCGAATGACAGGTTGTGCATGTAATTGAAATTCCTCTTTTGGGCTGGAGCAGATGGTTACTATGGCTGAAATTAATGCCCATATAGCCAACATCGGATGAAAAAATACGCTTTTCATGACACAGAAGACAATTCTTATCCATGACTTTGGCATAAAGTTGTCCGTTGTATTCTTCTACCGTGGTTTCGTAACTGTAAAATTGCATAAGCCCATTCATCTTGCCTTTTATATGACCGATCAGACCTGGTTCATAATGACATTCCACACATCTTACATCATTATGAGATGATGTACGCCATGAATCGTAATATGGCCTCATTATATGACAGTTCTTACCGCAAAAAGCCGGATTCTCTGTAATTTCAAGTACTTTCTCAGTTATCACTGCCGCTGCCACAAGCATAACTACCAGTACGATGGCAATAGGTAGTTTATATCTTGAGATCCAGTTCTTGATAAATGTTGTCAGTGGTATCTTATCCATTGGCATCACTCACTGCTTTCTGAACAGATATATTATTGCCAGGATCCCCAGAACAAGCACAATACCCACAAATGATGTTCTGGGCACAGTCGGTTCCACGCCAGACATCTTATATTCGGCTTTTTTTGCGGAGTCTATGCCGATCTGGATCTGCGTGTCAAAATCCTTCAGATTGAATCCATGCCATAGAGATGGAATATTATCGATAACACCTTTTGACCGATCAATATCCATCTGGGCAGAAGATATATCCTTTCCTGCTTCTTTTGCCTGTTCAACACTATTTATTGCTTTCAGGTATTCATCCTGGAGGTCTTTCTGTTTTGAAAGTGCATGTGTTGCGTCATCAGGGACGCTTGATACGGCGATCTGCTCTCTTGGGTTATGGCAGACACTGCAAACTGCGATCAATTCTGAGGCCTTCAGTACCTTGAATGTATGAGGCTGATGGCATGTTGCACAGGAGGGCGCACGGGATTCTGCTTTCAACCTCTGATAATGCATTGTGTTCTTGAAATGTTCTGTTTCATCTGAGTGGCATTTTCCACATGTATCCGGAATATTCTTAAAATAAATGGTGCTATTCGGATCATCCTTATTTTTCATCGAAGCATGTGCCTCTGCTTCGTTTTTCATATCCGGATTTCCACCATGGCATGCATCGCATGTTACAAAATATTTTGAATGTGCTGAATCTGACCACTGCTGGAAATTATCCGCAGCCAGTTTTCTCAGGACATCTTCATGACACTCAAGAGAACAGGAAATATTCCTTGCGGTATGGTTCAACCGTATCTCATTGAGCCGGCTCTGTTGTTCTGTGAAAGGTGAAATTGATTTATGGCAATCCACACATGAATTATTCTGAGTTATTGCAGCATCTGTTGGCACAACAATACCAATAAAAAATATTGCTATTATAAAAATAAGGTTTCTCATATCGGGCAGCCTATATATATGTTTGTGGGTTTTTGAAAACATTTTTCAATCACCGTTTTATCATTTTTATTCTTATGCTATCAAAGATCGCGCACTAAAAGCCACGACACAGTACCCGTTTTTCCGTCTGGCTAATATGGTTCGAAGAGATGAGTTTATACAATAAATACCTTACTATATTTATTACTCAACTCCTTTGTCCATGTCTTTCCATGGAGGCAGGATTTTTGTCAATACTATCAATATGATAAATGGTATTATCAATATAATAATGGCAGGTAAAACTCCTTCAATGCTATAGAATACGGGGACATAGGTCATAGTCCCGCTCAGGCTCTTTGATATCTCCTGGCCTCCGATAACTACATTCCAGCGCATTGCGAAAACTCCGATAACTACAAAAATCGAAGAAATAGATATCATTATCAATTTCAATGTCTCTCGATTCTTTATGATTCCAACAAGCAGGAGCAGAACGAATGGTATGAAGATGCCCAGTGTAAGCTGCACACCATAGAATGTTGTAGCGATTTTCTCAGAAAGGAGCCTGTTGATTATATCTATCTCTTCAAGAGATTCATATTTCATGCTGACGATCTCAAGGAGTTCAAGCACAACATCAAGTATAAGGAATATCCAGAGATAATGAGCAAGCGATTGAAGGCAATTGTGATCTATTTTTTGTTTACGAAATACTGTTGAGACAATATAAAGCAAAATGAGAAGGGCAATTCCGGATACTATTGCAGACATCAGGAATATGATGGGCATAAGCGGCGTGGACCACCATGGATTTGCCTTGATGCCTCCAAATATAAATCCTACATATCCATGCAGAAAAGCTGCTGACGGGATGCCAATGATCGCAAGTCTCTTTGCAAGTTTCTCATCGTCATGCAGAGCTTTTTCTGAGATATCAAATGAGAAAAGGGCAAGCACAGAATATAACAATTCTTTCCATCCATGGGAACTGAGTGCTTTATTAACGATATCTTCCCTGAATGAGAGCCATATCTCAAGCACTACTATTATTAAATAAAACGAATAGATATATCCAAATCCCGACATTGCAGAAGTGACATGAGGTGTGAACATTATCTCGATACCGCGTTCAGGATGCCCAAGATGCGTTAACAGCGGCATTGTTGCCACAAGCAGGAACGCCAGGGCTGTAAGGAGAGCAAATCTTGCTACAGGCCTGATCTCTTTCTTGCCAAAGACATGATACAGAGATGATGCTATGAAAGCCCCTGCCACAAGGCCTGTTATATAGGGGTATAGAACTATCAGTATGCTCCATTGAATTTCAGCTTCATTGGGATATATATATCCCCAGATTAAATTCTCTACCATTATCGCACTTCCCTATCCAATCCAACATAATATACCTTGGGTTTTGTACCCAGGTCAGGTTTCAGAACATTGATCCTTTCTTTATCAAGGATTTTATTGACTTCGCTTTCAGGGTTCTTCAGGTCACCAAAAATCCTTGCTCCAACCGGACAGGCCTGGACACATGCCGGCAACAGCCCTTTGGTAATCCTGTGATAACACCATGTGCATTTATCGGCGGTTCCCTTTTCGGTATTGAAATATCTTGCGCCATATGGACAGCCCTGGATGCAATATCTGCACCCGATACAATATTTATAATCAACGAGGACAACGCCATCCTCGGTAGAAAAAGTTGCTCCTACAGGACACACCTGAACACAGGGGGGGTTTTCACAATGATTGCATATCTTGGGAACATAGAATGCTTTATTTATTTCCTCAGCCGGGACATCATCAATGAAGCCATTTATGCCGCCATTGGGCGAGTCTATCTTAACATCTTTGTCCTTAAGTTCCCTGTATCTTTCCACCCATGTTCTGTAAACAGGTTCGTCAAACGGCACTTCATTCTCGAGTTTGCAGGCATTCGCGCATCTGCCGCATCCTATGCATTTTCGCGTATCTATGACATATCCCCATAAATGTTCCTTCCAGTCATATTCCCCCTTTGGTGGATCCTCAGATGCAACACTGTTCGTAACTATGGATTCAATAATAGCAGAACCTGCTGTAGCTCCAATAATGACCCTGCATCCGATCCTTGCAAATTCTCGCCTTGATAGTTTCATCTTAATTTCTCCAATCATACAAACCACGGCTTATGGGGGTTATGACAATAGGCGCATCTTAAATTTTCGCCATGTGTATCTGGATCGATCTGGGGGAATTCTTCCGGTCTTGCTGCACTCTTGAAATGACACATACCACAGAAATCCCTCGTATCATTCACGGGTTCAGGCATTATCCTCACATTATTGACATGTTTTTCTGATGGCCCATGACATGTTTCACAATTTACTGTCTTATGCTTGGAATCTATCCATATAGAATATATAGAGTTATGGCAATTCTCTTCTCCACATGTGGCGGAACCGGCGTGTCGGATCTCAAAATTCATACTGTCAATAATTGCATCACCTCTATACCAGCCATACTGCCCGAAAGATACAGGAACGATAAATGATCTGACAACAATGAATCCGATTATGGCGATTGCCAATAAAGTGAATGCTTTTTTCAAATGAGGCTGCATTTTCTTATTCTCTCAGGTTCTTTTTGATCAAGTACACTACAGCTAAGAATGAGATTATTCCTATCAGGCTTGAAAAACCCGGAGATTTTGGAGCTGCTGTCCTGGTCGGCGACGGTGTCGGTTTCACAATCGATTCGGCTTTATTTATTTCCATATTTGCCGTGTCAACTTGATCTTCAAAATGAGTGAGATTGAATTCATGCCAGAGAACTGCAAGTGTGCCAAGCGTTTTTACTGCATTGTCTGCATGTGCCTGGGCTTCCGTAACATCCGTTCCATTCTTTTTTGCCCAGAAAATATCCTGGTTCGACATATCAATATTGAATTTCAGTTTATTTACCTGACCGAGCAAATATTCAGCCTGCACAGGAATATCATAAGGCGCCACTTTCTTAGATACGGAATGGCAATTGCCGCAGAAATTCCTGAATTCTTCCTGGTTCAATACTGTAAACCTGTGAGGTGCATGGCATGTTGTACATGTTGGAGCCAATTTCAAATCTTCAAGTTTCTGAAAGTGTTTACTATTTTCAAAGCTTGCGAGTTCATTGGGATGGCATTTACCACAGGTTTTCGGAACATTGGTATAATATACAGGGCTTTGAGGATCTACGGTCTTATTAATTCCTGTATGAGCATTCTCTTTGGTTGCCTGTGTTGGATTCCCGCCATGACACATATCGCACGTAACACCTTTCACAGCATGGATCGATTCAGACCATTGCTGATAATTTGCAGTTGCAAGCTGTCTGACCCTGTCTTCATGACATTCAAGAGAACATGCCACATTTCGTTCAAGATGCTGAATTCTTATCTGATTGAACTGCTGCTGGACCTCCATGAAAGGAGTCAACGTCTTGTGGCAATTAATACATGAATTTTCAGATGCATTCACTTGCGGAATAAAGAATAGTATTATCCCTAATAATACAATATAAGTTATGATACCAAATGATTTTAGATTCATTTTTTGATCCCTGCATTTTTTAGCACATTCGTTTTTATGCCGTCATCGTTCCTATAATTATCCGTTTTTGCTATCCCCCCAATCTCTTATTTTATTATAAATAGTTTTTGGTATTTTTCTGCGGCATGACTGCACTTGGAAAGAATGTATTAAATCGTTATCCAGAGAAGTGGAAATTTTTTTCTTGAATACAAAAACGATATATCCAAAGTCCTTCTATTAACAATGATGCAAAAAGAATACAGAAAGCTCGTCACGATGGAATATGCAAAAAAAATAATCGAGAATCTTGGGATTTGTCCCCGTATCATAGAATTGGATATTGATAACGTTTTATCATGTGTCCTTGCAGAGGATGTATACTCGGAAATAGATGTCCCGCCATTTGACAGGGCTTCAATGGACGGTTATGCTGTTATTGCATCCGATACATACACAGTGCGTGAAGATAAGCCAGTTCATCTCAAGATCATAGCCTCGATCCATCCCGGAGCAAATCCTGATATCCGCCTCCAAAAAGGTGATGCAGTACAAATTTCAACCGGTGCTGTTATGCCATCTTCGGCTGACGCCGTTGTTATGGTTGAATACACTAACACTAAAAAAAACATCGTTTTGATCTCACGTCCTGTTTCAATCAATGAAAATGTGATGCATGCCGGTTCTGATATTATGATCGGGGAAAGGATCTTAAGGAAGGGATCACAACTTGGAGTAAAAGAAACAGGTGTGTTGGCCGCATGTGGGAAAAAAACAGTCCGAGTCGCTGGACTAAAAATAGCCGTAATATCCACAGGGAATGAACTCTGCGAGCCGGGAGAACAGCTGGAAGCCGGAAAAATATATGATGTAAATTCTTTTTCAATAGCCTCCGGAGTGAAAGAATGCGGGGGGATACCGGCACGCTATGAAATAGCAAAAGACGATCCGGAGAAAATCAGGAAAATAATAAAAAAGGCAGCAAATGAGTGTGATATTATCCTTACTTCAGGCAGCACTTCGGCCGGTTCAGGGGATATAATGTACCGCATAATTGAGGAAAATGGTACCATCCTAGTTCACGGTATAGATATTAAACCAGGAAAACCTGCGATCATTGGAAAAATATTCGAAAAACCTGTTTTCGGTCTGCCAGGATATCCAGCATCAGCCCTTACCATTTTTGATGAATTCATTGCACCAGAAATAAGGAAGATAACAGGGCGAAAAAAAGTGATGACACAGCTAAAAGCAAAAATGGCAGTAAGGGTGCGTTCCGAAGGAAGACGCCAGCTTCTCCCTGTCGGGCTTGTGAGAGGAGTCGCATATCCCATAGAAAAGGGATCAGGCGCAATAACAACATTGATGGAGGCGGACGGCTTCATAGAGGTTCCTGCAAATGTGGAACTATTAGAAGCCGGCGACTGCGTTGATGTTACATTGTTCGATATGCTCGAAGCACCGGATCTTCTTTTTGTGGGCAGCCATTGCCCGGGTCTGGATGTATTATCTGACATAATGGATTTGAAAATGCGTGTGATCAATGTGGGTTCATCAGGAGGATTGAATGCTATCCGAAATGGTTTTGCGGACATCGCAGGAGTTCATTTGCTTTCCGAATCCGGTGAATATAATATTCCTTTCCTTAAAAAATTCGGTATAAAGGATGCGGTTCTCATAAAAGGCTATCTCAGGGAACAGGGATTGATCATCCGGCCTGAAAGCAATATCAAGACATTTGAGGACATAATAAATGCAAGAATAATGAACAGGAATACAGGTTCAGGCACCCGTGTGATGACCGATCTAAAATTGAAAGACCTCGCTGCGAAAAAGGGTATTTCATTTGAAGTACTCACAAACAGGATACAGGGCTACCATACAGAGGCAAAGACCCATAGCGCTGTCGCTTCAGCTGTAAAACTCGGAAAAGTGGATGCTGGTATTGGTGTCCGGGCAGTCGCAGAACTCAACGGACTTAAATTCATAAAGATCGCTGACGAGGAATATGATTTCGTGATCCCGATAAGGCTTATAGAAAGCAAAGAGATCAGGTCATTCCTGGACGCACTTCGGTCTTCTGAATTCAAAGAAAACATACCTTCTGGGCTCAGGACTTATGAACGGACAGGAGAGATAAAGGCGATAAAATAAAAGACGAATCTTTTTTGATGATTTTCAAGTATTCCTATGCGTATCTCCCTCTTGATTCTATCTGTTTTACTCTTTCGATCACTTCATCTGCATCCTTGAAAGTCCTGGAATATCCGATTTTGAAAGATCTTATTAGTTCTTCATAGTTCTCATGTGTGCTTTCATAGGTCTGGAAAAGAACATGAATATCCACACCTCTTGCTTCCAGCGTCTTATCCAGATAGGCAAGGCCAAAATCTATGAGGAATAATTTGTTGTCCCTCCATAATATATTAGATGTTGTAAGGTCACCATGAACTATACCGCATCCATGAAGTCGCCCTATAAGTTCCCCAATCATCTGGCTAAGTAACGGTGATATTATTTTCTTAAGTGGAATCCCGTCAATATATTCCATTTTTATCTGAAAATCTGTCACATCCCTGATTATCGGAGTTGGAATGCCACACCTTCTTGCTTCGGATATGAGCCTTGCCTCGGTCCGTGTCCTCTCCCTCCTGATAACCTCATCGATATCTTTCACCCTGTACCGTTTCTGGATACGCGTTTTTATTATCGTATCATTTTCGAGCGTTATCACTGCTTCAGCGCCGCTTGCGATCACCTCCATATGACCTCCGCTTCATCAGGCCTGTAATTCGGATTGACACCAGAATCTGAAATAGATGTCCTGGAACCGGCTTTGTACATTAAAAGTCCCAGATATGCTATCATGACCCCATTATCACCCATGAATCTTCTTTCAGGAACATAGAATCTGACCCCCCGATCTTCGCACATCATGGCCAGCATCTTGCGAAGCCTCATGTTCGCTCCAACCCCTCCAGCCAGCAGCACCTCGTCCTTTCCTGTATGAGCGATTGCGCGTTCTGTCACTTCAACAAGCATTGCAAAAGCGGTTTCCTGAAAAGAGTAGCATACGTCAGACAGATCGTGCTTCCTGGAAGATTCCTGAGCAGCTGTGGCAAGACCCGAGAATGAAAAATCCATTCCTTTTACAGTATAGGGCAGCGGAACATATCGTTTTGCCTGCTTTGCCAGTTCCTCGACTTTAGGACCGCCAGGATGCTGCAATCCGACTGACCTTGCGAATTTATCAAGTGCATTCCCTATCCCGATATCAAGCGTCTCTCCAAAAACCCTGTAATGGCCCATCCTGTATGCCAGTACCTGGGAATTGGCTCCACTCACATAAAGTGCGACAGGATCCTTTGCAGGTGTTTTCCATCTGCCCACTTCTATATGGGCTAAGCAGTGATTTACACCTATGAGGGGGACATCCAGAGATAATGCAAGCGCCCTTGCGGCGGTGGCTACGGTACGAAGGCACGGTCCAAGTCCAGGTCCCTGCGAAAAAGCAACAGCACTTATGGTATTTCCCCCTTTCTCAAGTGTTTCGCGGACAATCCTGTTTATGTGGTTTGCATGATGCTGGGCAGCTTCACGCGGATGTATCCCCCCTGCTGCAGGTTTGTAGGCTGCAATCGTCTCTGCTACCACATCAATTTCATTCACTATTGCTGCGCTCAGATTCCATGCCGTTCCTTCAAGGCCAAGTATCGTGATGTCCGACATAAGTCGATAACTTCATGATAAAAGAGTCTAAAATAACTATCGCATTATTTTATATTAAATTTTATATTTATATAGTCATCAAATACTCAGTAACCTTTACATATATCAGGGACAATATAGGACATGAATAATGAGGTGTTATACTGAGACAGCGAGCAGGTGAAGGCCCACAATCTGAAGAGTTCGTTAGAGTTCGGGTTCCTAAGAAAAGTGCTAATGAAGTATTGGGGACTGTGGAGACCCTTCTGGGCGCTAATAAGATAAGAGTCCGTTGCATGGATGGCATATTAAGGCTTGCTCGTATTCCGGGTAAGATCAAGAAACGGATATGGATAAGAGAGGGTGATGTTGTGATCATTGTACCATGGTCCTTCCAGAATGAGAAAGCCGACATAGTCTGGAAATATAGTACTCCACAGGTAAATTGGCTGGAACGAAAGGGATTTCTAAAGAGTTAATTAAGTTTTATGGTTAGCGACAAAAAGCTTGACCAGATGGACACGTTGATCGATGAATTCCGCATGCGTGTAAAGGATTCAAGCCAGAGGGCTGCATATTCAGATGTTTTTGATGAAGCAACGTTGATGGCACTGTATGATCTTGCAAAAAAGGGGTATATCGACGCGCTTGGCGGTACAGTAAATACAGGAAAAGAAGCTAATGTATTTCATGCAATATCGAAAAAAGAAAATATGCCAGAAATCGCTGTAAAAATTTACATGATATCTACGGCAAATTTCAATGCCATGAAAGAATATATTCTGGGAGACCCGCGTTTTGTCGGAATAAAGCAGTCAAGAAAAGATATAATTCTTGCATGGGCAAAAAAAGAATTCAAGAATCTCATGCGTGCCAGAGAAGCTGGCGTAAGAGTACCGGATCCATACATTACTAAGAGGAACATATTATTAATGGAATTTATAGGTAAAGATGGTATCCCCATGCCGCAGTTAAAAGACGTGGAAATGACCCGGGAAGAGATTCAGCATATTTTTGAGAGAACCACTGAATATATGAATCTCCTTTATTGCCAGGCAAAACTTGTACATGCAGATCTTAGCGAATATAATATATTGGTTGATATGAACAATATGGAACCTGTGATAATAGATATGGGGCAGTCAGTGCTCACTGAGCATTTCAATGCAGAAACGTACCTGCGGCGGGATGTCACCAATATCTGCCGCTTTTTTGGAAAATTGAATATTCAGGTAAATGAGAATGAAATGATTTCAAATATAAAAGAGGATAAAAAATGACAGAGCATATTAAAATCCCACTTGAGAGGATAGCAGTTTTGGTTGGACCAAAAGGAAGTATAAAAGAACAGATCGAACAAAAATCGACATCAGTTCTTAATATTGATAGTCATAGCGGCGATGTCGAGATATTAGATCCAAAAGACCCGATCAAGGGATTGCGCGCAAAAGAAGTCGTCCATGCCATAGCAAGAGGGTTCAGTCCTGAAAAGGCGCTCAGGCTATTTGATGAAGAGATGCTCATGTTCGAAACGATGGATATATCAAATATTGCGAGAACTGAAAAAGATCTCCAGCGATTGAAAGGAAGGATAATCGGTAAGGATGGTAAGACCCGAGAAGTCTTTGAGGCGATAACAAATACGCGCATCTCTGTATATGGAAAAACAATTTCTTTGATTGGGTATCCTGAGCAAAATGCTGTCGCCAGAAAAGGAATCGATATGCTTTTAGAAGGATCCACCCATGGTCCTGTATACGCATTCCTGGAAAAAAAGAAAAGCGAATTGAAGCGGGCTGAACTGGGTATGTGATGATATTTATATATGCCAACAGACTATTAAACGCCGCGTGGTCATATAAATGACAAAAAGAATAACAAAAAGCTTAATTGGTGAAGCCCTTGTGGGCTCAGGACCTGAAATAGCGCATATCGATCTTGTTATCGGTCCAAAAGGAGGGCCGGTAGAGATCGCATTCATGAATTCTCTTGCAATGCCAAGAGCGGGTCGGTCATACACCCCTTCTCGCGGTACTTGAGCCGAATCTGCAGCCAAAACCGGCCACGCTGATGGTAAACAAGGTAACTATTAAGAAAGCCTCGCAGGCGATCTTAATGTTCGGCCCGGCGCAGGCCGCGATCGCGAAAGCAGTAATGGATTCAGTGGAAGATGGTTTAATTAATAAGAACGAGACCGAAGATGTTCTTATCATCGTTTCAGTATTCATCGAATGGGATGCCAGGGACAAAGAAAAAGTGTATGAGTATAATTACGAAGCTACAAAACTTGCTATAAAGCGCGCAATGGAAGGCCTGCCGACTGTGGAGGAAGCACTGGCTAAAAAGAATAAAGCAAAGCATCCTTTTGCCTAAATATTTCGCCATACCGTCATGATTCGCTTGGATTATGTTTCATTCCATAAGTTTGAGAGAATTGCCAATAAATCTCCAAATTGTTCCATTTCACTATTTGTTTCCGACTTCCCAGTGACTTTGAAACGCATCAATAATCGTCGAAGCTATTCGCTGATATTGTTTCCCAAGTTTCCAACTTTCCGTCCGAATCTTGAACAACACTTCTTTTAGCATAAGGATATATCATATCTGTGAAGGATGTTTGAAAAAGGCAATTATACTAGGAAGAGGAGAGTTCGAAAGAGAAGTTACATTTCATGTGGTTTGAAGGATTCTGAAAGGGTAATCCTTCTAATAAATTTAGCATTTTACATTCTATTTACAACATCCATCGGGTGAAGAATTTCTACCCCTTGATCTCTTAAACCACGACTCCTCAGCAATTTTCCATCTATGGTCACAAGCGGAACGCACAGGATCTTAGCACATGTTGCATGAAGTATATCCCCATCTTCCACCCGATTATCTACTCCCCTGAGTTGGGAAAATAAACAGAAATCGTTTTTTTGAGGTATAAACCATTCAGCATTTGATGACATAATAATATCCAAAATATCGAACATATATTCAAGTTTCTTCTCCCGCCTGATCTCATCTGAATTGAGAATGGAATCCATCATCTCTCCAGCAACATATGGAGATATGTAACCATTGAAAAGTCCATTTTTTACACGGTTCATGAATCTCTTACATTCTTGAGTGGCATGATCCGGTTTGAGCGTGCTTATGAATACACTGGTATCAATAAAGAAACTTATCATAAAAACAGCAATGACCTACTCTTTTTTTCTGTGCAATATTTCCAATGCCGTTTTAGTCCCAAAAGCCTCAATCCAGCGCTTCTGAACCTCTGCAAGTTGTTCTTCATCATCAAAAAGATGCCCAAAGGTTTTCTCCCTGTCTTCTACTATTTTGAAGCCTTTCAGCCTGAGTTCTATTTGCCTGCTAACTGGTGCCTGTTTTTTCCCTAATTTCTTCCATTCTCCGGGCAATTTCTTCATCAATCTGAACACAAATTTGACGTTTTGTCATAAGTCTTCCCTAATTAATCCAATGGTGATTAATTGTATTTAATTAGTGACTATTCAGATACCATTTTTTTCAGTTAAACCAGCCAATACTGGTAATAACTCTTTAATACAGCAATTTTGGAATCAATTAACCGAAAAATCAATATACCTTAACATTATTACAGGAATATTAAGTTAATGTGTGATT
>JAGFND010000027.1 GCA_021409285.1 Candidatus Methanoperedens sp. | reverse complement strand
TATATCCCCTCCTGGAATTTAACATTAATATATTAATGAGGGGATGTACACTATAAATTTTACGGCAAATATTAAAAACAGTTAAATTTATAAGCTCAGTCTATCGATTGGTAACCACCCAATTCAGTAAGAAATAGATAAATTCTGGAATCGCACTGTTTATATCATGCTAGCATCGTATTATCGCCAATGAAAAGGGACTACCAGAAATACTTTCCGAAGGGCTCATTTTATCCTAATCAGCAGGATGCCATGGATGTAATACAGGAGACGCTAAAAAAGAAACAGATAGTATTATTTGAAGGAGCTTGCGGCACCGGAAAAACACTCAGCGCTCTTGTGCCAGCCCTTCATATCGCAAAACAAGAAAAAAAAACAGTAGTCATTGCCACGAATGTCCACCAGCAGATGGCGCAATTCATTGAAGAAGCAAAAGAAATCAGAAAAAGAGTGGATATCAAAGTTGTCGTACTCAAAGGAAAAATTCTGATGTGCCCGAAACAAAACATGGATTATGACACTTGTAGCCTGCTGCGGGAAAATAGTTATAAACTGCTCGAACAGGAAAAAGACTACACACAGCTAAAAACCGAAATAAAGTCCGTAAAAGACAAACTGAAAAGGATCAAAGAGACGGGTCTGATCGATGTCCAGCGGGAATTGAGCAGTGAATCCGATAAATATGATCGACAGATACATGACCTGCGAAAGAATTCCTGCGATATGCTGCTTGAAATATTAAGAACTGACAGTACGGATTTTCGAACATGGTTGTTTTCAGGAGTGCGCACACCGGAAGAAGTTGCAGAATGGGCATTGTCCAGCAACACATGTGGCTATGAACTGCTCAAAAGATATATGAAAGAAGCTGACCTCCTGATATGCAATTATCATCATTTTCTCAGTGAGGATATAAGAACCAATGTCTTGGGATGGATGGATAAAGGATTGAAAGATATCATACTGATCTTTGACGAAGCCCATAATATCGAATCTTCAGCGCGCTCGCATTCATCCATTACGCTTACAGAACTTACTATTAATAGGGCACTTGATGAGGTCGAAGCAAATAGAGACACAATGACCTCAAATGATATTGAAACATTCCTGCGTGTGCTTCTTGGCACAATACGGTCCACCTATGAATATATTCTCAATAAAAAGTTCGGTGAGCGTGAAAGAGTGGGCAATGAGTGGTTTGATCTCAGGATCGCCGATCCTCAGGAACGGGACGATCTCTTCAGGCTCAAGCTCATGAAGGCGCTTGAGAATGCCGGAATAAAAAAACCAGAAGAGACCATTGAACACATTAGAGGCATGGGCTTGAAAATAGAGGCATTCTATGAGAACCAGTTCAAACAAGGTAAAAGCCCTGTTAAGAAAATATGCAGTTGTTTGATCACGGCAATATTTCTTTCTGATTATATGAAATTATCAAATAATAGGAGTTATTACCCGATCCTTGGAGTGAGAAGGCAGAACAAAGAGATATACGGTCGGCTCGAACTTTTCACATGCATCCCGAAAAATGTCACAGCGCCTTTATTCGATTCAGTCCATGCAGCAGTTCTAATGTCAGCTACGCTCGCTCCATTTGAAACGATCAAAGCTACTCTTGGTATCGCACGGGAGACCCGCGAAATGTCCTATGGCCTGACATTCCCTAAAGAGAAAAGGCTGACGATAGCGGTATCAGTCCCGCCGCTATTTGCAAAGGACAGGGAAAATCCGGCAACAAAAGATATCATCACAAAAGTATTGAATGACATAATTGAACAATCAGATGGGAATGTTATCGTTTTCTTCCCAAGCTTTTATGAAGCAAGCCAGTACAAGAACAGGATCCGATGCAATGTTCCTGTTTTCCTTGATGAGGTTGGTGTCTCGGCACAGGCTATCAGGAATGAATTCTTCAGTATAGGAGAGTCAGGTAAGAAAGCTGTGCTGATCTCATATATGTGGGGAACGCTTACAGAAGGCGTAGATTATAAAGACGGAAGAGGAAGAACAGTTGTCATCGTTGGTGTTGGATATCCTGCTCTTAATGACCGGACGCGTGCTGTCGAATCAGCATACGAAGCTGAATTCGGGCACGGCTGGGATTATGCGATCGAGATACCCACTATTCGAAAAGTCAGGCAAGCTCTGGGACGTGTTGTGAGGTCACCAATGGATTATGGTGTCAGGGTACTCCTTGATGGCCGCTACATATCTACATCTTCAAAGCGGCTGGGAAAATATTCGGTTTATAATATCTTTCCAGAACAGGAGCGCGCCGAAATCGTTGATGTGGAGCCTGAGCGTGTCAGATTTTCGCTCATGAATTTTTTTAATGATATAAGGAAATCAAGAAAATGATTACCATAAAAATTGGCGGAAGTCTGATACACAGCGCAAAAAAGATCGTAAAGGACCTGACTGAATATTCAAATTTGATCGACAATTCAATTCTCATCGTCCCCGGCGGTTCCATCTTCGCCGACACCGTACGGAAAGTTGATCCTTCGCAGGAAGTAGCACACTGGATGGCCGTGCTTGCAATGGAGCAGTATGGTTATTATCTTGCTGACGGGACGGAAGCAAAGTTGATCGAAAGCCTGAACATTAAAGAAAATGGAACATATGTCCTCCTCCCGTACGATCTCCTGAAAAAGAAAGATGAGCTTCCCCATTCATGGGATGTGACCTCAGACACTATCGCGGCATGGGTGGCGAAACAGCTTGGCGCGCGGTTCATTAAGGTCACTGACGTCGATGGCATTTACATTGACGGATTGTTGAAAAAAGAGTTGAATGCATCCGATATCATTGGGATCGAGACCTGCGTGGATGCAGAGCTTCCGCGTTTTCTCATTAAGAACAGGATGGATTGCGAGATAGTCAACGGGAATTGTCCTGGCAGGTTGATAAAGGCTTTTCATGGCGATGTCATTGGAACGATCATAAGGGGATAAATTTTAATAGGATTCGATAATATGGGAGTCACAAATAAAGGAGAATAATATGCCTAGGAATGAAGCAAAAAAATGTATCTCATGCGGAGTAAATCTTATTGAGCGCGGCTATGCGCGATTCCCCTGTCCTCAGTGCGGAACTGAACTTGGAAGATGCGGAAGCTGCAGGCACCAGAGCAATTCATATAAATGTCCAAATTGCGGTTTCGCGGGGCCGTGAATTAAATGGGTGAAGTGGCGGCTAAGATAAAAATAATGCCTGAAAGCATTGATATAGATCTGAATAAATTAAAAGAGGCTCTTACAAAAGCAATCCCGGAGGGTGCAAGATTACATGGTTTCTCTGAAGAGCCGGTAGCGTTCGGATTGAAGGCCCTGATCGCTGTTGTTAAAGTCAGCGATATGGAAGGCGGGACAGAAAAAGTAGAAGAAGCCTTCCGTAAAGTGAAGGGCGTTGAGAGTATATCCGTTGTTGAACTTGGCAGGATGTAAACCTGCCTTTTTTATTTTTTGGGCCTGTAGATCAGGGGTAGATCGTTGCGTTCGCAACGCAAAGGCCGCGGGTTCGAATCCCGCCGGGTCCATTCCAACAAGTCTTCAAGTCAGGCACAATTCAATAGTCGCATTATTGTTTTCGGAGAGGGGCAAGTAAAAAGCAATCCGATATTGAAATATCATACCTGGTTTTTATGATCCCAGTGTGCAGGCAGAGTTCATAATCCAGAGGTTTGACTTCTATATGTGGATGGTAATGATCTAATAACTGACTTTTGGCCTGATGATGCAGTACACCGAGAGTATTTATATATTCTATCCATGGGAAGAGCTATTCGTCCCTGATCCTTGTTAACGGAAGAAAAATTTCATTCAGACGTCATAATAACGGATTGGAGAGAAGTCATCACGGAACCAGAAAGGCAATACGTGAGCGTACTGGTAAGTCCGAGACTAATTATGAGATGGAACAATTTGGAGATTTATTATCTCTAAGCCCACATTCGCAGGACAATACCGTTGTCAGGTATAGAATTGCGTCGAAAGGTATAATAAGACATGGCAACATGTGAGCAGATTGACTTACAGAACAAATGGTGGGATCTGCGCCGTTTCGGTGCGAATCCCGCAGGGATGTGGCCCTTATCGGGCTGAACCGTAAAACAACAGGTGAATATATAATGAAATCAATGTACGCATACATCAGAGATGCATGGAAAAAACCAGACGAATCATATGTAGATGAACTCCAGTGGGAACGTATGCAGGAATGGAGACGCGGGTCTTCAGTAGTGAGACTTGAACACCCGACAAGGCTTGATAGGGCAAGATCGCTTGGATTTAAAGCCAAACAGGGAATTATCGTTGCACGCACAAGAATAAGGCGCGGTGCACGGCGAAAGTCAAGATATCAGCGCGGAAGAAGGACAAAGCGCATGGGCGTGAACAGGATAACGCCTGGCAAGAGCATCCAGACTATCGCAGAAGAACGTGCTGCGCGCAGATATCCTAACATGCAGGTATTGAACAGTTATTGGGTAGGCCAGGATGGAAAGAGCAAATGGTATGAGGTAATTCTTGTAGATACAAGCCATCCTGTGATCAGGAGCGATAAGAACCTGAAATGGATAACTGAAAATAAACACAAAGGCCGTGTTTTCAGAGGAAAGACATCCGCAGGCAGGAAGGGTAGAGGTCAGAGGCGAAAAGGTAAAGGGACCGAAAAGACAAGACCAAGCCTGCGCTCACATAATAATACTGGCAAGTAATGGATATACATAATATCAACTTTCGAACTATAGTTTCAGCGACAGAAAGTGAAGACAGAGTAAGATCTGCCCTGTCGAATTTTCTTTTTGATAATGAAATAGATGTGGTCAATACCGAAGGTCATTTCGGAAATCGGATCTCTATACTTCAGGCAAGGTTAAAAGGTCGAAAATGCATTCAATTCATAGAACTTTTGAACTCAAATTTACCTTCAAATGATCTCGACCGGCTGAAAAATGAACTTGAAGAAAGGATGGATGATGAATGCAATCTTCATATAAGGCTCGACAAGCAGGCTGCTTTTCAGGGCATGGTAAAACTCGCAGCTTCTTCAGATACCATAGATGCACAGATCAAAATAAAAGCATATCCTGCCAGGTACGAAAATGCCATTGCTGTCGCAGAGAAGATATTTGAAAATTGCGGTCAAATCCGTCATTATCGAACAAAACCTTTATCCTGTAAAGATACATGAAGGAGATGCTCCCTCATTAATCAAGGTGCCTGGGTGGGGTAGCTGGTCATCCTATGGGACTGTGGATCCTACGACCCGGGTTCGAATCCCGGCCCGGGCCCTAAATTTTCTGTTGGAACCCAGCATTGTGAAATCTATGATATTTGCCAAGAAAGCAATCAGATGATTTCTTATCTCCTTATGTCTGATTGCGCAGAACTGCCATCACAATAGTCATCAAATATCGGTTCATAGGAACCATTCATTCCATTCCGCTCGTGACAATTGCTATATGGAGGTACACCTAACGCTACCATGTAATTGAAATGCTCTGTTTTCCAGAGGGCTTCGATGCTTTTCTCAAAAGACGCTGAAGTTACTGATGTTATATTGTACATCAGGAAAAATGATTTATTATACAGGGAATTGACATGAAAAACCGCAGTTCCGTTTAAACTTTGATCCGGGAGCAGGGTTGTATCCTGTAATTTAGTTTCTCTTTCGAGGTCTTGCAATACCTCTAATAGACTTGAACCGCTATAAGGTTCAAGGATCGTGGTATTGAATATCCGGTCACCTTCACGCAGGCGCAGGTCATCCAGTTTAAAATATAAGGGACTTGAGCCATTATTTCTTAGTGAAAGATTGTACGCAGCGTAATATCTTTCTGAAATATTATTTGTATATTTTTCCTAATTTTCTCATTCGGGCTTGATGTTCCTGTTTTTGCAGATTCGGTTGCAGTTGCTGAATATGTTCAGGTGTTAAACGCCACGCTCTCGTATCATCTGCATCCACTTTGAGATCGTCATCATTCATGACTCTTATGGCGCCCAATCCTGCCTTTTCTGGAGGTTCATGAAAAGCTAAAACGAAAATGTGCTGTAAAAGATGACCTTGCAAGCAAAGGCTCAGATGGTGTTATGAATCCAATCGGATATGATCTCATGGCGCACACCTTTCCCGTCAGTTTACATTCTAAATCATTTATAGTTATCCAGAAGGCACGGTTTTGCATTGGTGCGCCTGTTCTGATTATTTGAAAAATATTTTAAAAAAAAAAAAGAAAAACGTTTTTGAAATACCTGAATCTCTAAAGCACACTTTCAAGTTTGTGACAGCGTCTTCATAATGTTATCAATCTGGCTCACCGAGATAACCGGGTATACCCTGCACTTGATGTATGGGCTGTATTTCATTGTGGAAAGAGCAATTTCCTCTTCGTTTCCTTCTTCGATCGTATATCCTTCGATACCGTTAAGGAACATTCCGAAATCTTTGGTTTCTCCGCGCTCAAGATCCTCCTTCACCATATTCTGAAGCTTTGTGTAGAAAGCCATTTGCTCTTCTGGGTTTTCAGGCACTCTGCTCATATCAGTTTCCCAAAGTACTAAGAATTTAGTCATTTAACCTCCTCCTATAGTAAAGGATATTTCATCACATTTAATCCTGTCGGTCAAAGCCACCATCATGTGCAATCAAGATCGCTCATAAAAAAAATTAAATCGGGTAGAATAGATAAGCCAGCGTTCCGTAGTTGTCGCAATGATTCGTATCCAAGTTGTTCCTATATTACTCTCATCATCGGAACTTTTTAATATATTAATATCTTTATGCCGTTTGACCTGCATCTGAAATCGGAAAACTATCATGACATTGTTCATTATTTCCAGACAATGATTTCTTCTGATTCTTCCTTGAATTCTGCTTCTGCCTTTTTGGCGCATAATTTTCTTTATTAGAAGCACTTAGACCGGTTCCATCAAATGAACTGTTTTTTCTTCGTTTTTGACACATACATTGGTTATTGCTACCGCCTTTTGATGCTGTGGTGCTGGTTATTGATGGAGAAGGGCATTTCATACTAACCTTTAAAGAGGTAATACAACATATGAAATTGAGGTGATATTATGGAACCCGTTAGTGCACATACATCAATAATAAAAATGCATAGTATACTGAGAGAAGACAGAATAACGAACAGTTTTGATCGATCGGATGCCCAGGGGAAGCGCTGTTCATTCTGCGAGCAGGGCATCAGCTGCCAGCTTTGCAGCAACGGTCCTTGCAGGATAAAGCCAGGAGCAGAACGCGGAGTCTGCGGCATCGATGCCGACGCCATGGCAATGAGGAACCTGATGTTCCTGAATACCATGGGCACAGCAACATATACCTTCCATGCTAAGGAAGTAGCAAAAACACTCAAAGCAACCGCAATGGGAAAAACACCTTTTCATATCAAGGATGAAGCAAAGCTTCGAAATCTTGCATTGAAATTGGGGATAAAATCTGAAATGGGTACAAAAGAAATAGCAATTGCAGTAGCAGATTCCATGATCGCAGAAATAAACTCTGATTCTGACGGCGAGCTTTCCAATGTTCTCCTCTTTGCCCCAAAGTCAAGGATAGAACTATGGAGAAAACTGGGTATCCTTCCTGGAGGACCGCTTAACGAAGTAATGGACGCTACTTCAAGCACGATGACAAATATGGATGGCGATTATGTTTCTCTCGCAAAGAAGGCTATGCGACTTGGAATTTCATGCATTTACGGCTCGCAGATACCACTTGAGATAGTTCAGGATGTACTTTTCGGGACACCGCAGCCCCATGCGGTCAATGTGGACCTTGGGATAATAGACCCGGCTTATGTTAATATCGCTGCCAACGGCCATGAACCTTTTATTGGTGCTGCGCTCATAAAAGCCGCCCATGAAGCAAAAAACCAGGAAACTGCCAGAAAAGCAGGAGCAAAGGGACTGCACATCATTGGTTCTATCGAGACTGGCCAGGAGCTGGTACAGAGATTCCAGATGGATGATATATTCGTGGGCATGATAGGAAACTGGTTGTCTATCGAACCTGCGCTTGCAACAGGCGGCATCGATGTTTTTGCCATGGACATGAACTGCTCCCCTCCGGGGATGGGAGGATATCAGGATAAATACAATACCACCCTTGTTTCGGTCTCAAAACTCATCAATGTTCCGGGAATGAAATATCATATTGTATATAAACCAGAGGATGTAGCCGGCCAGGCACAGAAACTCATAGATATCGCAATCGAGAATTTCAAGAAGAGAAAAGGAAAAGTCACAAATCAATCAGATAAGAAACAGAACGCTGTGATCGGTTTCTCTGCTGAAGCATGCCTCGTGGCGCTTGGAGGCACCCTTGATCCGCTTGTGGATGTCATCAAAAAGGGAACTTTGAAAGGTGTCGTTGCTCTTGTGAGTTGTACAACATTGCGTGATGGGGGTCAGGATATCAATACTTTGAAAATAGCTCGCGAGCTGATCAAACGGGATATTCTGGTCATCAGCGCAGGATGCGGAAATGCGGCACTCCAGGTAGGAGGACTAACCACGCTTGAAGCAAAGGAGGAAGCAGGTCCCGGTCTTAAGGCGGTATGTGAACTATTAAAGATCCCGCCGGTGCTGAGTTTTGGCACATGCACAGATACCGGAAGAATTACTCTACTTGTTACAGCGGTGGCTGATGCTCTTGGAGTTGACCCGTCTGCATTGCCGGTTGCGGTGACGGCTCCAGAGTATATGGAACAGAAGGCTACGATCGATGCGATCTTTGCACTTGCCTTTGGCCTGTATACACATGTTGCGCCTCTTCCGCCTGTTGCTGGAGCTCCCCGTCTTGTTAAACTCATCACCCAGGACATTGAAGGAATAACAGGCGGGAAGATCGCTATAGAGACCGACATGGTTGAGGCGGCAAACGGCATAGAAGCCCATATAATGAAGAAGAGGTCGGGACTGGGGCTTCCAGCATAACCGATTCATCCCTGGCTATTTTTTTGGGATAATCCACACCTGAAATAACCATGAGATGGTACAGGAAGCGAGCAGGACGAATTTTTGCCCCCTTCCTGTATTACATGTGATATGGACAACAGCACTAATAGAGAATTTTTTCGTTTCTCGGAATAGGTTTGAACTAAGCCATAGCCATGAAGATCCAGGATATGATGATCAACAGGGCAATAATCACAACTGCAAATCATGTGCAGCATAATGTACATTCATGTTTACATTGCCATTGAAATCCAAGAAACAAGGGAGAATAAGTTAAGCTTTTTTATATCTTAAATCATTATACATTTTTAATATAATAAGGCAGGTGCGGCCAAATGAGTGGAAATAATTCACCAGAGAATAAATATTACTTCGCATCTTTAGCAGCTGGAATACTTATTGGATTATTTTTTTTAATAACCCTGGTTTTGGATGTGTTTTCATTACCGTTACCAATGGCATTTGGTATCATACTTTTGCTAGGTGCTGCAACGTTTCAAATTATCACAATTACTACAATGAGTCTTGAAACATTGCCTACTAACTTTAGTTCGTTGGACCCTAAGTCAATTTACTTAAATACAACTTCAAATACCACCTCACTGGTAGAAATAGATAAGATGATCGATATAGTCAGTAAAAATAATGAAGCAATAATCGATGCAAACAAAGCTTTTTTTGATGCTATCAAAAGTGTATTGACTACATAAGGGGGGGCTGTTTCAGCGATTATAGGATTTTATTTTGGACAGAGAGCAGCTGAGAGTAAAGGAGGGAAGTGAAAAGAAGTAACAATAAACATCCCGGATACGGTTAACCCCTGCGGTGGCAGCAGCGCGCAAGACGTGTGCTGAAATTGGGAAAAATTGATCAAGGAATTAACCGATGCCATAAGGAACCACCTACAGAGATTATTGTTCTAATGGTAATACAATAATCGCAAACAGGATAAACAGCAGGTTTTATAAACATGGCAAAACTATAATAACAAAAGCAACAAATTAGTTATGGGAGAACAGAATGGGCTTAAAGCTCTAATACTTGTTTTTCTTCTGGTAATAATTTCAGGCTGTATTGCCGGGGAAAAGAAAGAAAATATTGAAGAGGTAAATACAATGCAAACAATTTCGATCACGACAGAAGCATTCCTAACAGGAGAAAATATTCCTTCCAGATATTCCTGCGATGGTGACGACATCTCGCCGCCATTGTCATGGAAAGGATTACCAGCCAATGCAAATAGTACCGTATTGATAATGGATGACCCGGACGCGCCATCAGGAACATTTGTTCACTGGGTGCTTTTTAATATCCCTGCAGGTACGCAACATTTGCCAGAAGGAATACCTTCTGATAAGATCCTTGTCGATGGAAGCCGTCATGGCATGACTGATTTTGGCCGGGCAGGATATGGTGGGCCATGTCCTCCAAGCGGAAAGCAGCACAGGTATTTTTTCAGGATATACGCACTTGACACAAAACTTGACCTGTCAGCAGGTGCATCACGAAAACAGGTTGAAAGTGCCATGAAAGGACATGTGCTGGCGCAGGGTGAGCTGATGGGTAAATATGGGAGATAGCTATACAACGCTTACTACGCACTCTTTAAAGAGCTGAATAGAAAGAGAACGTTTAAAATGAAATACAATTAATAGCATAATGGATGGGGGAAATTGTATGAAAAGCTATTTAATTATTCTGATTTTGATTGGAATTGTTCTTATTAGCAGTTGTATTATGCGGGAAACTCAACCAGAAATACAAAAGACTACAACAATGACGGAGAAGACACCAGAGAGGAAAATATCAGAAAACCTTATTGCAGAGAATATTTTTTCTTCAGATATCCTAGAATCCTTTAAATTAAGCCCAGATGGCAAGCGAGTGGCTTATATAAACATATTGGACGATAAGCAGTCATGTGTGGTGGATGGGAAAGAAGGAAAACAATATGAAGGAATAGGGAAAGGAACTCTCGTTTTTAGTCCAGATAGCAGGCGTATAGCTTATGCAGCTCAGGTGGGTAATAAATGGATTGTGGTAGTGGATGGAATTGAGGAGAAGCAATACGATGGAATTGGCATTCCAATTTTTAGCCCTAATAGTAAGCGGATGGCTTATATGGTTCAAATAGATGACAGGCAGTTTGTTGTTGTGGATGGGAAAGAAGGAAAACAATATGAAGGAATAGGAGAAGGAACTCTCGTTTTTAGTCCAGATAGCAGGCGTATAGCTTATGCAGCTCAGATGGGTGATAAATGGGTCGTAGTGGTTGACGAAATAGAAGGAAAACAATATGACAGCCTCTTTGGAGAAGGAATAATCTTTGATTCCTCCAATGGTCTTCACTACCTTGCTACAAGTGGCACTGGAATCTATGCCATACAAGAAGAAAATTAATTTGAGAAACGCCTGAAAAAGATTGCCTGGGGCATGAAGATATGGAGAAACTTTGAAAAGAGCAAGTGGATATTCATGCTGGTATAATGGATTACAGGGTGCACTATATTTACTAGCATTTTTGACGCTCGGCCTTGGAGATGGAATATCTTTTCTATGGATGATTCAACAACAGGGTATTATGAAGGAAGGAAATCCAATAATAATATTTATTATTCTCAATTACGGCACTTCAACTTTTTTGGAAATAAAAATGCTGTTTTACATGGTAATTTTGTACCTTACTTTGTTGGTCCAAAAATGGTCAGAGGAACCTATCTACTGGACTGTCAACTTTTGCCTTATTTTATTTATTATAATTGGAACATTATTGACAATTCTCAATATCCAGGCAGCAAGGAATGACAATCTTTTTCTTTCATTGGACCAAATATTAATCTTATTTATGATTCTGGTCATGATATTTACAGCTATCGGACAGAAAATTGATGCGAGGAAAAATTTAAGAATTGGAAATTATTTTGACTGCATATAAAATGACATTAAAATTATTTTTACTTTTATAGTTAATAAAAAATAATCAAAAATACGATAATTAAGCGCCGAGGTAGGGATTTGAACCCCAGCTTGCCATAAGGCAAAACAGGTCTCGAGCCTGCCGCGTTAGTCCGCTCTGCCACCTCGGCATGAGTATTATCTTAATTGATTTTACTGCGTTTTATAATTTATTGTGAGGGGATGTCAATATTATCATCGTAAATCATAAGCCGCCCCGTTTGCCAGTCATTGATTATCTTGATAGCAGCCCTTGTTTCATCCACTTCACCTTTTTTCTTCAGGAAGTTGCACTGCCTGGCAATGATCTCAAGTGTATTATAGGAATTCTGCCCCTGTATTGAGACATGATAGAACGATTCCAGAGATGTTTTGTTTTCAGCGCAAAGTTTTTCAATTATCTTCATAGCAACGCCTACGGGATCTTCTAAATGTGATGCACTTTTTACTGAAAGAAGACCCTGCAAATATTGATCGTTTTCCCCAAAAGGTATCACTCCCGGCGTATCAATGAACATGATGCGGGAACCTGCATCCACCAGCTGCACTCCTTTTGTATGGCCCGATATCGGGGACGTGCCAGCTTTGTGTTTTCCGGAAACGCCATTGATGACCGATGATTTGCCTGTGTTAGGATAGCCAAGGCAACCTACCAGTATGTTGCGCCCTTTTATACCTGCGACTTCAAGTATCTTATGTCTTAATATTGTCGTCCCGAACTTTTCCTTACTGGACACAAAGACAGCGGGTGCGATTTTTGTCAGGCGATCTCTGGTTTCTTCGAGTTTTTCCTTTGATACAAGATCGCATTTATTGATGACTATTATTAATGGCTTCCTTGAACGCGCTACATCACGTTCTACCTCGCTGTTTCGTGTTTCGTCGGGAAACCGCGCATCTATGACTTCTATAAGGATATCTGCTTTTTTTATGACATCCTTCACCATGACCTTGTAGCTTGCCATTGTATCTGCTATGTATCATAATGATATAAGAATGTATTCTGAGTTTTCGAGGGGATTGGAGAAAAATATGATAAGAAATTAATTGATCCGTCTGATAGGACAGGGAGGGTGGCGGAAACAAATGCTGCAAGCATATCCTTCACTGTGATCGCAGCATCCTGTAAGAATATACACGCTGTGCATTTGATATGCTGGAAACAATTTCCTGCAAAAAATGCAATTTTGATGTTTTTCTTTTTTATCGTTTTTCAAGACTGCCATTGTAGTTCTACTGGATATTAATTGTTTTGATGGCTAATAAACAACCCAACATTTATACCTTTAAAATATAATCAAAGGAGGACGGAGTATCATTATGGTGAACATATTCTATGATAAAGATGCGGATTTAGACGTATTGAAAGATAAGACAATAGCGGTAATAGGCTATGGCAGCCAGGGAGCAGGACAGGCGCAGAACCTGCATGATTCAGGGCTTGATGTGATCATTGGTGTAAGAAAAGGCGGTGAATCATGGGAACTGGCAAAAAATGACGGTCTTGCGGTTTTACCCATGGCGGATGCAGCCAAAAAAGGCGATCTCATCCAGATACTTGTGCCTGATGAGATCCAGGGCGCAATATATGCAGGTGAAATAGCGCCTTCTATGAAAAAAGGAAAGACGCTGTGTTTCTCTCACGGATTCAATATCCATTACAACCAGATAGTTCCGCCAAAAGATGTGGACGTGATCATGGTCGCGCCAAAAGGCCCGGGTTTCCTTGTCCGGAGAACTTACACTGAAGGTAACGGGGTTCCGGCGCTTCTTGCGATATATCAGGACGCTTCAGGAAATGCAAGGGAGACATGTATGGCATACGCAAAAGGAATAGGTGCTACCCGCGCAGGAGTTCTTGAGACCACGTTCAAGGAAGAAACCGAGACAGACCTTTTCGGCGAACAGGTGGATCTGTGCGGCGGCGCTACATGTCTTATGAAAGCAGCGTTTGAGACTCTTGTCACAGCAGGTTACCAGCCCGAGATCGCATACTTTGAGACTTTTCATGAAATGAAGCTCATAATTGACCTTATCCATGAAGGTGGCTTAAGTAAGATGTGGTATTATGTTTCAAATACAGCCGAATACGGCGGCCTGACGGTCGGTCCCAAAGTCATCAATGAGCAGTCCCGCGAGGCAATGAAAGAAGCGCTTCGCAGGATCCAGAATGGCGAGTTCGCAAAAGAATTCGTGCTTGAGGGAAAGACTAACAGTCCGGTTCTGAACGCGCTTGAAAGACAGGAGAACGAGCATCAGGTGGAGAAGGTCGGAAAGGAACTTCGCGCAATGATGCCCTGGCTGAAAAAGGATTAAAGTTATCCTTTTTTTAAGACCGTTTCAATTTGTGTTGATTAATAAAATTAGATACAATTAGCAGCTCGCAAGGATGTTGTATATTCACAACAATTATCTTGCTGCTTTTGCAACTCTTTCTATATTATCTCTTTTTCCCATGGCATATCCTTTTATGTCGTGGTTGGCTGCTGCTATTATCTCATCTGATAACGCATCAACAAGAGATTTCTTTTTACCGAAAGCTGCCTGCTGAGCGCCTTCTGCGATCAATCTCAAAGCAGTGTCTATGCGCCGCTGGGGGGCTGAATCAACAGATTTTGGAACGGCGATGCCGCCGTATTGTAATCTGACGGTCTCTTCCCTTGGCCCGGCATTGGTTACCGCATTGACAAGGACTTGAATAGGATTCTGCCCTGTTTTCTTGTTGATAATATCAAAGGCCTCTTTCACGTTTGTGATAGCAGTGATCTTCTGGCCAGTATTATTTTCCTCACGCATTATCTTATTAACAAGCCTCTCAACAATATTCCTGTTCGACTTTGCGAACTGCTGTTTTGAGTTCCTGCCGCCTGTGTGAGGGATAAATATCGGCGTGAGCGTTATATAATTCTTAACGCTCAGATCTTTGACCTCGACCTCAGAAAAATCCCATTTTCCGAATAATTTATGCATTTATCTCACCGGTTTTTCCTTCTTACCCATAACCATCTGTCGAAGATCCACATTGTTAACAGATTTAACTTTCCAGCGTACTCCGGGGATATCTCCCATAGCTCCGCCCATGCGTCCTCCTATTTTTTCAACGACAACTTCATCATGTTCATCAATGAAGTTAACTGCACCATCATTAGGACAGAAAGCAGTGATCTGCTTGCCATTTTTGATGAGCTGAAGCCGAATGCATTTTCGGATGCCAGAGTTCGGCTGTTTTGCCTCGATTCCGACCTTTTCCAACGCAATTCCTCGCGCCATTGGCGCACCTTGAAGAGGGTCGGCTTTTACATCAAGATTAAGAGCTCGGCGGCTGTAATTTCTATCGCTCCATCTGAAATTTTTATGATCGCTCTTAAGTTTTCGAGCTGCATACATTCCTTTTCCCAAGTTTTTTCCTCCAGTGTAAATAATTATGATTATTGAATAATCACATCGTCTATATTATGATGCCTCAGAGAGATCTTCTTGACTTTTTCAATATTCTTTCCATCTCTTCCTATGGCAAGACCTTTCTCTTTAGTATTTACCTCTACATAAGCTATACGCTTGCCATCCCTTACAGTAACATTGACATTCTTAATTGTTACAGGATGAAAAGCATTCTTTACGAACTCGGCAGGATCCTCAGCATATTCGATTATCTCTAAATGCTTGCCGATGGCTTTCTTTACGCTGTTGATATGGTCTCCTCCCTTTCCGATAGCAAGCCCCATATCTCCTTTCCTGACAACAAATATCAATCTGTTGTTCTCGGAATCCTCATAGCAATCCTTAGCCCTCGCGCCAGTCATACTTTCAAATAATGCAATATATCTTATTCCTTCCATACTCAGTTTGACTTCACTCATTCATGCTCCCGAAAGAGAGAATCTCCGATTCTCCCGGTTCTATGACAGCTATTGCTGCAATCGAGAACGGTTTGCCGCATGCAACTCCCAGATCAACGGTAGAGCCTGGATATTTCACAACCGGGACTCCTTTCATCTCACAGAGTGTTTTCTCCGGACAATTGGACGAAACAACGACAATCTGCGCTTTTCCATTTTTTACAGCATTCAATGTCTGTTTTGTCCCTATCAATACTTTACCTGAGGATATTGTGCTTCTCAATACCTTGCTTATATCAGTTTCCATAATTATTCTCCTTTATGCTTGTTTTTTTGCTATCAATTTAACGTTTCCGGTTCCCAGCCTAATAGGCTGGCCTACTATTACATTTTCGGTCACACCTCTGAGTTCATCGATATCCCCGCTCAATCCCGAATCCAGAAGATGACTGACGGTCACTTCAAAAGCAGCCCTTGCAAGGACACTAGCCTTTTCACCTGATATACCGTGTCTACCTATCGGTTTTACATCACCGTCAACTGTCATGATATCCGCCACAAGCATGATATGGCGAACATCCACAGTAAGACCCTGCTCTCTAAGAGTTTCTGTCGCTTCATGAATAAGGGACGCTCTTGCTGCCTCTATTCCCATAACATCAAATATTTCATTGATGTTATTGGTCCGGGTTCTTGTAGGGTCTACTCCTTCAATTGCCAGGACTTCCTTGAGAACAGAACCTTCTGTATATAATACATATTCTCCGCTCTCTTCTTTCCTGATAACGACTCTCTTGATTCCTTTAATGCCTTTCAAAATAATGGATTGCACGTTTTTGACTAACTGGAGCAGCTCTCTGTAGGAGGGTTTTTCTGGCTTCATTATTAAATTATCGCCTGATACTTCCACAAAAACGGCAAGTTCTTCATTGATCTTCTTGGCGATCTCTTTTGCGGTCATATTTCTCTGTGCAACGGCCTTTCTATTGAGTTCTACAATTACTTTCATTTCAACGATATCAGTTGACATGCTACCAAGGACAGAAATATTTGTTGCCTCGATCTTCCATGCAAGTTCGCGCGCCTTATCTCTATCGAATGCATAATCCTTTTCAAGGAAAATTGTCAGCATCGGAGTACTGGGATTTTTTCTTGCATCCACTATTTCGATCAGACGCGGCAGACCCAGTGTGACATTGATCTCAGCCACACCTGCATAGTGGAAAGTTCTCATTGTCATCTGAGTGCCCGGTTCTCCAATTGATTGGGCTGAAACCACGCCGGCCGCTTCACCAGCCTCGATCCTGGAATAATCATATACAGCAAGAGTGCGTGTTATTATATCATCAAGCTGTTTTTTTGTGACTTTTGTGGTCTTTAGTTCAGTCATAAGGTTGTTTATGACTCTCTGGGGAAGCGGAAGGTCCGAAATCGTTTCCTCGATGGTTTTCTGATCCAGGCTCATTCTTTCACCTTCCCTGTAACAGACTTTATTATACGCTTGACCGCATCAGGTTTACTGAAATCGCTATTCATCGGATTTATTCCATCTTCTCCGTATTTGAATTGAATAATCATTTTCCTAGTATCCCTCACTGTTCCATCAAACTGCACTTCCAGATCCTGCAAAGCATTAACAAGCCTGCGCTGGAGATAACCAGACTGTGAAGTACGGACCGCCGTGTCCACAAGACCTTCCCGTCCTCCTATTGCATGGAAGAAATATTCAGTCGGAGATAGACCGCTCTTATAACTGGCTCTTACGAATCCATGTGCCTGGGAACCCAGGTCCCCACGATCAAAATGAGGCAAAGTGCGTCCTGCATAACCTCTTTTTATTCGTTCGCCTCGAACCGCCTGCTGGCCGACACAGGCTGCCATCTGTGTCAGGTTAAGCATCGATCCTCTCGCACCTGACTTTGCCATTATCACAGCTGAATTGTCCATTCCAAGATGACGTCCTGCAATGTCCCCTGTTGAGTCTCTCGCTTTGGATAGTTCTTTCATTATCTCCATTTCAAGAGTCTCATTAATAGTTCTTCCGGGTAATTGTTCGAGTTCACCTGCCTTATACGCAGCGATCAGTTTCTCAACTTTGTCCCCGGCTTTATCCAGTTCTTCATTGATATGGTTCTGTGCTTCAGGAGGAATATATTCGTCATCCATCCCGAAACTGAATCCCTTTCGCATGATACCTCTTATAGAAAGACGTGTTGCATCATCAATGAATTTGCACGCTATTTGAGGATTGAATTCTTTCATGAGTTTATCAAGGATTACACTCTTGAATGCACCGATCGCCTTTTCATCAATTGAACCTGTTTCAAGGACTCCATCTTTGATCACAACATAAGCATCGTGCTCGCAATCCACTCCCTTGCATATATCGCATTGTTCACATATCTCTGCTTTGAATTCAAGATTAAGACCCTTTGGAAGGATCTGACTGAATATCTGTTTTCCTGTCCAGTAAGGTCGTTTGTTCTCTTTTCCTGCCGGTTCAGGTAATTCCCGTATCTCGGATTTTGCCAGGAGTTCCAGAGCATCCACTTTATTGATCTTATCTTTGCTATTTGTAAGAAGGAAAAGACCAGATATATGGTCATGTATGCCCCCAATAATAGGACCGCCGAATCTAGGGGACAGGATGTTCTCAGCAACATGCATAAGGATCTTTGCTTCAGCTCGCGCCTCTTCGGTCTGCGGTATATGCATGTTCATTTCATCACCGTCAAAGTCTGCGTTATAAGGCGGGCACACTGCCGGATTCAGTCTGAAAGTCTTATTAGGCAGCACTTTTATTTCATGAGCCATAATGCTCATTCTGTGCAGTGAGGGCTGCCTGTTGAACAAAACAACATCCTTATCCTTTATCTGCCTGTCAACTTTCCAGCCCAGTTCGACCAGGTCCGCCATTTCGGTGCTGTTCTTATCGGTGATCTTTACCCTTCTGCCATCGGCTCTTACTATATAATTGGCTCCTGGATGATTTTCCGGACCGCGCCTTACGTATTCTTTCACTTCATCTATGTTCCTTGGGGTAACATTCAAAGTAATAGTGAGTTCTTTGGCTATTTCCAGCGGAACACCTACCTCGAATATCCTGAGGTTTGGATCGGGTGAGATGACCGTTCTTGCTGAGAAGTTGACACGTTTGCCTGATAAGCTGCCTCTAAAACGACCCTCTTTTCCTTTTAGTCTCTGGGACAGGGTCTTCAGGGGCCTACCAGATCTATGTCGTGCCGGCGGGACACCTGAAACAGCGTTATCTATAAAAGTTGTAACATGGTACTGCAATAACTCCCATAGATCTTCTATAATCAATTGTGGCGCACCTGCTTCCCTGTTTTCCTGAAATCTCTGGTTGATGCGTATGATATCCACAAGTTTATGGGTGAGGTCATCTTCGCTTCGCTGCCCAGATTCAAGAGTGATCGATGGTCTCATCGTTACTGGCGGGACTGGAAGAACGGTAAGGATTATCCATTCTGGACGCGCATTATGCGGGTCCATCCCTATTACTTCGATGTCCTCATCTGTCATTTTCTCAAGGCGCGCCCTGATATCCGTCGGCATCAGCTTGTGCTCATTCTCGACATATGTGGTGGGTTTTTCAAATTTGATCTCCTGCTGGACTTCACCACAGTACTGGCATGTTCCTGCTTTACGAGCCTCCTTGAAAACCTCAGTCACTATTTCTTCAATGGGCTGGCCCATTCTTCTTAGTGTTTTGATCTGCTCGACATATTTCTTTTTCTGGTCGATTGTGAGGAGCAGTGCGCCACATGTCCTGCAAGTAGCTCTCAAGACCTTGCGTATCAGCTTTGCAAAACCTACATGGATGACTGGAGCTACAAGCTCGATATGCCCGAAATGACCGGGACATTCACCAGCGCGACCACCACATGTCTTACACCGTAGACCCGGATCAATGACTCCAAGTCTTGTATCCATCAATCCCATTTCTATGGGAAAACCATCGTCATCATAGGTATCCGCTGTTATCACCCTTGTGACGCTCATTTTCCGGAACTCTTTAGGGGAAATCAATCCGAATTTTATCTGTTTGATCCTTTTTGGGGCTGCAATTACCATATTCTTCACCTACTCAATTTTTATGCTACCGAAGGTGCACGCCTAGTAAACCGGGGCATCGATTACACCGCATCTTCAAGTTCAAGCCTCGGCGCAACGCCGAGGGAGATAATTTCATCAAGCAATAGTTTGAACGCATAGCTCATTTCAACAGGATGGATATTTGTTTCCGCACCGCAATTTGGACATACGGTCAGATTCTTTCTTTTATCCAGGGTTGCTATCATGCCGCAGTGAGAACAAACATATTCCATTACACGGTCAGATTCGTCGAGCAACCGTTCTTTCAATGCCATAGCTGCGCCGTGTCCGATAAGAACGTCTCGTTCCATTTCACCGAACCTCAGACCTCCTTCCCTTGCCCGCCCTTCAGTGGGCTGACGGGTCAATACCTGGACAGGTCCGCGGGATCGTGCGTGCATCTTGGACGATACCATGTGATAGAGTTTTTGATAAAGGATAGCACCTACGAACAGATCCACCTGGAATCTGTTGCCTGTGATACCATCGTACATCACTTCTTTGCCTGTATGTGAATAACCGAATTTCGACAAGGCAGAACGCAATTCAGCCTCAGATGCTCCTGAAAAAGGTGTTCCGTCGATCTGCCTACCTTCAAGAGAACCAACCTTGCCACCGATCATTTCAAGAACATGGCCTACTGTCATTCTTGAAGGAATTGCATGGGGATTAAGGATCAAATCAGGAATTGTGCCGTTCTCAGTAAATGGCATATCTTCAAAAGGTATAATAAGCCCTATTACGCCTTTCTGGCCATGACGTGATGCGAATTTATCTCCAATCTCAGGAATTCTCTGATCCCTTGTTCTGACTTTAGCAAGCCGTGATCCATTTTCTGATTCGGTCAGGATTACTGTATCAACCGTACCTTTCTCGTTTGAACGCATTGTGACAGAACTTTCTCTTCTCTGTAGAGGACTTATCCCGAGCTCTGTCGGTTCTTCAAGGAACCTTGGGGGACTTGTCTTTCCTATGAGAACATCGTTTGGACCAACAGGAATCTCGGGGTTCACTAGACCATCATCGTCAAGCTGTTTATATACTTCAGCACCTCTTGCGCCTCTGACTTCAGCATCAGGTATCTCGAACTTGTCTTCCTGCCCGCCAGGATATTTCCGTTCTTCTCCTTCATTTGTCCTGAAAAAGTGGCTTCTTCCAAGTCCGCGTTCTATTGATCCTTTATTAATTACGAGGGCGTCTTCAATGTTGTATCCCTCATACGACAATACTGCTACGACAAAATTCTGGCCTGCAGGCCTTGTGTCAAATCCAATGGCTTCGGCAGTTCTTGTAGATACAAGTGCTTTTTGTGGGTAATGAAGCACATGAGCGCGGGTATCCGGTCTTAATTTCATATTGGGAGTTGACATTCCAAGACACTGTTTTATCATGCCTGCTCCCATTGTGTTCCTGGGAGATGCATTGTGTTCAGGGAAGGGGACCATGCCTGTGCATATTCCAAGAATCAGCGCAGGATCTATTTCAATATGTGTATGCGCCTGTGTTAAATCTTTTTCATCTATCGCTATGAACGCATTTTCTTCTTCTTCTGCATCCAGATATTCCACGAGTCCTTCATTAACAAGCATGTCAAAGTTGATCTCACCCTTCTTTAATCGATCAATATGTTCTTTAGTTACAAGCGAATTACCTTTTTCGATTATAATGGCAGGCCGTCTTGTCCTTCCTTGATCCGAATTAATGTATATCTCATTCGTATCCTCATAAAAGATTATATTCACCTGTCTCTTGATCTCACCATGGCGTCGCTTCTTTCGCATTTCCGCTACAAATTCTTTGGGCTTATCATGAGTGCCTATCAATTCACCGTTTAAGAAAATCCTTGTCTTAATCAAAAGATTCAACCTCCACTTCTTCTTCAGGTTCCACTTTTATCTCTCCTTCCTCTTCCGCCGCTTCAAGTTCAGTTGCATAAGTTGTGGGCACCTCTTCAAGTCCTAAGAGCTGCGGTATGATCGGAACCACACCCATTTCATAAAGTAAGTTCTTGATCGACTTTTCATCGCCAGCGCTTGTTGATATTTCAACCAACTGTGCAAAATTTTTAACCAGCCCGCAATTTGGTCCTTCTGGAGTTTCAGAAGGGCAAACACGTCCCCATTGGGTGGGATGTAAGTCCCTTGCTTCGAAATGTGGCTGTGATCTTGATAGTGGTGAAATGACCCTTCTAAGATGCGACAATGTTGCTATATAATCAGTCCTGTCAAGAAGCTGTGATACACCTGTTCGTCCGCCAACCCAGTTTCCGGTTGCAAGTGGATGCACAAGGCGCTCTGTTAAGACATCTGAGCGCACAACAGTGGCAACATTCAGGTCCCTGTTTCTCATGCTTGCTCTCTCAAGCTGGTACTTTATGTCCCTCGTTAACCTATTGAATGAAACCCTGAACAGGTCTTCCATCAGGTCTCCTGCAAGTTTAAGTCTCTTATTCGCGTAATGGTCTTTATCATCGCTTTCTCTCTTGTTAAGGGCAAGTTCGAAACATGCCTGCGCCATGCGTCCCAGGAACTGGGCTTTGAGCAGGCGGTGCGCTTCATCATTTCCCAGATGAGGCAATAAATATCTGTCAATAACGTAATTCGCTCTTTTTATCTGATATTCCCTTGCCTGACCTGATGCGACGCGCGTTCCTATTTTTTCCATTGCTTTCTCTTTATCCGGGACCTCTGCCTCTTCAAGGTTCTCAAGCATGAATTTGATTATTTCGGGGTCATCGGACACAGAATTCACGATATCCTGATCGGTCTCAATGCCAAGCGCCCTCATCAACGTTACAAAATTGATCCTCCCGGATATGGAAGGAAAAGACACTTCAAGGATGGATTTTCTGTTCCTTTCCACGACCACAAGAGCACGATATCCACGTCTCTGTGAGAAGACTTTTGCAACTTCGATATTTTCGCCATATCTCTCTTCGAATTCCACAAGGATCTTGTTGGGAGCGAGATCTTCAAGTGTAGTGATCACGCGCTCAGTACCATTAATTATGAAATAACCCCCCGGATCCTGGGGATCTTCTCCGAGTTCTACCATTTCTTTTATTGTCAAACCCACAAGATTGCATTTTTTCGACCATATCATGATCGGCAAAAGTCCCACTTCAGCTTCTTTTTCCTCTTTTTCGCCATCGGGACTGACGATAGTCATACCAAGGTAGAGCGGGGCAGCATAGGTAATATTCCTTAATCTTGCCTCTGTGGGATAAAGTTTATCGACCGCCCCGTCAGCTTCTCTGACGACCGGATGGCTGCTCCTTATCTTTCCCAGCCTCACATAGGTACCTTCTATATCAGTTTCAATTATCCTCTGTTCATCTATTACTTTCTGGATACCATAATCCAGAAAATCATTGAAAGAGTCTACGTGATGTCTCACGATTTTTTCACTCGTAAAATATGCTTTTGATAATACTCTTCTGTCTAACATATAACCTCAGGGATCAAAATTATGCAATAACCAATCTATAGAATACGGCTTTATCTGCTGTCTGGCTTTTACGTATGATGCGGACAACATCCCCCACCCTGGCTTTTATTTCTAATGCGACCGGGTCTGAAACACGAATCTTGGGCATCTGTTCCTTTACAATTTCATACTCTGCCAGGATCTTATTGATCTCGGCTTCATCAATTATCTCATGCCTTGGTACCATGACGTGATCTAAGGGTTTGAACTCTCTTCCAGTAATCTCTTTCTCCTTCATACTATTACCTCCACAGGCAAACGGGCTCGGAGGGATTTGAACCCTCGACCATCGGGTATCTTTTCAATTCCCAAATTATTGGGGTTGAATAAAAGCCCGGTGCTCTGCCTGACTGAGCTACGAGCCCAAACTTGCTGTTCTTTAAACTTCTATCCTTTGATGTTATTGTATCAACCAATGATGATAAATACTGTATAAATTGCAATTGTATTAAAACCTCGTGGACGTGCGCCCCTCAAACAACTCCTTTAGACTTAAACTTTTCTCTATATTTTTCCTACGAGGTCATATAATGCGGCTTTTGGGTCTTTTGCCTTGATCACTCCTGAAGCCAGTAGCACTCCGGACGTCCCAAGGGAAAGCGCCGCTGCGACATCATCACCTTTTGATATACCGGCGCCACAGAGAACTTCGACATGTGATGTGATTTTCTTTACCGCCATTACCGATTCCCTAACTATGTCAGGGTCGGCTTTTGAAACTGGTATGCCGGAACCAATAAGTTCAGGTGGTTCAATTGCCACGAATTCAGGTCCTAACATGGCAGCTGCAGATGTTACAGGGATATTGTTGGTGCATACGATCGTCTTCAATCCAGTTTTTTTTGCATATTGAATGGCTGAATCGATCTCCGATAATAATAAACGCTTTTCCGAATGATTGATCAGAGTGCCGCTCGCACCCGCATCCATAACACATTCTGCAGTAATGTGACCGGTATGACTTCCTGCCCCTGCACCATCAATATGCTGTGAGAATACCGGTATTTTTACAGAATTTGCCACTCTGTATATATCAGGGATTTGCGGACATACGATGACCTCAACACCAGACTCAAGAGTTATTTCATTGCAGTATTTTGCCATTTTCACAGCCCTATCCCCCATGCTTTCGGAATAGGTTTTAAAATTTATCACTATCAGAGGTTTTTTCCCCATAAGTTTCACCTTATGGAAGTTTAAGCTATGTAAACTTCTTCGCGAGGATGTACTTCTATCCCGTTCTTGGTGATCTCATAAGGATGGATACTCTGGCTGTGGTTCGACCCTCTCATCTTGAAAATCTCGATACTGCGTACCCTTATAGCTTCCGATCTCTTGTAATACATCATAATAGTACCCTCAGTAACGAATGTTTCCACCCCGAACCTGCTTGTGGAACTCTCATCAATGATCTCGCAAGTCATAAGGGATGTCAATCCCAGTATCTCAAGGGTTGTACTCAATTTCAGAAGTTCGACCCGTATTTTTGCCGGATCCTGTAGATAAAAACCGATAGATGTAGTTCCATCCACTAAAGCCCTTTTTGCATCGATATCTTCCTGGATGGCTATTATCTGATCAAGCATCGAGCGCATATCAAAAGGCCTGACATCTACATATTTTTCATGAGATGGTATCCCGATCTTGGTTGAGCATGCATCCAGTATCGCCAGCTTGCCCTCATCCTCAAGAGCCTCAAAGTCCCATCCGAACTGTTTCACATTCTCTCTCACCTGTTCAGGACGTTCTTCGGTCGCAATATAAAGTCCATTCTCTCCGTATTTCGTGATGCCGTTGTAAAGATACTGAAGTCCGAATATCGTCTTGCCTGCACCTGCTGTTCCAGATAAGAGATAAGATCTATTTCGAAGGAGGCCCCCTCCACATAATTCATCAAATCCAGGAATTCCAGTAGGGACTCTCTGTGATTCTTTTGGTTCAATTCTTACTTGCTTTTTCTCAACCATAGATTACACCTTTGGTTACTTATTTTGACTGATCCATATAAATACTTATTTATTACCTTTATAATAATCATAAGTAACTATTAAGCTATCTGAGTTAAATTCTTAATTATTTTCCATGACATGATGAGACAAAGAATTTATATATGAACAGGTTGTAGTACTAATGTCAGTTAGCTTATTAAGTAACTAATAGAGTTTGGGTTAAACCCGTCTGTGTGTGCTTTTTTTAGGTTGATTGATTATATATACAGAGGAAATAAATTGTTTAACGAACAAGAAAATAATGCTCCCATCTCTGCAGGCGGAGTCCACGATGTAACTATCGAGGGCATTGCCAGAGAAGGGGATGGAATTGCTCGAATCCAGGGCTTCGTAATTTTTGTGCCTGGAACCAAGGTCGGCGACAATGTCACGATCACGATCGAGAAAGTAATGCGAAAATTCGCAATAGCGGCCCTTACTGAGAAAAGCTAAGGAGAAATAAATATGGGCGACGATAGACGAGGCGGCTTCCGCGGCGGCAGAGGAGGCGGTGGTTTCAGACCAAGTGGTCCACGTGAAATGCACAAAGCAACTTGCGCAGACTGCAAACAGGAAACCGAAGTACCTTTTGCACCATCTGGTGACAGACCGGTGTACTGCAGAGAATGCTACCAGAAACATAAACCTAAGAGATATTGATCAAAATTTAATGCTTATTTCTATCGCAAAATAAGAAAGGGCTGTGCTATCAATGATAACATTGCTTACAT
>JAGFND010000026.1 GCA_021409285.1 Candidatus Methanoperedens sp. | reverse complement strand
TACTTCTACCTTTTGTCGCTGTTTAATTTTAAAACCCAGGATTCCTGTGTAGAAACTAATGGTTTTCTCTATATTCCGGGGAATAATTTCTATATGGTCAATTCTTTTAAACATAGTTAGCCTCAATGTAATTTGTTTCGCATGAGAATATCTCAAATGATTCTTTTTCCATTATCATATACATGAATGCAAGTGGCGGGGCAGTTCTCTGCTGCGTCGTTGTTGCAACTCACATCATCCACTTCCCTTTCTTCATTCTCACCTACTTTTTTTGAATCCTTTAAATGAGAAAAACCATCAGGAGCCATCTCCCAGAATTCAGGACAGATGTTAACGCAGCTCTCACATGATATGCATACTGGTCTTTCAATCATCACTTTAAATCTTGCCATAATACCATCCCGTATTCTTCCTCTCTTATGAAATGTGGATGTAAAATCTTTGCAACAGCTTTTGCACAATCCCCTATCTTTCCGCTTACCTGGGTTGCCATGGTGAGTTCGGGAGGATCACCTGTAGTCATGCTTGCTGCCGATATGGACGAGGTTGGCCTTATGGCAAAATATGTTGATGAGAGGGTTTTGTTCAAATCATTCATCTTTATCACTCCTTATTAGGAATTATCAGGAAAGATAATCAACCTACCGCTCAGGATAGTTATATCTATTGAAAAGCCAAACATTATATTCGCGGGAAATGGTAATACAGAATGACTGAACTGAAAAGGAGCTTCAATACGGTTAAAGTACTCTCTGAAGAAATAAAGAACCCTGAGAAGACAATGCCAAGGGCAATAATGCTCGCATTTGGTGTTAGCACCTTGCTTTATATTGGTGTTTCGGCGGTTGAGGTCGGGCTGTTGAACTGGAAGATTGTAGGCGCTTCGAGTGCACCATTGGAAATATCAATGAGGGCTTTATGCTTGCTCTTTATTTGAATCTCAATGCTATTATGTTTGCGGGGGCATGGATAGCTATTGGCATAATGGCATATTATTACAACAAAAGGCATTATAGCGCGGATGGAATGGAGAGATAATGATGATAGTTCAGAATACACCGGAAAACAGGAAAAATTGTCTTTGTCCGGAATGCCCCAGTTATCCTCACGATTGTGAGGCAGAGATTTTATACTGTTCCATGGGTAAAAGTATTTGTGATATTAAAGCCTATGGATGTACCTGCAGCCTCTGCTCTGTTTATTTTGAGAATAAGCTCGCAGGATTATACTTCTGCGACAAGGAAGAAATTGGAGCAAGTAATACCTTGATGAGAAAAAAGAGATCCTGTGAAGATGATTCTTTTTATCGAACCATAGTGGATATTAAAGATATGGCAGCCAGGGGCGAAAGCGTGGTAGCCGCAATGGGATCATTGAAAAAACTCCCCTTCTCTCTGGATGACCTGCATTTTATTCCTGCCCAGGTGAGAAGTATTCCACTAAATAAGGAAGATGAGGTAAATACCGGAGTCTGTATCGGACCTGAAGCAAGAAGACCGCTAAAAGTCTCATCCCCAATCCTGATCTCCGGGATGAGTTTTGGAGCTGTTTCTAAAAATGTCAAGCTGGTGATCGCACAGGTTGCATCAAAGCTGAAACTCGCTTTCAATTCAGGTGAAGGTGGAGTTTTAGAAGAGAGCATCAAAATTGCAAAAGATTACCTTATTGCCCAGTATGCCACGGGCAGATTCGGTATTAATGAGCACATGCTGAAGCAGGTCGCAGCAGTAGAGATCCGATTTGGAGAAGGAGCTTATCCGGGTAAAGGGAGCTATCTGCCTGCAAGTAAAGTTACTCCGGAAATTGCAAAGATCAGAGGCTTAAAGAGCGGTGAAGCCGCATATTCTCCAGCCCATCATGCTGACATAACCACCCCGCAAGAACTTAAAGAAAAAGTTAAATGGCTGCGTGGTCTCACAGATGGTATTCCCATAGGTGCGAAGTTAGGCTGTGGAAATGTCGAAAAGGATATTCAGGTCCTTGTCGATGCAGGGGTTGACTTTATCGCTCTAGATGGTTTTGGCGGGGGCACTGGGGCTACCAATCTTTATGTGAGGGAAAATGTGGGAATTCCAATTTTTGCAGCGCTGCCGCCTGCTTTTAAAGTGCTTTCAGATCTTGGTGTAAAAGATAAGATTTCTCTTATAGGAGGCGGAGGTCTGCGCACTTCTGCTGATTTTGCCAAATGCCTCGCTCTTGGCGCAGATGCTGTTTACATCGGCACAGCAGCCCTTATCGCTATCAATTGCGAGCAGTACAGGATTTGTCACACAGGTTTGTGCCCGACAGGTGTGACAACAACAGACCCGGTACTTGCGAAGCAGATAAACGTTGAAAAAGCTATCGAAAAACTATCCAATTTTATCAATATATCAACTGAGGAAATAGCTAACCTCACCAGAATCGTGGGAAAAAACGATATTAACAAACTTGATCGTGATGATCTTGTTTCAATGAAAAGGGAGATGGCAATCATAACTGGCACCAGATGGTTAAACGGGGAATATTTAGATAGGGGATCCTAATCATGAAATGTTTATCATCCGAACGTTTCTATATCCAATGTAAATAGCAACAATGACCGGACTCTACAGGAACTCAGGACTTGAAATCTACGAAAAGTCACATTATTCACATGGGGAACACATTACTGAAGTTGAACAGATACTTACCTGGTACATGCCAGGGACTAAAAGAATTCTGGATATCGGATGCAGTGGTGGGTTGCATGCTCTTGAGTTCGCAAAAAAAGGTTTTTCAATAACCGGGGTAGATATTGAACAATCTGCGATCGAGCTTGCGAAGAAAAGGAATGCCAGTAATAAGCAAAAAACAGATTTCATGATTCTTGATATCGAGAAAGATGAGCTGCCATATTCCGGAAAATTTGATCTTGTTTACAGCATTGGGAATGTGCTTTCTCATATAAGAAAAGATAATTTGATAAACGTCATTCGAAAAATAAGAGGATGCCTTAACGATGATGGAATATTTCTATTTGACGTATTGATAAATTCCAGGCCGTTCCAGGAAGTAATAATTCCCGATAAGGATGAGAACCAAATAATCTGGAAAAGAAAAATTGATGAAAAAACAGGGATAATTATTATGGATGGTATTTTCCCTGATTTTGGATTTGAACAGCATTTTGAGGTCTGGGGATATACTATTAAAGAAATAAGGGGATTTTTAAAAACGGCTGGTTTCAGGGATGTAGAATTTTCTGAAAAACTTGATTTTAAGACCAGAATCAAAACCAAAAACCCTATAAGTCTTTACTTCAAATCAAAAGGATGAGTGATTTTAGTGAAATTGTTCAATATCAGAGACCTTTATAGAGAGAAATATAAAGAATATGTTGTTGGTTCTCAGGAAATACAAAAACATAGCGTGTACCTTGTTTATGGAGAGGTATCCAGTGGAGAGAAAAGAGAAATGGCACCCAATGGTCATGACGAAATATTGTTGCTCTTATCCGGGGATGCAAAGCTTGAGAACAAAGAAATTAAGACCATTCTGAAAAAAGAACAGGCCGTATACATGAGCCCGGATGAAGCTTTTACATTCATAGCAGTGAGCGACTGTAAATATATAGTCGCAGGAACCCACACAACGCCTCATGATCATTGATGTCTTTTAACCATTTCAACATGTTTTCATGAACTATTATCCCGCTGCTCCAAAAGATTCTGTTATTCCGCTCTTTCTCATTACTCCCTATTTAAATGGGTTTGGCGACTTTATTTGCAGTCCCAGTGTTTGCGAAACACGGGGTGCAGAAGTGGCTCAGGTAGTTTTTCTTGGCTAATTTCTTGGTTACCCCTCTGATTGCATTAGTATATTTTTATCCGAATTTTTCCACTACTTTACTGCTTCTCGGTTTGCCGTGGATCGTTACCGCGACAGGGTCGATGTTATTATTGGCGCTCTTTTTTAGGAGAAGATCGGAATTATGAAGAATACAACGGGTTTGGCTGGCTTTTTCTCTTTTGACTTGCTTTTTGGACTCATAGGTTGAAGCAACTTAAAACTGTCGGGCAGTACGAAAAAAGATCAAAAACCTCTCCAATTCACCCATCGCCAACCCCCACCTCCTTGACGAGCCATCAAAAACTATATATGATAATACAACATATGATTATTATAATTATGATAATGAGGTGAATAAACCGTGAAAAATACGAAAAACAGAACACAGGAAGAAATTGATAATGACATTGAGAATATAGAATTTGAAATTAAGTGTGCGAACGAAATGAGAGAACATAACGGAAGTGAATGAAATATGAATAACTTACATAATATAGAAACCTGGTTCAATGGTAACTCACAGTGCCATAATGACCCATTTAAGAAAATATGTGATCACTGTATGGATTGCCATCCATTAGATTGCGACCAGCATGAATGCGACAGAGTAGGCAGGTGCCTATGCAATAGAACGCAATGTATCTGTCTTGGAAGACTGACATGAACTCGAACATGAATCTGCTAACGTTAATGTCGGTGAATGTTTTTTATATTATTAAGAACTGATACTGCGTCCTCTCTTTTTACATCAACTTCATGCATTTTGAGTGATCCAAGCAGTTTTTCCTTTTCTTCTTCGCGGATAAGTCCTTTTCGCACAGATTCAAGCACTATATTCTGATAATTCCTGTCAGGATAGAATAATCTCCTTGTGATATCAAGGATCGCAAGCGCCTGGTCTTCTGTGATTGTCCCCGATCCCTGCATGCGCTTCAGTGTGAACCTGATATTGACCAGAGGAATAGATAGCGGTTCCATGGATTCAGGATCAAATGTCACGGCAACCTCATCATCTGATTCTAATTCGCCTCTACTGTACATTTCATATATCCTGCCAACGCCGATCATGCCAAAAGAAAAAAGCTCAGAAGCGCGAAGTGCTCCCATACTTCCTCCCCCCACCACGGTGATCCCGCTATTTATCGCTTCAATTATTTCTCGGTGTGCTACGGCAGCGCTATCAAAGAAAATCCCGTCAATTATCCCTATAATATCAGGGGATGATTTCATGATCCTTGTTAAATCATGGCGCCTTACAGGAGGACGATAATCGGCTTCAAGTATCTTTTTTGCATCGTGGTGGCTCAAACTTGTGCCAGTATATACCACGATCCTCATAAAGCGGATCCCCGGCTTATGACTCTTTTTTTCTTTTTCCTGATGCGCTCGCCTTTTCTCTCCCGGTCAAGCGTGTAGAGTTCAAACATCGGGATTATTGCCCGGATCACTGGTATTTCCACTCCTCGTGAAAGGTCAACTATGATGGCTCCTTCTGCGATATTATCCAGGCGTTCGATGACATTATCAATATTTTCAGCAGGCGTATCACTTGAGCCATCATTTAATTCATCCATATACACCGGTTCAAGATCTTCATACCAGTAGCTGTTCATCTTTTTCATATGGTCATATCCGAACGTTCGAACCACCCGTTCCCTGTCCGTATCCTCGCGCGCACCGTGTATCTGTACGACACGGCTCTGAGCTGCCTCGGTGAGAGCCCTTGTCACCGCGATCTCAGGTGAGAGGTGCGCTCCTGCTCCCATGACAAGAAGAGCGGGATCTTTCAGGACTGTATCATCAAGCGCAGTAACGACCGCAGGGATATCGATATCTGACTCCAGAAGCCAGACTTTAACTTTAATTCCAGCTACTTCCATCTTTCTTTTCAATTCATAGTTCAGGCCGTCATTCTCATCAAGTATTATCTCTCTACCCGGATTGCGGGTATACTCTGCAATACTAAGGGAATCTCTCTCAATGACTTCAAGCAGACCATGAAGGATCGCTTCTTCAATGGCATTTCCTGAAGCAAGGCCGTTTGTATTGCTTCTGAAAAGTTTATTTGCAGCCTGAGGATTATATGGATGAAAAACTGCATTTGCAGGTACAAACACCTCAACATCGTTCATTATATCATACCCTAAAATCCATTCAAGGCTTGTGAATTCATCAACATGTTTTGGCAGAAGAAGTGTGTCTGGATATAAGGTTGGATAATTTTCACAAAGGCACTCGTATGTATCGGTGACCCTCTCAGATGATATCGGGATCCCTTTAAGGTTTATACTGACCTCAGGTTGCTCTGCAAGGCAGCGCTCAAAACTTTCCATGATGGCTGAGATCCTGGCATTTGTTTCAGTTGACCCTTTTCCAGAGTATATTGAAATCGCTCCTGCCGCCGCGCTTGGCCTGATTGCTGAGAAAACAGGTATTCCCACGCGGTCAAGGTCTGTGATATTGGCTATACGTGTAACACCGATCTGAGGAAGCAGTTTTGTTGTTCTGGCAAGAGTGGTCTCAGGGTCAAGTACTCGCTGCGTTCCTTCGAGGTATTTTATGGAGGGATCGATTTCTATTCTGCTCATTTTTTTGCATTCTTATTGAATATCAGTTATTTAGTAAGTCCACAATACTTTATGAATTATATGTTATAATTTCTATAATTGATATGAATGTTATTTTTCCAAGTATCAAGTGATATAATAAATAGCTTTGCATGCAAGCAGAACTTATTTTTTTAATGAGAAAACTTTACTTTGATGGAAGACTTTCAGACTATCAATAAAATGAAATCCAAACTTCGAAATGCTGTTTTTGATAAAAAATTGGATGAAAAGCAGATGCTGTCAACAGCTTATGGAAGAGAAATTTCCCGATCCCGCCTATATGGAAAAGATGACTTATTCAAGGTGAAAAAAAAATGGAACTGAGAGAAGCGGTGATTGGATGTCTGAAAAGATCCAATAAGAGTTTCAATTCAATAAAACAGTTAGAAAAAAACGATAGATTCAGGCAGTTGCTGGATTTGAATCATGAGTTCTTCTCTACCCTGCTCATTACTTACCTTCTCCTCCTTCTCGCTGAAACTATCTGGGAGGGCAGAGTTTCGGCTTATATTAATATTAATTATCTTTTGATAATAGTGATAATCTCAGGCGCGGTTTCAGTCCTGACACAAAAAGAAGAAGAAAAACCAGAAAAAGTAGAATTGAAAACGAAAGATTATCTTTATATTGGGATCATGGGGATAGCCGGAGCTTTTATAGTCTGGTATAAGATACAGGACATTGGAATGCTTTCATATTTGATATCCATTGTCGCAGGAGTACTCATAATATTGCTCTCGATTTTGCTTTTCGAGGAGGATGAGATCGATGGTTGAAATATTAGATATTATAAGGATGATCTCAGGCTCGGTATTTGTACTGTTTTTACCGGGTTTTGCATGGAGTTTCGTATTCTTTAAAAAAGATGAAATAGACTGGATAGAACGGATCGCCCTTTCGTTTGGCTTAAGTATAGCATTTGTCCCTCTCGCAGTTTTCTGGCTCAATTATTTTCTTGGTGTAAAGATCAACCTTCTAAATGTTTCCATAGTCATCCTTGTTTTGACAGGCACAGCCGCCGCAATATACATGCGCAAAGGAAAATATACCCTCAATGACCTGTATAATATAAAAACACCATAAACAAATCCGATGGAATTATATGGAATAATGAGGAAAAATGAATAGCTCTGCAATAAGAACTTCTTTTAACCAGCTTTTGATAATTTACATAGTACTCGTATCTCTTGCAAACCTGGAGACTTTTTCAAAGTATATACTTCACTTTGAGATTTTTGCCATAGCACTTGCTGTTGTTGGTGTATTGTCACTTGAAAAGAGAGATGAAATAAAAATACCGTCTATATTGATGATCATCCCATTCGTGATCATACTTGCTTCCAGGCTTCTTCCTTATCTTAATAACAGCGTTCCTCTGGGCTATGACCCGGGAATTTACAAATACATAATGGAAGGTTATCAGCAAAATCTGCCATATCTTCCGTCAGAAAATATAGATCTCTGGGTAAGGAAAGGATTTGAACCTGGATTGTTCATGATCACAGACCTGCTTTATTTGATCGGATTTGATGCCCACGCTATTTTGACATGGGTTTTTATATTTTTTGAGCTGTTGCTTGGCCTGGGAATTTATGTCGCAGCAGGCAGGTTTTTCGGAAAAAATGTTGGAATCCTGTCATTGCTCATATATTCCATCTCAATAGCTCAGTTCAAGGTATTCTGGTATATGTATTACAAGAACGTTGTGGCTCTTTTTTTAATGCTGATCGCTTTATATCTTTTCAGATCCAGAAAATATCTGCCTTTCATATTAACTTCAGCATTTGTTGGTGCAGTTCATAGACCAACCTTTTTGATATTCGGTTTGATATACATGGCATATATCATCACCTATCGCAAAGATCTTATTAAAAATGTTTTAGCTGGTATGGCTGTTCTGGCAATAGCCCTGACCTTTTACCTTTCAAACTTAAAGGAAGCCATATTATATAATATAGATCCAATAATAACTGCGAACATAGGATCGGGAACATTTATCTCCTTATTCACCTATCAGTTCTCATCTCTTCCCTATCTTCCGTTTGCACTGCTTGGATTCCTTTTTCTTGCCAGGAATAAAGATTTAAATCTTTTTTTTCTCTGGTTTTTGGTGGGTGGGATTATAGTGTATTTCAAATTGATATTTTTCGATAGATTTATTATTCATCTGGATATCGCCATGATCATCCTTGCTTCAGTTGGACTTCATGAACTTATGAAATTCAAGAATAGAATTATTACCGCACTATTATTTATTTTGTTATTATCTTCCATGCTGGTAATGTATCAAAATATTAATGATGCAAAGCCTCTTGTCAATGAAAATGAGTTGAATATAATAAAAAAGATGAATTCCTTAGAAAGCAATGCTTATATAATGTCCACTTCAAGCTACTATTCCCCATGGATCCTGGGATATAGCGGGAGAAAAACTGTTGCCCCTGGATTATTTGATTATGACAAGTGGAATTTTGAAGAATGGGAGACTTTCAGGACTACTGTAGAAAAAGAAAAAGCTGTGGAGATGCTTGCAGTTTATGAAAAACCCCTGTACATTTATTTAGGAGAGAAAAAGAGAAAAAACGAAACTAAGTTTGAGAATGAATGTTTTGATAAAATATTTCAGGAAAATGAAATAAAGATATTCAAGGTTTTATGCTGATATCAATGGACTTCCAGTTTTCATTCACATCCCTTAAAGTTCCCACAGCACCTGTGATCATACCGATCAGGATCTTTTTTACAAAATCGTTCATCGGAATATCCTTTCCATCTATTTTTAAAACAATATCAAAATTCATGGTTTACCTCTTTATCAGATATGTTAAAGCCTCTAATAGTTTTATTGGTTTACGTTGATGGGGAAAAATGATAAATAAATAGGAAGTGAAAGAAGCATGAAACATCAAATCATGACTTATTCATCTCTGATACTTGCCGGAGGAAAAGGAAGCCGCATGAGTTATCAGGAAAAGGCACTCATAGATATCAATGGCAGACCTCTTATAACATATGTGATCGATAGTCTGTTAAAGGCTGTGGATAATATCATCATCTCAGTTCGGGATGATGCTCAGGGCGAATTGCTTGCTCCCCATGTGCAGAAATATGAATTTGCATATGATAGTTATGAGAACACAGGTCCACTTTCAGGTATCCTGTCAGGTCTTTTGGCCTGTGAAGATGAATATTGTTTCATAGTTGCCTGTGATATGCCTTTTATCAATGAAAAAGTCGTAAAGCTGCTTTTTAAGGAAACTGAAGATCATGAAGCTGCGCTTCCGCGCTGGAGTGATGGTTTTGTTGAACCGTTGCATGCTGTATATCAATGTAAACCAATGATCCGTGAAACAAAAAGAGCGATTGAATCAGGTGAAAATATAATACTTGCCCCGATTTCCAGATTAAAAGTCAATTATGTAAATGTGGAGAACATCAAAGAGTTAGATCCGCAATTAAAAACATTCATTAATGTTAATACTCCTGAAGACATAGAAAAAATTAAAAGGAATCTATCAATCAAATATGTACATTAAAAATTACCAGGCGCTGGAATTATCGGGGTCTTCAAAACGTGAATCGGCTTTTTCAGTAGCAGTCGAAGATTCTTTTGAACTTTTTATAAATGATCTCCATGTGGCCGTTATCCTGGCGACACCTGAGATGTTAAAAGAACTTGCTGTCGGTTATCTTGTTTGCGAAGGTATTGTGAAAGAGCACCATGACATAAAAAATATCAGGATAGACGGTAGAAAAATACGAGTGGATGTAGAGGCTACCGAACATCTGGAATTGTGGCGGGAACTTCGCTCATCCGGATGCGTGGGTATCCATTGGGACGAGAATGAAGAGATATCTGTCAGGTCAGATACAATATTCAGTATCCGGGAAATCAAGAAAAGCCTGGCCTTTCTTGAATCAGATATTTACAGGTTGACACACGGCACACATGTGGCATGCCTTGTTAATACAAAAGGAGAGTGTGTGGCAAACGCAATAGATGTCGGCCGGCATAATGCTATTGATAAAGTGGTGGGGCGAGCGATCCTCGATAGGATCAGGCCAGGAGACCATTTCCTGCTATCATCGGGGCGCCAATCCGCAGGCATGGTACAGAAAGCAGCTCGCGCCGGCATTCCTATCATTGCAGCAAAATCAGCGCCGCTTAATACCGGAATAGATGCTGCAAAAAAGTCGGGCGTTTGTCTTATCTGCTTTGTTTCGAATGAGAGAATGTCGGTTTTCTCCCATCCCGAGAGGCTTGGTCTGCTGGCAAGAAAAAATTGAATAACCTTTAATATAGACATCGCCAATACGGGATCGATCAAAATGAATATTATTTTGTTGGGCCCCCCGGGTGCAGGAAAAGGCACACAGGCCATGAAGATATCGAAGCATTATGAACTACCGCATATTTCCACTGGCGATATACTGCGTGAAAATATAACTAATAATACAAATCTGGGAATTAGAGCCAAATCGTATATGTCAAAAGGAGAACTCGTTCCTGATGAGCTCTTGATAACCATAATAAAAGAAAGGCTGTTGCAGAATGATTGTTCAAAAGGTTTCCTCCTTGACGGATACCCCAGGACGATACCGCAGGCAGATGCTCTCAATATGATACTCACGGAATCGAATAAGAAGCTGGATGTTGTTCTTGACATCCATGTTGATGACGGAGAATTATTAAAACGCCTTTCAGGGAGAAGGATGTGCTCGTGCGGGGCAAGTTACCATGTAATCTTCAATCCTCCTATGGTTGAGGGGATATGCAATGTCTGCAAGAGTAAATTGTACCAGCGCGACGATGATAAGGCCGAAGCAATAAAGAACAGGCTGGTGGTCTATAAGAAACAGACGCAACCGCTCATAGAATATTATACTAATAAAGGTCTTCTTCATATAATGGATGGTTCAAAGGAAATACAACAGATATTTGACGATATAAAAACAGTACTGGATAAAATATGATCAAGAAAACAGTAAAAAAACTCTTGTTATACCTCGGGATATTCCTGATGTTCGGCATCATGTTATTTCCCAATATGAGAAATGTGATAGGGAACCTGGTCGGGACTGTTTTGAATCCGCTGCAGGCATTTCTCCCGCTTCATGTGATTATTTTCATCCTTGCTGCCATTACAGGTCTTTATGCATCACTGATACAGAAATATACAATGGATTGGGAACTGATGCGGCGCGTCCAGAATAGAATGAAGAACATGCAGAAGGAACTCAGAGAAGCGCAGTTATCCAACAATACACAGAAGATGAAAAAACTGGAAGCGCAAAGAGCTGAAATGATGGGTGACCAGATGGAGATGATGAAACAGCAGTTCAAACCCATGCTATATATCAGTATTATTTCTATCCCGCTATTTTTCTGGGTTTATCTTGTTATAAGCCAGCATCCAGAAGCATCGATGGTATTCCCTTTCTGGGGGAAACAAAACCTTACTGCTACGCTTTTTGGACCGTTCCAGTACTGGCTATTCTGGTATTTCCTGTGCTCGATACCTGTGAGCCAGATAACAAGAAAGGCTTTGAATATAGGCGGTATGTAATTGATAATCACGATCAGCGGCCCCCCTGGAAGCGGCAAGAGCACGCTTTCAAAGATATTATCAGCAAAATTAGGCATGGAGCTTGTTTCCATGGGTGATATTTTCAGAAAATGTGCACAGGATCGTTGCATGTCACTTGCTGAATTCGGGATCATTGCAAAATGCAATGAAGATATAGATCGGAATCTTGATGAAGCGCAAAAAAAGATCGCAGAGGAAAAGGATAATATGATCCTCGAGGGGCGTCTTTCAGGTTTTTTTGTGGATGCAGACCTTAAGATATGGCTCAAGGCACCGGTTGAAGTAAGAGCGCAAAGAATTGCAAAAAGAGAAAACAAAAAACTATCGGCTGCGATAGCAGAAACCTCGGAAAGAGAAGAATGTGAAAGAGAGCGGTATTTTAAATATTACAATATAGATATAAGAGACCTGTCAATATATGATCTGGTCATTGATTCTACAAAATGGGAACCAGAAAAGATATGTGAGATAGCGGCAAAAGCCGTTGAATGTTTGCTATGAGATTACCATCTGAGGAAGTTCGAGAATTAATTATAAAATCAGAAGATCCTGCTGAGGAGAAGTATGGTAAGAAACCCGCGGATAGACCTATTGAGGAATATATTCAGAAAGGCGTTATAAATCTTGATAAACAGGCAGGGCCTACAAGCCATGAGGTCACATCATGGGTTAAGAAGATACTTGAGATCGAAAAAGCAGGACATAGCGGCACGCTTGATCCAAATGTGACTGGAATTCTTCCAATCATGCTGGGCAATGCTACAAAGGCGGTAGATGCACTCCTCACAGCCGGTAAGGAATATATATGCCTTATGAAGCTTCATAATGATGTTCCTGAAAAAAGTCTAAAAGGCATCCTGACTGAGTTCACAGGCAACATATACCAGAAGCCGTCCCTTAAATCCGCTGTGAAACGTGAAACAAGGATCAGGACTATTTATTATATTGACCTGATCGAACATGATGGGAAAAATGTCCTTTTCAGGGTAGGAAGTGAAGCAGGAACATACATCAGGAAATTATGCAACGACATCGGGTTTGCACTTGGCGTGGGTGCACATATGCAGGAGCTTCGCCGCACAAAAAGCGGCCCGTTTCGCGAGGATGAAACTCTGATCACGCTGCACGACCTGAAGGATGCATTTGTTGAATGGAAGGAAAATAACAATGAAGAGCATCTGCGTAAAGTTGTTCTTCCCATGGAAGAGGGTCTTGCTCACCTTCCAAAGATAGTGATACGCGATAGCGCGGTCGATGCAATATGCCATGGCGCAAGTCTTGCAGCATCGGGTGTGGTTTCAGTCCAGACAGGGATAAAAAAAGGCGATCTTGTGGCTGTATTTACTCAAAAAGGAGAAGCTGTGTCTTTTGGAAGCGCACAAAAAAAATCTCTTGAAATACAGAAAGCTGCAACAGGTATTATGGTGAATACTGACAGGGTTCTTATGTTGCCGGGCACATATCCCAGGGGCTGGAAATCGAAAGCTTAATCGGATGGATTAAAAATACCTTTCAAAGCACTGTACTCTTCCTCAGCCAGTCGATATCGCTCTGGTACAGTTCCCTCAAATCCTTTAGACCCAACCTGAGCATCGCAACACGGCTCACACCAAGTCCCCATGCAAGTACAGGATACCTGATGCCAAGCGGCAGCGTCACCTCTTTCCTGAAGACTCCCGCCCCTCCAAGCTCAACCCATTTGCCCCTGCTCTCGATATATACCTCAGGTTCCACGCTGGGTTCAGTGTAAGGGAAATATCCCGGCCTGAAGCGAACCTCATCAAAGCCCATCCTGTGATAGAACTCTGTAAGGCAGCCAAGAAGGTTCTTAAAATTCACACCCTTATCCATCACCACGCCTTCAAGCTGCTCGAATTCAGGTGTATGTGTCGGGTCTATGGCTTCACGCCTGTAGGCCCTGTCGATACAGAAGGCTTTGACAGGCTCATCAGGATGATCTGCGAGATATTTTATCGTGACCGCTGTTGTGTGTGTCCTTAGAACATGCTTTCTTGCCACTTTCTCACTCCATTTGCCTCCCCAGCCTCTGGAAATGCCTGAACCTGTCTCATGCATCTCTTTTACCGGTTTAATATATCCTTCGGGAAGATCACATTCCGTCGCAAGATGGAAAGTATCCTGCATCTCGCGTGCAGGATGATCCTGGGGCTGGAAAAGAGCATCAAAATTCCAGAACGAGCTCTGGACAATATCGCCTTTTATTTCGGTAAAGCCCATCTCAAGAAATATCTGGCGCATCTCGTTTATCAGGCGCCGGTAAGGGTGGAGCTTTGCGCCATATATCGGTTTTATCGGAGTATTAATGTTGTAAGGACGGATCTTTGCGGTCTTCCATGCTCCGGTAGTGATAATCGTTGGTGTTAACTGGGCAATTTCTTCTTCAATTGTCAAATCAGCTGCAGCAAGAGCTTTTCCGGATTCGGTTATTGCGATTATCCGGGTTTTTTTCTCAGATTTTTCCACAAGGTTCCTTTTTATAAGGTCTTTTACATGGTCACTGATATCAGAAGCCGGGCCTTTCTTGAGTTTTAAAAGGATTTTCTCATCTTCCCCTTCTTCCGGTTTGCCTATCGGGATGATTCTATCTCCATCTATTCTCACCCAGTTCTTCTTTCGAAGCCATCCAAGTGCTATACTCACCATCTGTGGAGGGAACATTTTTTTCAATTCGGAAAGTGAAATAGGGGTTTTAAGGGAATTTATGATCTGCCGTTCCGGAAGTGAAATCTGTGCGTATTCCTCACCTTCTTTCTTGAGCGTGAATATTGCTGTTGTCTTCTCAGTGACATCTGAGAGACCTTTTTCGGCAAGCAGGAAAGCTGACTGCATAGTAGCTTCAATATTGAGATCTGAAATAGCAGCAAGATCTTCGGGTGTGAATTTTTCTTTTTTTAAAAGGGCAAGTAACACACGTTTTTCATTGTTAGTGAGGTTAATATCTTTGATGAGCGACATAAATTGATGAACAGAATGAACAGCGGGATATTTAATGATTTGTGAAAATAGCCCGGAAAACCCCTCATATCTTCAATTTCTCAAGCCTTCTTGCAGCTTCAATCAAAGTCTCATCTTTTTTCGAGAACGTAAAACGAAGTTTATGCTTTCCCTCTTTACTTATGTAGAAACTGCTTCCCGGAACACACGCCACTCCGATCTCACTTACAAGGTATTTTGCAAAAGCCATGTCATCCATTCCTGTCTCCTCAGGGAAGTCCGCAAGGATATAATATGCGCCTCCGGGCATCTTGCACTTAAATCCTGCATTTATCAAAGAATTATATAGAATTTTTCTTTTTCTGTCATACATGCCTGCAAGATCTTTATAATAGGAATCAGGAAATCTTAACGCTGTGACACATGCATGCTGAAGAGGAGCTGGCGCGCCTACAGTAAGGAAATCGTGCACTTTCCTTATTGCAGAAGTGATGTCCTTCTGTGCGATCGCATAACCGATACGCCATCCAGTGACGCTGTATGTCTTTGAAAAGCCGCTTATGGTTAATGTCCTGTCCTTCATTTCAGGAAGTGAGGCTATGCTAATGTGTTTATTATTATCGTACAGTATATGCTCATATATCTCATCTGTCACTGCGATGACATCATGCTCAATGCATAGCTCTGCAATTAATTTAAATTCTTCTTTTGTGAAAACTTTGCCGCATGGATTATTTGGGGTATTGAGGATCAATGCCCGCGTCTTTTTATTAAAAGCGGAAACGAGTGCGTCCTCATTGATGCTGTAATCATCTTTTAATGGAACAAAACGCGGGACTGCCCCTGAAACTGCTGAATCAGGCCCATAGTTCTCATAGAAGGGCTCAAATATCACGACTTCATCGCCTTCATTTATCAGGGCAAGCATAGCGTCCATCATTGCTTCAGTTGAGCCACATGTGACTGTTATCTCCGAATCAGGATCTGCTTCAATATTATTATATTTTAAGGCTTTCCGTGATATCTCATCCCTCAAGTCTTTGGCGCCCCATGTTATCGAATACTGGTTGTAATCCTCCATGATAGCAGTTGCTCCAGCCTGCTTTAGCTCTTGGGGGGCTGGAAAATCAGGGAATCCCTGTGCAAGGTTGATGGCATCATATTTCAATGAAAGACGCGTCATGTCTCTGATGACAGATTCTACAAAATGGCCAATTCTACGGGATAACATAAAGTTTACCTGTTAGTACATTTCATTTATTAAGGTTTCGATTCCCATCAATATTTGATTGAGTCTTTTATGGCCATATGATTCAATTTATGTTCACATCTATTCTCAGATATGAAGAACAGTATTAAATATGGAATAATATTACTTTCATGCCTTGTCCTTATTAGCCAGGCATCTGCAGCTGAAGTGACAGTCGTCCCTTTAAACAAGACATTAACTCAAGGTGAAATATTTACTTTGAACATATCTATTGATCCGCAGGGTGCAGCTATTGCTGGCGCCCAGTTGAACATCGAATTTGACAGGTCAATGCTTCAGGTAAATAATATCATGGAAGGCAATATTCTTAAACAGAATGGGGAGAATACATTCTTCAATAAAGGTATAATAGATAATTCACATGGTACTTTTAAAGATATTTATTGCGTTATTCTCGGTACAGTAAACGTAGCTGCCCCGGGGACATTTATCCTTGTCAATATTACCGCAGGTTCGCCCGGGCAATCCCGTATCAATCTTTCCAATGTAAAAATTGTTGATCCAGATGGGAATTATGTTGATTTAAAGGTAATCAATGGTAGTGTAAATATCACCTCTATTAATATGACTTCAATGATTGGCATAGAAAACTTGAGCACCAAAAACATTGCACGCAAAAATATCAATTGGGCATGGACTGATCCTTCAACTCCTGATTTTGCCAGAGTGATGGTTTACATTAACGGGAAATTTATCACAAATGTCACAAAAGGGATCGGTCATTATCAGGCAGATCGCCTGACTCCCAAGACCAGATACATCATAAGTACTCATACAGTGAATACTTCAGGCATCGTATCCACTAAATGGGTCAACAACACAGCAAGGACTGTCTAATATTATTTTCCCGGTATCCTGCAATTCAGGACCCGGGGGGATATGTTTAATGATCAGAGCAATTGAATTATAGGTTTAATGTAAGAGCTACAAATACAATAGTGGCCAAAAGACGCATAAAGAATTCAATGAGGTAATCAATGAAAATATTAAAAATATTAAAAGTATTTATATATAATTATAGTATAATAGCTATAATTTTAATGACACTGGCAATTTTATCGCCAACTGGAATAATTTATTATGAAAATAATATTTATATAAAAATAATAGAGACATTAATGTCTGCAATTACAATTACGTATTTATTAAGTTCAATTTTATTGAAAGTTGAACATATAAAAGAAGTATCTAAAATTTAGATACCTCTTCAACATTTGTTTTTTATTCATCTTTTTATTTTATTTTAATCTGTTTCATATATTCTTTCTGTTCTTCAGGGGGGTCATTTCAAACCACCTTCGTGCTACATGACTCGATATTCTCCTTTTGATTCTCCATCGGGGAAGCGGTCACAAAAGCGCTCAGTGAATGGCTCGGACTTCCAAAAAAAAAAGAAGAGGAGCATCATTGAGATCAAGCCGGAGCATTTTGGTTACCAGTATCGGAACCTGAGTGAAGAGATCGATGAAGTTTTATACTAACAGGAGATTGCTTGATATTCGTTGATACTCAATGCAGGGGAATATGGGAAATTGAAATAATGAAAGCGAGCGAAGTGTTTGAAAGGTCATGGGAGATATTTTCTAATCAGGAGAATACTGGTTTGAGTTTTGTGGATGCATCGAATCTTGCCCGTATGGAGATGATGAAAATCAGGAAGATAGCAACATTTGATAAGGATTTTTTAAAGATAAGGTCGGTGGAGGTTGTAAACGGTTGATTTGATAATATTTTAGCCTATTAATCTTACGATCCCGTTAAATTCAGAATCATAGGTGAAAAGAGTATCAATACGATTTCTTTCCATAAGTGCGATATTCGTACAATCCGTAAAACTGAAATTCTTGTCTTGAAATTGCAGATAAAGTTCCCAGGCCCTCTCAAAATCGATAGGCTCAATGAAACGAAATAAAATTGGTTTTGTTCGTGCGAAAATTCCTATATCATTCGAAAAATTTTTATTACCAGTTCTGATATAAGCAATTGTTACTGCCTCATCGAAAATATAATCGCTGATATACAATTTGCCAAATTCACCTTTTAATGCCTTGGCCATGATATCAAGCGCTTTATTATGGTTTTTATCATCAGCATTTCTGGCTGAGACAAGCGCAGAAGTGTCAATAAGAATACTCATGGATTTCCATAAAGATAACGATCTATATCTTCAGAGGAATCTGCAACTCCCCAATGTACAGGTTTTTTCAACATCTGGAGGGCAGTATTATCTTCTTTTTCCAAGTATTTTTTTATAGTTGTCACATCTGTATTGGTGATAAGAATGGCAAGAATCTTTTTTTCTGTAATTTTAATCCCACTGCTGCGTAATTGTTGATACATTGTATCAAGAATGATTTTCGTATCTGAACTTATTTTAACACCTATGTTCTCGCTCATATTTATCCACTTTCTACTTTCTACTTTCTACTAATTAAAGGCTTTGTTTCTTGATGTCAGTGGCAAAATGTTCAATAAGTTATTCCCCAGCTCCCTCCCATCGCGCCGTCACACCTGCGGGAAAGGAGGGAAAAGAGGAGGGATACAATACATCCCTGGCAACGACTGCGCCTGTTATGCTGGAGCCCAAAAATGCTGCACATAAGCGAAGAACATATATTATCAAAAACAAATTACAAAGTAAAGCATGATGCCATATGAAAAAGAACTAACAGAATATTTCAGCAGCAAAGATAGTGTAATTCTTGCCTATCTTTTTGGCTCAACAGCCAGGGGCAATGCAGGGCGGTTGAGCGATGTTGATATTGGGGTCATGCTGGATGAAAAATTATCAAAAAAAGACAGCTTCGACCTGGAAATGAAATTGATAAGCGAAATAGCTATTTTAATAAAGAAAAACAAAATAGATCTTGTTGTTTTAAACGAAGCGCCATTGCTTCTTTCATATAATATTATAAAAAGCGGGATTATCCTGAAATCCGATGAAACAGAGAGAGTAAAATTCGAAACAAAGATCCTTTCAAAGTACATGGATGAAAAATATTACATACAAAGGCATACGCAAGAAACTCTGGAGAGGATCGCTGAGGTTGGTTTTTCATGAATGATGAAATTGCATCCAAAATTGAACAGCTTGTTGAATATGTGAACATTTTGAAAGGCTATCAACATTTAAAGATAGAAGAGTTGCAGAGAGATCACACACTTAAGGGAGCTGTTGAGCGATATTTAGAGATTGCATTGGAATGTTCGATCGACATTGGTGAAATGATAATTTCAAAAGAAAAACTTAAAATGCCAGAGTCTTACCAGGAAGTGTTTTTGATCCTTGGGGAACAGGGGATTTTACCGGGAAATTTTGCTACAAAATTTGCACCTTCTGCAGGGTTCAGGAACAGACTTGTTCACATGTACGCAAAAATCGATATCCAGAAACTCCACTATTACTTGCAGAATAATATTGGAGATATTGAACAATTTGGTAAATACATAGCACAGTACCTGATTAAACGCAGATGATATGCGCGCAGTATCCAGAAGGAAAAAATCCTAATCGCTGAAGGACAAATCATCTTCCTTTCTAAAATTGATCTCAAAATTGCTATATGCAGGTTTCACTACCTTTTTATGATTGAAAAATAATCTTACATGCATTATGATACCTGGAAGTAAGCAATCTGATGATATGAAAGCGCGTAAGAATAAGACAATACCTCCTTTTAGACCAGAGTTAGATTCAGAAAAGCAAGTACGATGTAATCATTGTGGTGAAACTTATAAGGAAAAAGAAATAAAGTGGGATACAATACGGGAGAGGTGGGTGTGCAAAAACCATCCACATTGCGATGGCTCAGTGGTGAATTTAGATATTCGTCATATTGATGAAAAGTAATTATATTTAGTGTGTCCGTAGGTGGGACTATTATAAGAATAAGTTGAATAATAGTTTAAAAAAATGGGTTTTCGATACAGAAAATCGTGAAAAAAATTGAGGCCCAAGCCTCAAGGGAGTGAAAGCGCCTGATACGCCGCTTTCCTACTTCCCAAAGACCTTCTTGACCTGCCCAACCTTTTCTTGAACTTTGCCTTCTATCTTCTCGCTTTTTCCTTCCATTTCCAGGCTGGGATTATTGCTGAGTTTCCCCGCGACTTCCTTGATTTCACCCTTCACTTTGTGGATTTTGCTTTCAACATTGTCTTGTGTACTGCTTTTCATGTTATTCCTCCGTTTGAATAAAATCTTATAGCTATGACATCCTATCAGGAGCCTTAATCCGATGAATTCTCGATATTACGGCATTACCTGCTGTTATGCCCGCCACTCGATAATAACTATTATGAGTATAAACTATTAAAGTATATCGTTTGGCTTAACTGTCCTTAAAATGCCAAAGAAAGTGTAAGGCAAAATTCGCGTACTCATTTTTTATATCATTACTCCCAGAACCTCTTCGTCTTCGCATAATTCCTCTCCGCGATCAGAATATCCCTGTAAAACTCCTCCTCGTCCTCCCTCAATTTCCTGATAACCCTTGAAGCAGTGTCCGGTCCAATGCCCCTTGAAGCAAGCGCTATCGCCGCAGTCTTCCCGTGCGAGAGCACAAGGTTCGCATTCCTGTAAACACGCGCAGTCCTTTTTCTCTCCTCTTCCGTTTTTTCGTTTTCAGGCTTTCTTGCTATCTTTATCTCCTCTTCCTCCCATGGCTTCAGCGCCGCGATCAACCTGCTTCCGCAATGAGGACATTCCGGCCGCTCAGGCACTCTTATGACTGCCGTGCTTGATCTCCATTTCTTGCAATTCACACAAAAAAGGATCACATGGTCTTCCATTATCCTGCTCTTTAGCGCCATTATTATCGAGCTATCAGCCCTATCTGGCGCCATCAGCTCCCTTCCGCCGAGGAAACCTGCTTCCCCTATGGGACTTAACCGCTGGATAATTATCTTTAGTTTTCCGCCCTGAATATCGCCAAGAACTTCCCTTGCCCGTATAATATCGAGTTTATCGTGGAATATCTCCCGCACAGCTTCATCATACATCGGAGTACGGTTAAACACCTCAAGAAGCTTCTTCATGCTTATACGCTCATAATCCATATCCCTGTGCAGCGCCCCGAACTTCCGTGCGACATGGACCATCTTCCATTTAAGGAGCATGGTATTTTTAAGCGTCATTTCGATTATCGGCTCAAGATGGTCAGGACTTGTTGCCATCAGCAATTCTTTGATTCTCTCTGCATGAAGCATGCGCGGAAGTTCCAGTTTAATCCTGTAAGGATCTATTTCCATAGCCACGCTTGCTCCGAACCTTGCTGCAAGAAGCGATGTGAGCACCCGCCCAAGTGTTTCATTCACTTTATGCCCACCGCAGATGTTGATTATCATCGATGTCTGATCCTGCTCTATCACGACAATATCATCCACCGGCACCGCAAGATGTGCTTTTAACTGCTTTTTGACCAGATCCAGTATCTCTTTTGCAGCATCACGATCAGCAGGATAATCTATCCTGTAATCCCCGATCATCTTTTCAGTGCTTTTTCCTTCAGCGATATTTTCTGCAAATCGTTTTCTTATGGCACCCACTTCCTGGGCAACAGCATATGGAACAGGTATCTCCTCACCGGCCCAGTTTGGTATCTCACCCCCGGGATCGCTTATAGGCTCAACTCTTATCCTGCTTTTATCAGGTATTACCTCGATGATCCGCCACATTTCGCCTTTTGCAATAAATACAGCACCGGTTTCCGCAAAATCCACCACGAACGCTTCATCAAGAGCACCCACTGTTTTACCGCTCACGATATCAAGGATTTCAAAGCGTTTTTCATCAGGTATCATGGAAAGGTTCTCATAATAATACTGCCAGCTCTTAGTCTTGCGGCGCACCTCATCATCTTCGAACCGGATAAGCCGCGTATCATTCAATTGTTTGATGACCTCGCGAAGGAGCTCGATACTCAGTGAACGGAAAGGATACGCCCTTTTCACGATTGAATATATTTTTTCAACAGTAATATCCCCAAAATCAAGCGCAAGGCCGCATATCTGGTTCGCAAGCGTATCCGTGCTGTTCTCATGGATATCAATTATCTCGATCTCTCCGGCCTTCGCTTTTCGTGTAATGGAAGAAGCTTCGGCAGCATCGTCCGCACATGTCGTGATAATTGTCCCGTTCGATGCTATCCCGAGCCTGTGCCCGGCGCGTCCGACCCTTTGTATAAGTCTTGTTACCTCACGCGGAGACATATACTGGATGACATGGTCCACATCCCCGATATCAATACCAAGCTCCATCGATGACGTGCAAATCAATCCTGTAAGTATGCCTTTTTTAAAATTCTCTTCAGCTTCGATACGCGCTTCCCTCGAAAGACTGCCATGATGAACCCCGATAGGGATATTTAGCATATTGAACCTTGAGCCAAGAGCTTCTGCCGATTCTCTTGTATTCACGAAAATAAGAGTTGATTTATGATTTCTAACGATATCAGATATGATCCTTAAATAAGAAGCCATCTCGGGTGTGCACATCAGTTTTTTGGATGATGCTCTGTCTTCTTGCGTGGGCTTTGGGCACACAACATTAAAACCCATTTTCTTAAGAAGTGAGACTTCAATAATGCGTGCGGTTCTTTCTGTGCCTGCAAGAAATTGGCCAATAACATCAGGTTTTCCTATTGTTGCAGATAGACCCAGCCTCTGAAACTCACCGCTCACTTCCACAAGCCGTTCAAGGGCTATTGATAACTGGGCGCCTCTTTTTGATGAAGCAAGCTCATGCACTTCATCGATGATCACATGGGTAATTGTCCTGAGATTATTTCTCAGCCTTTTCCCTGTCAGCATTACCTGGAGAGTTTCCGGTGTTGTCACAAGAATTTCAGGCGGCTTCAGGGATTGCTTCTGCCGTTCGTATGTTGTTGTATCGCCATGTCTCACGGCCAGTTTAATATCAAGTTCCTTCCCCCACCATTCAAGACGAGATAGCATATCCCTGTTAAGAGCGCGAAGGGGAGTAATATAGAGGACCATGATTCCATGTTTTTCTCCTTTTGTCCCATCCGATTTTTTCTGCAGGATGCTATTCAATACCGGAAGGACTGCAGATTCCGTTTTACCCGAACCTGTAGGTGCGATCAAAAGTACGTGTTCCCCGGCAAGTACAGCAGGAATAGTTTTTTCCTGCGGCTCAGTCGGTACAACGAATCCCTGCTTCGACAGAGCGTCCTGTATCCTGGGATTAAGTAAGCTGAACACATTCAACGAACAATTATTCATTCAAATTATCTTTTTGAAGAAGCATTTCCAGATATGATTCACGAATCGTTGACTCCCTGTTCATATCCAATTTCTCAATAAATTTGAAAATGCTCTCCACTTTTTCATCATAATTCCTTGAATCTTTCACAGCTATTTCTATCTCTATGAAGGTCCCGAGATTTCTAACTTCGTCAAGGGAAATAAAGAAATCTCCTATCCTGTAATTCTTCCTTTTCTTGATCACTGTCCCCACTGGAGAAAAACCAAGAGATGATAATATATTACCCATATTTGAAGGATCATTTATCTCCACCTCAAATTCCTGTCTCGTTTTTGATATCTTATCCAGTTTAGGGCCTTTATATGTCAAGAAATACTTATTGTCCTTTGCTCTTATCCTGAGAGCCTCATCAGTCTTTACGAAATCACGGCCAGAACCGTTATAATAAGTATCGGCCTGGTTTTCAATACCGATTGGAGCCGCCCCCATAGCCACAATTGATCTCTCGATCATCCGCGGGTCTTTTACACACGCTTTTACTTCAACTTCTATCATTATATTTTAATTTGTTCAGCCTGGAAACCTTTCTGCATGAGAACATTTTTCATACGGCTCTTATGATTTCCCTGAAGTTCAATGATGTTATCCTTAATAGTCCCACCACATGCGAATTTGGATTTCAGATAAGTCGTTAATTCCTGCAGGTTTATTTCTGATGGATTAAGACCTTCTATCACTGTGACTTCCTTTTTGTATTTTCTCATATCTATCCTAACAACTATTCTCTGCTGTTCTTTTGCCACTTCTTCGCATATACAAAGCTCTTTTGGCAATCCACATACCGTGCACATTTCTGAACTCATTTATTGATTTAATCCTCCATTCTTATATTACCAAAGAGTGTTATATAGCTTCTTAATGCTTCACTTATTAAAATATAAAGGTATGGAGGTGGCAAAGAAGATCGAATTTGCCAGGGGAATATTTGAACAGACTTTGGGATTGATGTTCAGGAGAAACATCCCTGCTGATTATGCTATGATCTTTGTATTGAAAGAACCTTCGCCGGTCAATATACATATGCTTTTCGTATTTTTTCCTATTGACGTGATCTTTTTGAATAGCGAAAAAAAGATCACAGGACTTTCATACCTGAAACCATGGGCCGGCTATAAGTCCATGAAAGATATTAGATACATTATTGAAATGAAAAAGGGATCGATCGAAAAAAATAAGTTCTCCGTTGGAGAACAGATGGATTTTGAAGATATTTCATAATGATACTATGACTTTATCGGGAAAATTGATTGAAAATTCAGTTATGATCCATGAAAATGGAGTTGAAGAGTTACATAGAACAAGTTTTTATGGACGCCCGAGAGATAATGCTCTAGAACTTTCCCTTCCTGAAAGCGCTTTTCTTATCTATGTTGATAAAATAAAAGTTGAGCTCGATGGAATCGAACTTGATTTCAGGCAATTTTTCATGAAAGCCTCATCATTGGTGAAAAATTTTGAGTTGTTCTATATAGTATATAAAGACCTCCGTGAAAGAGGATATTTTATTCAGCCTGCAGCCATGGGTTTCAGGGTATATCCACGGGGCGGGCATCCTGGTAAAACGCCGGCTCAATTTTTCGTGTTCGTAACTTCTGAAAGGATGCCTCTTGCTCTTTCCGACCTGAAAAAGCACATTGATACCGTGGACAATTTGAAAAAACGTCTTGTACTTGCTATAGTAGATGAAGAAAGCGACATTACTTTCTATGAAGCAAAAAGGACATATCCTTCTGGCACCTGCAAGATCGATCTCAATATATCCCTATCCACAACAAGCTTTCTTGAAGACAGATGTATGATATGGGATTCTTCTACATCAAACGAACTTCATAATGGGAGATTTTTTGGTAAACCCATGGATGAGGGACTTTTACAGTTATCCCTTGTTGAGTCCTCTTATCTCATGAACAAAGGGATCATAGAAATAGAGAATAGGCACAATGAAAAACTGGATTTTACAAAGTTTTCGGGTATAGCTTCAAGGATCGAATCCGATTTTATGACAAAATATAAAGTTTATGAAGCATTGAGAAATAGAGGACTTATTCCCAAAACAGGATTTAAATTCGGAACACATTTCCGGGTCTACCGGTCATTTGAAAAAGTATCTGATATCAAACATTCAGATTTTCTGGTGCATGCGATCGAACATGACCACATCTTCTCCCTTTTACAGCTATCCAGGGCTGTTCGGCTCGCAAATAGTGTTAGAAAAGAAATGATCTATGCATCTGCTGGATCTGAAGTTGATTTCTTTGTAATAGGAAGGATGCGGCTGTAGCCGCATCCAGATAAGCCAATCTCAATTTATCAAACTGCCGGCATGGATAATAGCGAGATGATTATTCAGACTCTTCTTCTTCTTTCTTTTTACGTTTTACTACTCGTTCAAGTTTCTTTGCCCACATATCTTGAACTTCGGTATATTCACACTCAAGATAATGTGTAACTGCTTTTGCCAGTGCATCTTTTGTGCTGTTCTCGCCTGTCTTCTCTTTCAATGCCTCGATATCTTCTATTGTAAGAACGGTTTGCGCATGCATTATTTTAGCCATTATTATCTCCTCAAGAATAAATACCAGATTATATTATCTGTTTGTTTTCTTGGTCTATCTCATCATCATAGGAAAGTATTTAAACATTGCGTAAAGAAACATCATGCACTCTTGCAGATTTGATAATGAAAATTAATAATGGCTTTTCTTTTTAAGAAAAACAGCCGCCAGCAATATTATGATCAAGAATGGCGCTTCAAAAGCCGGAGTTTTTTTCTTCTCGACGGGACTTTCTTCAGGTTTAACTGTTTCCTTTGTTACCCCTGAGAAGCTATTCTCAGCCTTTATCAATTCATTATTTGCTAATCCCGCGAATTCCAGAGCTTCATCGTACTTTTTCTTACCAAAAGAAGCAAAAGCCTGATTGTTATTATAATCGTTGACATTTTTCAGGTACGCTT
>JAGFND010000025.1 GCA_021409285.1 Candidatus Methanoperedens sp. | reverse complement strand
TGTATTAAAAGGATGAGAGAGCAACAGGTTAATCAACGGGAACGGATCCCAAACGCAATGTTTGTTACTCTCTCGACCTACTTTTATGTAGGTGCAAGAATGCTTATTTATTCTCGCAAGAGGTGTTGTATATACGAACGCGGATGAACGCAGATTCACTGCACCGGGTACCTTAGGGGATTGGCCCGGCACGGAGCGGTGCGATAGCGGAGGCAGGTGATGAGACGCGAGGAGAAGTTGCGAAGAATCAGAAAATGACTCATTACTTGCATCATGGTCTTAAGCTTCATGCGATATTATTACAACCTCCAAAGAAGTGCAAGTTGTTCTAAGGCATCGGGAAATCTATTTGAAAAAAGCTTCGCGCGAGGTATTGCCTGTATTTTTAAGCCAGATATTTCCGAGAAACGCTTTTCTAAAATATCTCTTACTTTTCCAGATATTTCTTTCTTTTCAATTCTTTTGCTGTCCAATTCTAATGCCAGTTCTTGGAGATTTTTTGTTCCAAAACTTGACTCAAGTTTTTCTAAGATTTCTTTTTTTATTGAAGCCAACTCTAAAATATTTCTTTCTTTTTCATCGAACTCATCTTTTTCTACCTTAATAATTTCATAAATTGAATAACCATTCAAAATTTCTAATAGGTTAATATCTTTTTCAAGTTTTATTACACTGGCTTGCTCTTCTTGAGGCACATGATCAGCTGCTAAACGCGCAATAAAATCTGCAACATCCAAATTCCTTAAATCAACATTTTGTGTAAGCTCTTCTTTATCAAGAATATCAAAGCTATATTTTGAAGGAGTAATTCTTTGGATAACTACCCCTATATCAAATTGCTTATCTGACTTAGAGAGAATTTTTTTCAAATCTTTCATAAAATTATTACTAAATTCAAGAAATGATTCTCCCTTCTCTAAAACTCCTATTCGAGTATTTTTGGAAAAACTTATAAAATCGTATTTTGGTTTTACATCATCGATTTTCTCGATTCTTTCAATTTCTTCAGAAGATCTAAAAATCCATTTCTTATCAGGATTTCTTTTAGATAACATATCTACTTTTTCAGCAAGGTTTCCACCAATGGTGGAAAACATTATTACATATGCACCAAAAACCTGCGCATCAATTGCTTTTTCCACAGTGTCAATTTTAACTTTTTTAAAAGTAGCTGTTACAACTTTTTGTAATATTGTAAATTTCTCAATATTGTCAAATCTCTCTTCGATTTCTGCTTTCATGGTTTCAATTAAAGCTTTCAATAATGCAGGACTACTATCATACCAGTTACCCTCTTTTAATTGACTGGCTAAAAATATAAAATTTTTTTCATCTTTTTTTTCATATTTTGATTTTATTAAATTTAAATCCTCAATTAATTCATTTAATTTCACCGCATCTTTTCTATCAATCTCTTTAGACTTTTCATAGTATGCTAATATTACAGCTCCTGCTCTATCATCTGCTGAAATTTCGCAGGCATACTTTTTTAAAGACATTTCATTATGAAATTTAATAGAAATTGATGCCCTTGCAAAACCTTCAATAAGATCTTCATTTAAACCAGATATTTGACTAAAAACCTTTCTACCAATTTTATGAGCCAATTTTACTACTTGATATTCAAACTTGCTATTTCCATACTCATTTTCTTTAATTATGAATTGAATGTCAGGTTTAAAATTTGGATATACACCATTCTTATCCAAAAAATCAATATAAGATTTTAAATAATCCAATTGACGTAGAGATAATGATATAATATCGTTGATTCTTGAAATGTCAAATGAATCAACACTTTTCAATACTGTAATTATATCCATATTTGTTAAAAATATCATCTTCATGCGGCTTTACAAGCCTTTTACTTTCAATAAGAATTTTTGCCAGATTGTTGATTTTTTTATCTGATTCTAAGATTTTTCTGTAAAGTTGCGTGGTATCCATACCATTATGTTCATTATATAAAAGCAATATTATTTCTCGATATACAGGTAGTTTTGTTCTATTTTTTTTATTAATTATTTTTTCTGCAATAGAATTTTCCCAATCTTTTTCATTATCTATTATTTGGACATCTGATGGAGGATTTTTTCCGAGATCATCAAAGAATTTGGGATCATAAATTAAACCATAGTAATTTAATGCCAGCTCGAAGTTTTTCACTATCGTCCCATATTTCGCAAGTAGAGTTAATAGATTGAAAACCTGATTTACAAGAGGTATTGAGTTACCGAAATTAACAACCAATGTTTTAATTACTCCTTTCGCATCCTTAAAAAATGGTTTTACATCATTGAACTTTTGTTGTGAAATTGTTACTTCTTCAATAGCTATTTCCGTTTTATCTATACTTGCTTTTGTTTCTTCTAATATTTCAGAATCGTTGTTAAATCGATTCATAGATTTCAAATAAAAAATGCAAACAAAAAATAGAGCAAGAAATTCGAACAATGGTTTTAATATTGAGATTTCATAAATCTTAATATCAATAGCTGGTAAATAATTTACGATTTTATCATAAAAAATAACTATGAAAATTAATATAAAAACTGGGACAATTAGGCTATTTCTATATTCAATTTTAAAACCATCATAATTCTGTCTAAATATATCAATTGATTTTTTTAGTGATTCCGAAGCTGAATTAAATTTAATAGTTGCTATCCTCTCTAAATCAGTTCTTTTATTATTTAGTGCAAAAACATTTTTCTCAGTTTGATTTTTTGCATCCTCGAAGCTTCCTTCCATTTCTTCGATTAGCTTTCCCACTGAATTTTCTGTATTTGTTTTATCTTTCGATATTTTATCTATAAAATTATTTACTTCCAATTCAATATCTTCAACGCTTTTCAATATTGGCTTACTTTCTTGAATATTCATAGTATTATATCGAAAAATAATTTTTCTAAAACCTAAGTATTCTTTTTTTATAAACAAAAAATTTTATTATTTATAAAAAAATTAAACCCCCACCCCATACCTCTTCCTGTCCTTCAGTTCCTGCTTCTTCCCCTCGTTCCACCCTGAGACAGCCTGGATATACCCCGTCACCCTGCTCAGATGCTCCACATTATCGCTCTCGCAATTGGGGCACTCATCCAGCAGTCCTGATGCCACATGGAAATCATCCATGCACACGGTCATGTCCTTCGTGAAAGCAAAATAACCCACCTGCGTGTTCTTGGCAAGGTTCATGGCAAATTCCTTGAGCCCGTGCGGGTCTGGCGCCGCTTCGCCAAGCCAGATGTGAAGGATATTCCCTCCATCCACTATCGGGAAAAAGGTCTCCTCAAGCTTGATGCGCTGCGGAAGTGTTACATCCGCATTCGGCGGAACATGCGTACCGTTGGTGTAATACACAGGCAGGTCGCGTGTCTCTGAGATGTGCTTGTGCGCCTCAGGGACATTGCCTTTGATTATCGGTTCAGCGCACTTCATGTATTCCTTATGCAAAAGATCAGATACTGCGAATCTCTGCGCCGTTGTCTCGGCAGGCGTTCTGGCAAGCGCTATTTCCATGCCGTACTTCTGGGAGAGGTCCTTTGCATAGAACTTCATCTCGAACATGGCGCGGATAGCAAGCCTCCGGGCGTCCTCGCTTTCATATATCTGCTTGCCGGTATGGTGCTGCACCATCTCATTTATCCCGATAATGCCTATCGTATATACAAGCCCTTTAGTATCAACAGCTATCTCGCCGCGCTCCATGGTGTACGGGTCTTTTGGTCTTTGCGTTGCGAATGGCATCCTGTTGTTCTTTATTACGATCTCCATCCACCTGCGCTTCACCTTGAAAAGATCAACGCACATATCCATCATTCGTTTGAGTTCGGCAAAGAGTTCATCGTCATTTTTCCCTGCCCTGTACGCAGCCCTCGGGCAGTTAAGCGAAACCACCTGCCATGCTCCCATCGAAAAGTGTTTGCCATCCTTGAAATACAGCTTATCTTCGAATTCACTGTCCTTATCATGTGACGACGAGAAGTTATATGCGCAGCACTGGTAGCAGCTTATGCCTTTCCCTGCGCCCCTGTATTCAGGAAGCTGGTTATCAAAATATGGCGCTCCGAACTTGGCCGCAAGCTCAAATGCCTTCGTATAAAGCTCATCATAGCTCAAAAGCTCAGGGTGCGCCCTGTTAAATTCCTCATCCTCGACCATGAAATCAGGTTCGATACTTATCTCAGGCTTCGGGAAATTGAAGGGCTTTCCCCAGTAATCGCCCTTTAGCATCACATTCATGAGCGCTTCGAACGAAAGTCTGACCTCGCGCTCGAACTCACCATATGTGCGTCTGGGGGATATCACTCCATCAAAGATACTGCCTTTATAGACAACAGGTTTATCGCGCCAGAGTTTTGGTATGCCCGGAGATAACTGGACTGAGGAAAATACAAGCTGCCCGCCGCGAGCTACCATCATCTGTGTCATTTCATAAACGAACATCTGCATGAGCTGCTCTATTTCGTCGTAATTCATACCTTCAAAAAAAGGCGCAATGAACGTAAGGAAATTATAGAATCCCTGGCCGCCTGCGAAATTTGTCTGGGCACTGCCAAGGGCTTTCACTGCATGGAGTATCGCAACTTCAGCTTTCTTTGCTGGTCCAGCCACACTTGCTTTTGTACCGCTTCCATCAGGCATGAGGCCGTAATAGAAGAAGTATCTCAGGTCCCAGTCCTGGCAGAATGCACGTGTCCCGAAGTACTCAAGATCGTGTATATGGATGTCGCCGTTAAGGTGCGCATCTGCAAGATCTGGCGGGATCATGAGAAGGTACTGTTCTTTACTCATCTTGTCCGCCTTTTTCTTGTGGCTCGTCTCCGCATTCTCCTGCAGATTGGCATTGTCATTGGCCTCAAAACCAGTTCCCATATCGATGCGATACGCGTCAAAGACCGGCGTTCCTACTCTTGTTGAGATATTGCGCCATTCGGTATGTCCGCGCTCAAGAAGTATTATATTGACAAGTTCGCGTACAAGAGGCCCAGAAAGGAATTTAACTCCCATCTCTTTGATTCTTTTCTCGGTCTCCCTTGCTATTTCTTTTGCTTCTTCCTCAGAGATCGCTGCTATTCCGTGGAACTCTTCGCTGAGCCTTGTTTCCTTCATCAATTGCCTGACAATAGTATTCCTGTCCCAGTCCATCAGGTGACCGTCAGTCGTCCTGACCTTTGGTATGGACGGTAATGAAAATCCTCCCAGTGTTTTTTGAACGGTCTGGATATCCCTGGTCATACGCGTATAACCTGAACTGCGGGTTTGACGTGCATCTTGAAGAATTGCCCCAATCATTTCATTCTTATTTTCTTCCAAAATATTAGATATCTGAACCTCTATGTACTTACCCATTTTAACATTCCTCCTTCTCTTTTTATCCTCCGGGAATCCCCGGAAATCATACCCTGTTACACCGTAAGGAGCTTTTCCAGCCTGCCATGGTCGATCCTGTCATGGCTGAATATATCACCGGTCGTGTAGAATTTATTCCCGATCTGAAGAACTGGTGCAGCCATCGTAAACACACCATTCATCCTGAGTTCTGTGAGCGCAGCCGGCGTAGCCATATCTATTTCTTTATATTTTATATCCTTTGTTTCCAGATATTGTTTAAGTACCCTGCAATTTGGACAATTTCTGGTAGAATATATCAGGACCTCTTGCATTGCTTTTCCTCCTTGAATAGAATAAGTGATTTTCAATGGTTATAACGCTTTTCTAAATCCGATTTGAATGCAATTATATATCATTTGTTATCATATCCTTTATCTGATAAGATCATCGAATTGGGGGGTTGTTATCATATATTTTATCTGATCTGATACTAAACTTTTAAGAAAAAATTATGTACCATGCTTGCATGTTAACGGCCGATTATGTTTATAAAATTTAAGAATGAGGTCTCCTCAGTATTATCAAATGCATTAATACATGCTGGATTTGAATTATCCGATATGGCTTTGGACGAGTCACCTCATGCCGATATAGCATCTTCAGTGGCATTTAAGCTTGCGCCAAAATACAAAAAGAATCCTGGAGAGATAAGCGAGAAGATCATCAAGAATATCAAGATACAGGCAGACTCGTATATCGACAGAGCTGAAGCCACAGGTCCGTATATCAACTTTTTTATGAGCAGGGCGTTCCTGAATGAAACGGTTATCAGAGTCTTGCTTGACAGAGAAAATTTTGGAAATCTTGAAAATAAAGGAAAAGTCATCATTGAGCACACCTCAGCAAACCCTGACGGCCCGCTCCATATCGGACACATCAGGAATTCGGTAATAGGAGATACTCTTGCCCGGATCTTAAAGCGTGCAGGATATGACGTGGAGGCTCAATATTATATTAACGATATGGGACGCCAGATAGCCGTTGTTGTCTGGGGTCTTATGAATTTCAAATTTGACAGGACAAAAAAGGCAGACCATGCGATAGCTGATGTATATATAGCTGCCAATAAGACGCTTGTTGATGAAAAAGAACATTCACCTGAAGTGGATGGGATCATGAAAAAATATGAAACTGGTGATCCTGAAACAATGAAAAAATTCAAGGATGCCATTGACACCGCAATGATCGGGATAAAAGAAACCCAGCGCCGGATGAACATCCAGCATGACAAATTCATCTGGGAGTCACAGTTCGTCCGCTCAGGCGATGTCAATAAGATGATGGAAAGAGTAAAGTCTCTTGACCGTACCATGTTAAAAGATGGCGCGTTCATGGTCGATCTGAAGGACATGGGGATACCCAAGTCGCTTGTGATCCAGCGATCAGATGGTACATCTCTTTATACAACGCGTGATCTTGCATATCATGAATGGAAATCAACACACTGTGAGAGGATGATAGATATCCTTGGCGCAGACCACAAACTCATATCATCACAGCTAAAAGCTGTTCTTCATATCCTTGGTTCAAAAGAACCCGAAGTGGTAATATTTGAGTTCGTTTCACTTCCAGAGGGTTCAATGAGCACGCGAAGAGGTGTTTTCATATCGGCCGATGAATTGCTTGACGAGGTCGAGAAAGCCGCCTATGAGGAAGTGAGCAAAAAACGTCCTGAGACCGATGAGGAATTCAAGAAAAAAGTGGCAGCCTTTGTGAGTATCGGTGCTGTGAGATATGATATTGTCCGCGTTTCCCCTGAAAAAGCCACAATATTTGACTGGAAAGATGCCCTTGACTTTGAAAAACAGGGCGCACCTTTCATCCAGTATGCCCATGCCAGAGCATGCAGTATCTTAAGAAATGCAAAAGATGAAGGCATTGATTTTGATGAATTTGATCCTAATATCTTGCTTGAAGAACAGGAGATCGTTCTAATCAAGAAACTTGCTGGATTTGAAAGTGCCATAGACTCAGCATCCCGGGAATTAAAACCTAACTTACTTGCGATCTATGCAAGAGTGCTTGCTGATGCTTTTAACCAGTTCTACAGGTATATTCCGGTACTCAGCGCGGAACAAGAATTCAAGGCAGCCCGTCTTGCTCTTGTTGAATGCTCTCGCATCGTGCTTGCGAATGCACTTGATACCCTGGGTTTAACAGCACCTGAATCCATGTAATATGAAAATATTATCTGTAGTTGGTTTTAAGAAAACAGGAAAAACCACACTGGTCGAAGCTCTCATAAGAGCTTTTAAAGGTTATGGTGCGGTGGGGACGGTAAAACATGTGCTTGAACATGACCTGAACACGCCGCTAACAGATACATGGAAACATTCAAAAGCCGGCGCTGACGTCGTTGTTGCTGTCACCCAAAGTGAACTTGTGAAATTCTCAAAAGATAATACCCTTGAAGATGCACTTGATGAACTTGCGGATTCTGGAATGGACTTTGCGGTTGTTGAAGGGTTCAAGGAAAGCACACTTCCAAAAATAGCGCTTGGAAATGTAATCGCGGTCAATATCATAAAGACGCTGGATGCGCCTGTTGATGCGGATATCAGGGAGATAATAGACCTCATGCAGAAGGAACCTGAGTATCATACCCTCAATTCTCTCATCTTAAAGGTAAAATGCGGAAAATATATCGAAAAAGCAGGAGCTATCGGCACGTTCACCGGGATAGTCAGAGCTGTAACAGATAATACTCATACAGAATTCCTTGAATTTGAGGAGTACAGGGGTCTAGCAAAGCGAAAAATGGATGAAATCTGTGCCGATCTTATGCAAAAAGAAGGTGTGGTGGATGTCATCATGCATCACAAGACAGGTATTATCAAAAAAGGTGAGGATATCGTTTATGTCGTTGTAGCGGCAGGTCACAGGGAGCAGCTTTTCCCTGTCCTTCGAGAAGCCATTGAGCGCTTGAAGGCAGAAGTTCCGATCTGGAAAAAAGAGCATACATTAAAGGGCGACTGGTGGGTGCATGACACTCAGGAAGAATTAGAAAAAAGTAAAGTATAATATAAATAACAGTAGTGCATTTAAATATCTTAAAAATGATCTAATTAGCAATGCCAATAGACCCCATCTGCAAGATACGAGTTGATGATAAATCCCCGTTCAAATCGGTTTATAAGAACAAGGAATATTATTTCTGCTCTGAGAATTGCCAAAAGAAATTCAATGAACTTGATAAAAGCGTAATCAGAGTCAGACGGTCATTAAAAGATAAAGAACGCATATCATTCGGCAAGCTCAAGCGGGAAATCATTGATATTGGCATCTGCACGCTATGCGGAGCCTGTGTAGCAAGCTGTGAAGCGTTAAATGTTGTGGGGGGAAAACCTGTTCTAAAAGGGCCTTGCACTGCCTGCGGTGTATGCTACAACCAGTGCCCTCGCACCATAACTACGGAATCAAGCCTCATTGGGAATGTGCGAGATGTCTTCACAGCAAGGACAGTGCTGCCAGAGGTAAAAGGGCAGAACGGAGGAGTGGTCACGTCAATGCTGCTCTATGGTCTTGAAGAAGGACTGATAGACAGCGCCGTCGTAACTGTGAAAAGCGAGGAAGAGCCCTGGAAACCAGTGCCAATAATCGCACAAACAAGAGAAGATATCCTGCGCTCACAGGGCTCCATATATGTGCATTCACTGACCATGGAAACCCTGATGAGCGCAATAAAAAGAGGCTCACGTTCCATCGGCTTTGTAGGTCCTTCGTGCAACATCGACGCAGTTTATAAAATGCAGAATTCACCTTATGGATTGTTGCATATGTTCATGCGAGCAAATATCCTGAAAATGGGTCTTTTCTGCATGGACACTTTCAATTATGAAGATCTAAAAACCTTCCTCACTTCAAAGGGTATTCCATTATCTGATGTTAAAGAGATGAAGATACGCAAAGGAAAATTCAGTGTCAAAACGGATTCGGAGCATATCTTTCCTCTTAATGATTTCGACGCATTCAGGAACGGTTCATGCACTGTCTGCACAGACCTGACAGCTGAGAAAGCTGACCTCTCTTTTGGCGGCGTGGGTTCAGAGGAAGGATATACAACTGTGCTTGCCCGCACCGGGCTAGGGCTTGAGCTTTTTAAAGATGCTGAGGATAGGGGATACATTAAGATAGAGCCACTTGAGAGAGAGGGTCTTGAAAGAGTTCTGCGACAGGCAAGAGCTAAGAAAGTGCAGATGTACATGATAAAGAGAAGGGTTGAAACGGGCACCTTACCCATTTAACCCCACATGGTAGGAGAATAGCTGAGGTAAAAAGAAATATTTCAAATAGATCCATAATGTGGCTTGACGCAATGCTTTTGGGTTTCCAGTACCTTCTATCAGTAATCCCTGCTACTGTATTCGGTATTGTCCTTATGGAACTTACTGTCAATTGTGGATTAACGCCAACTGCTGTCGGTAAATGCTTGCATCGCATATGAACAGGTTCCTCCACCCATACACCTTACCGGTAGAGTCCACGACACATGTATCCTGATCTTGCCATTAGCCCCATCTCTTACAAGGACTCCAGCCATGGTATAATACGAATATCGTTTCATCAACTCCAGATGCATCCCTCCCGATTTAACGCCATTAGTGACACTCTCCCTTTCAATCAAAATCCCTCACTATATGCAAGCATTACCACTCCCGCTACCAGTGTTATGACCATGTCCAATGCCCAGTGTGCTACTATCCTCCCTTTGGGGGAAATATACACCCACAGGTACCCAAGCAGGAGCACGCCTCCAAGAGCTATCCATATATGTTTGAAAGGCAGCTCTGGCATGATAGAGCCGCTATCCAGTTCCATGGCTCTAAAGAAACCTTCGGCAAGCAGACCCCCACCGATTATAAGTGTTATGGCAAAGACCGAGATTTTCAAAAATATCCTGTTAAAAATTCCAGGAATCCAGAATGTGTAAGCTACAAGATAAAAACCCGCAAATATTGTCCAGAGCCAGCGCATGAGAAAAATCTCACTGAAAAATTCAATCAAATTCCTTCAACTCCTTTAGTTTAGTTGCATAATATAATATTCCATTCATTAAGGCAGAATTGCCTTATCCCATCTTGTGACATGATCATGCTTTTCCTTTCTTGGCTGTTTTGGCACCTGGATGCCGTCATACCCGAACAACCTTACCAGATCATCCCGATAAATTGTCCAGCTGACCCAGGGTTCTTGACAAAAGCTCTTTATTTGAAAATCTACACGTTTTGTAAGATTTTCTTTGGTTTCAGTGGTGATCGAAATGCTGCCCTTTCTATTTCTTATGACCAGATAAATATCAGGACCGTCTTCCAGCCAATCCTTGAAAACTTCTTCATTGAATGCTATTCTATCTTTGGATCCTTATCAAATGCCTGGACAGTGGGTTTTTTTCATCTCTTAATCTTCCTGTTATTATGTAATTATCCAGCATTATTATTCCCCCTGCAAGATGATTGTTTTTATATCTTATAATTATTTCGTTCAGAAGGGAATCACTTTCGCCCACCAGCCATCAGGATCGCTTTTGGATGCCTCCTTAACGCTGCCAGTAGTATTAATCCAATTGTTGGGCCTGCTGCAAGTACTGCGAAAGCCGGTCCCCATACAGTGATGTTCTGATTCCCTCTATTTGTTGTGTCAAGCACTGCACCGAAAATCTGAGGCGAGATAATGGTGATCCCGAAACCCAGGGCAGACTGAAATCCAAGTGAGGTTCCCCGTATCCGTGCGCTCACCATATCTGTTAAACCAGCTTTGTACGTGGCCGTATCAGCCACAGCCCAGAATCCGTACCAGAGACCCAGAAGTATTACTGGCAGGAAAGATCCACCGATAAACCATCCGAAAAGAAAATCAATAGCGAAGCCGTCTGGCTTCCGAGTCTCGCCGCTTCGGCACCGCACGATCCTGCAGCAGTGGCAGCAGCGACCATTGCTGGCCCTACCCATCCCCAGAAGGCATAGAGTTCCCACATATGCCCCATATACGCCCCGGTAACCAGTAAGGAAGGTGTATTGAGCACCCGCTCTTCAAGTCGTCCCTCTCTTGTTTCAACGTTGGCTGCGGATACTTCAGGGGGATTTTCAGGTACGAGCATGATCAAAACTGCTCCCAGTAATGAGGGAAGCGATGTCCAGAGAATGCCAGCCTGCCAGCCGCTGGAGGCAGCTATATGACCCACGATGAAGTATGAGCCTGCATAGGCCAGGACGAGAGCACCGCTATAAACACCAATGGCAAAACCTCTCTCCCGACTTGGAAACCATTTTGAGAGTAGAGCCATCCCTGGAGCGTATATTGCTCCGGCGAACATTCCTGTGAGAGGGTCTTACATCATTTACTTCGCCCGGGATCATATACTTAACAGATTCTAAAAAAAGATGATTGATAATCACAAGTTATTTAAGATTTCACCATTAATTAAATAACAGGAAAGGTTGCTCAAAAAGAATCGAGCAAGCTTATAGTGAGGAGGGAAAATAATTCAAGGTGAAATCTTTGGAGGATGTATTTTCAAAATAAAAATTGAAAACGATTTCAAAGCAGTCGTCATTACTGAAGAAACGGAGCGGTGAAAAATGAATGGGGGATTTCGTGTAAGGTCCAATAGTCAGTTTGTATCCAATAATCTAAACGCAAAGGTGGCGCAAAAAGAAGGTCAAGAAGGCGGCGAAACAAATGAGGCACCAGGCACAGCACCACAAACCAATCAAAGTGGAAGCGCTTCCCCCCTTCCTTCCATATCTCTTCCAAAAGGCGGCGGAGCGATTCGCGGCATAGGCGAAAAGTTTGCAGCCAATCCGGTGACAGGCACCGGATCACTCAGCATCCCGATATTCACATCCCCTGGCCGCTCTGGCTTCGGTCCGCAACTTTCACTCTCATATGACTCTGGCTCAGGCAACGGACCATTTGGTTTTGGCTGGAGCCTGTGGAGAGATTCTGCACGGGGAGGCGGTGAAAAATCTTAATGAGGCTATTAAAGCGGCAGAGGCAGCCGGGTCGATGAGGCTTTTCTCATTGAGGCATGAATTCCCGATCGAGTGGGCAAAGTTCAAGCGGATTAAGATTGAAGGTGAAACGAAGACCGCTGAACTGACCTTGAATCTCAGAGAAGAGCATTACCCATTCTGGAGTAAAGGCCGGGTGTTGAAAGGTGTGGACCTATTTGCCAGAACAGAGGAAAACACTGTGGTGATTGCTGATAAAGCTGATGGGACAGGTATTAAGGCTACACTGAAAAAGGATCCAAACGATCCGTCCCTGGGCACTCTCTGTGCAGGAAAATTGACGGATCAGCTCCCGGCGCCGATAGGTGAATTTACGCTGTATTTTATTAACAATTCGATGGAAGATTTTTGGATAGTTTTGACCTGGGGGAAATGAAACACACAGATAAACCAATGTAATAATAAACTTCATAACGTGGAACAACTATTCTAATTCGGCCTGTGGCTATTAGCAGAACTGTACCAGGAATATTACGTATAAGGAGGATATATGGGAAATACGGTTGAAGTTTCGCATGTTACAAAATCTTTTAATGGGCAATTTGTGGTCAATGATATCTCTTTCAATATTGCTCCGGGAGAGGTTTTCGGTCTAATCGGGCCCAATGGGGCAGGGAAAACCACGATAATACGAATGCTTCTTGATATAATGAGACCGGATTCTGGCGAATTACGAATCCTGGGCTCTGGAATTGACGATGGAATAAAAGATATGATAGGCTACCTTCCTGAAGAACGTGGATTGTATCTCAAGCTAACGGTTCTGGACTCTCTTTTGTATCTTGGCGCCCTGAAAAATAAACAAAGCAAAAAAAGGGCAATGGAACTTCTTGAAGGAATGGGCATGCTCCAGAACAAAGATATGAAAATTTCTGAACTCAGCAAAGGCATGCAGCAGAAGATACAGCTCATTGCAGCGATAAGTCATGACCCCGAGCTCATTATACTTGATGAACCCTTCTCTGGTCTTGACCCTGTGAATATGAAACTTGTAAAAGACCTGATACTTGAACTCGGAAAGCAGGGCAAAACCATACTTATCAGCACGCATATGATGGATCAGGTTGAGCGAATGTGCGACCGAATATTTATGATCCGAAAGGGAAGCGGGGTATTATATGGAAGTGTAAACGAAATAAAATCCAGATTCGGCAAAAATGCAATTCAGCTTGATTTTGAAGGCGAACTAAATAGTATAGCTGGAGTGAAGAGGATCAATCTCTCTGGTAATTATGCTGAATTAATTTTCGACGCTGGTGCAGATGCCCAGGACATATTAAGAAAAATAGTCCAGAATGTCAAAGTCAACAGATTCGAGATTTCTTCTCCATCTCTTAACGAAATATTTATTCAGGTGGAGGCAGGAGCATGACCAAATGGACAACAATCGCGAAACATGAATACATATATAATATAAAAAGGAAAGAATTCCTCCTTGTGACTCTTGGTCTTCCACTTTTCATTTTTGCAATAATGGGTCTTCCTTTCCTTTTAGCTGGAAACATTATAAGTCACCAGGAATACAAAATTGGCTTTGTGGATCAAACGGGTTTGTTCGAACCTTTGAACTTTTCGAGTTTTTCCACTGAAGAACTGGCACAAAAAGACCTTCTTGAAGGAAAGATCTCATACTATTTTGTAATTCCTGCGGATTATAAAAATTCCGGAAGGATCATTATTTACTCCTCAAAAATGGATTTTTCAGGTTCGGGCGAAGTTGAGGGCCAAATAAAAAATTTCCTTCTTGATAATCTTTTGCACGGTGAGAATAAAGAGCTGCTTGAAAGATTAAAAGATCCGATTATTGGTGAATATTTCACAATCAGTGAAGGAGGTAAAATTCGAGAAAATGGATTTTCTGCATTTCTCGTTCCGATCGCATTCGCAGCGTTTTTTATGTTTTCCATTTTCACTTCATCCATCTTCCTTTTACAGGGTATCGTAGAAGAAAAAGAGAGCAGGGTCATGGAAATACTACTTTCCTCGGTCTCGTATCGCGAACTGCTCACAGGAAAAATATTCGGGCTGGGGGCAGTGGGGCTTACGCAAATAATTATCTGGCAAATTATCGGCATAGGAATATTGTCCTCTGCCCAGAGGGGAATTATGTTATCAAAATTGAATGTTTCTCCAGGGCTCCTGGTTATTGGATCAGGTTATTTTATATTAGGCTACCTTGTTTTTGCGTGCATAATGGCTGGAGTTGGGGCCGTTGCAACGACTTCAAGAGAAGGTCAGCAGATGGCAGGAATATTTACGATAACAGGCGCAATGCCGTTAATTATCTCACAATTCATAATCGCAAATCCTGGTTCAATCCTAAGTGCATTTCTGAGTTATTTCCCTCTGACATCGCCCATTACAATGATAATACGGCTCTCTGCAGGCGAAGTAAAGTTCTATGAATTGATGATCAGTTTGATTATTCTTACGATTTCGATTCTTATTATCATAGAACTGTCGGTCAGGATATTCAGGGCAAGTCTCCTGATGTACGGGAAAAAACCAGCGATTAGAGAAATTATCAAGTATTTAAGCGAAGGGTAACAGGGATATGGTGTACCGTGAACTGCACGAATGATATAAAAGAAAGCAATATTGTTTTTGATGTGATTAAAAAGCGCCGCAGCGTTCGCCGTTTTGACCGCAGGCCAATACCTAAAGAGATCATGGAACATATCCTTGAAGGTGCCCGCTGGGCGCCGTCTGGCGCGAATGTCCAGCCGTGGCGCTTCATTGTTGTAGAAAAAAGAGAGATGCTTGAAGCGCTTGGAAATATATGCTATTACAGGATATTCAAATCGCGCCACGTCAATGAGGCCGGCGCTGCAGTGGTCATCTGCGCAGATATTGAAGCTGGAAGCGCTACTTATATGCTTGACTGTGCCATCGCAGGAACCAACATGACACTTATGGCAACCTCGCTTGGAATAGGATCGTGCTGGATAGGCGCATTCGAAGAGCCAACTGTGCGTGGAATGCTGAAAATTCCTCAGAAGCTCAAGATAATCGCACTCATTGCTTTTGGATTCGAGGTGGGAAAGGCTTCTGCGCCGCCAAGGCTTCCCCTTTCAAAGATCGTCCATCATGATACTTACGCAGGAGAGCCTGATCTTTTATCCAGGATAGTTAAATCTGGTCCTTTTTCCGTTTTCGGAAAGCTTCTTCGCGTACTGTTCAATAAGCGTTAAAAGAAAGAGGTCATAAGCTGCAATTTTATATCAGAGAACCTGTCATAATTTCTTCTCTTCTAAATAATAAATCTCAATATTATCGTAGTGGCGAAAATACCATAAAAAAGTGGTAACGGGCTGCTTTTCAGGAAGTGTTATTTTTGCGGGCTTTCCATTAAGTTCAGATGCCCATGCATATAACTTTGGTAAATTTATTTCCTTAAATTCCTGAGGTACCTGGTTCCCCTGAATTAGAGGCTCTTTTATGTTAGTATAATCGTAAAAGTTCAAAAAAACGCTTGACTGTATAAAAAATACAGACGATGCTGCAAGGAAGATAACGGCGATAGCGCCAGCTTTTGAGTTAAGCTTCCACCCCGGCAGTAGTTCTCCGATATATGCTCCAGCTACCAGAGTCAATGGTAGAAGCGGATTTAATATTAGCCATGGCACTTTTTCCTGAAGGTATGAGTAAATCATAAAGTTAGATATTGCCCAGTACCCAAGGAAGATCATGAAATTATTATTTTTCTTGAAATAATGAACAATTCCAATAACACCGAACACCAGAACTGGAAGCTCATAGCGAACCAGTATCGGAAGATAATAGAACGGCGATCCGCCAAGGTGCGCTATCTTATGCATTGCATACCAGTAGGATACTGCCTTTTCGACAGTGTCTTTCATTCCATGGAAATCAAGAACGTTGCCTGTATAAAAAAGGGAAAAAACAACCAGCAAAACAAATATGAAAAACAGACCTTCCGCAGATATAATCACAGCTTTCTTAATCATGATTCTTCCAATAAAATCCTTCGACCATTTTTCCCTGATAAAAAACATGGCCAGAAATAAAATTATCAAAAACATCACAATATACGCATTCTCTTTGAGAGCTGCCATGGATGCAAGCCCCACGCCCCCTAAAAAAAGATAAAAAATCCGCATGTATGAATACGTTTGTTCAGCGTATTTCTCTGTGTATTTTACAGCACATACCAATATTAACAAAGAAAAGAAAGCAATGAAAATATCCTCCCTGAAAAACCTTGAGTAATATAGGAAGGAAGGCGAAAGGGCAAGAAAGAACGCTGTAATCAACAATCCGGATGTTCCAATATATTTTCTTAAAGGGAGTAACAGGAAGAGCATGGATGCCCCGAAAATCGCCGGAAGAATGCGGGCTGAATAATCAGAATCCCCAAAAAAACTGAATACCTCTGCAGTAACATAATACATAAAGGGACCATGGAAAACAGGATCATAAGAATAAATACCATCTTTGAAAAACTTATAGGTGTTAAATCCAATTGCCGATTCATCGTGATGGAAAACTCTCACATCCAGGTGGTAAAATCTTAAGAAGATAGCAAGTAGAAATATTCCACTAAAAAGAATCAGGAAAAAAAACAACCCATTTTGGGTGTTTTTCATAAATTCTTTCTTTTTATTTATATACTTTTTATTTTTTTCTTGATTTGATACCATGTTTATTTTTACCACTTTTTTTTATATCACTATAAATTTATCCCGTACCCCGGGGAAGCAATAAAACAATTAGTAAGGTTTATAACCCCATCTGTATATTTAGAGAATGGGGACTATGAAGCCTATCAGTCTATTAATAATAATCCTGGCATCTGTAATAATACTGTCATTTGCCATTGTATTGACAAAGGAAGATATTCTAACAAAAGAAACAGAATTCATTCCTCCTCCCATTCTTTCAATCCGTGATGTGGATGTGAGTCCTCTTGAAGTCACAAGCGCCCAAATTGAAGTGAATGTGACAGCCTACATAAACCATGCCGGAGGCAAAACAACGAACGCTTCCATGGTTATAAGAGCTATAAGTGGTGATACCGGGCTTCTGGGGACATCTGTTTCAACGCAAATCCCTGAAGTGGATCTCACTGATCTTGAAAAAACCATTGTTGTTTCTCAGAAATTGAAATTGGATAGGAATAATGGTTATGACCTGAAGCTGCTGATTTTCAATAACGGAAGCATACTTGATAGCGGCTCTGTGAATATCCGGGGGCTAAATGCCCTGATTCCCGCTTCGAAGAAGAGCGGCGTAGTGGTGAACAATATCGATTTTACGATCAACAATGTTTCTAAAGGAAAGGTCGCAATAAAGTCCGACATTTACCTGGAAAATAAAGGTGCGCAAGCTTCAGAGAACGTAAGCATGATAATCAAAGCAAGAGAAGCTTCGTCTAATTTGCTCACTGATAAGACAGGTACTGATACGGGTATTATCGCAAGTGAAGCTACTGCGATCAAGAGCGTTCAGCTTGCGGTCCCTGATGAATATAATTACATGATAGTGGTTGAGCTCTGGAAAGGGGATGTCCTTATCAATACATGGGAAAAACCCGTACTTCTTGCGCCTACAAAGACAGTGCCAAAAGAGACTATTGAGAAAAAAGTGGACATAGAGGTCTCAAAATTCGCGAGGGAAAGTGCTATGCCTGGTGCCATGCAGACGCCTGCGCCTTACTATTCGCCTGAAGGATCTACGGGAGCACCCAAAGAGCCTGGATTTGAGGTCATGATAGCAATAGGAGCGCTCTTATCTGCGATCGTATTAATAAGGAGGTCAAGATGGTAAACAGAGAAAAGATAGAGGATTATTTTTTTCTGGGAATTTTCGTGATAGCCATGTTATTTGCATTCATTGCTATATTCGGGGTCTATACTTCGATAAACAACCTTATCGGGATATGGTTCAATTACAGATACCAGCCAATTTTCCAGGCTCTTTATAGCCTGTCTATCCTGGCGGTCTGTATCTATTTCATAAGAGAAAGGTTAATCAAGAAGAAACCAGAATGAAACAGGAATGATTGGAAGAATATTAATCGATATTATAAGACTGATGGTTCAATCTTCCAATAATTTCAATATTTTTACACCAAGCTCGATACATTCCAGTTTGGCCTTTACTCTCTGAAGGTCTGTTTCACTATCCAGGTTTTTGGCAATATTCTGGATATTATTTTTTACCGGATTTCCAATATTATTCTTTTCCCATTCATTCTTTGATCCCTGTTGTGATTCGATTTTGATTCCTGGTTTCATTTCAGGCTTTATTTCTTGTTTTTTCTGTTCAGTCTGTCCTTCGCACACCGGACATAGTACTTTTCCCTGATATCTGAACATTGGTGCACCGCATTCATGATGGTTTGCCAGCATGGTCCCACCTTTTTCAAGAAGTTTTGTTATCTTCTGGATCTTTAAATTCTCATCAATATCTGTCATCATTATCCGCCTTCATCACCGAAAGTCTTTTTATGCAATAGTTTAATTATGGACGGCTTCTTTTATATAGATAGCTTGAAGTGATCATTGTGTCGGAAAAACCAGCTGATGTTGTTAAGCAGTGTGTAGTAGTACTTGAAAGGATAGTTAATGATGATTCTGTGCCGCGGAACATAAGGAGATCCGCAGATGTTATGAAAAATATGCTCTTAAATGAAAAGGAACCTGCATCTGTAAGAGTTGCAATGGTAATATCTAAACTTGACGATATTGGAAATGATCCCAATGTGCCCATACATACAAGGACTTTGATCTGGGGCCTATCAAGCCAGCTTGAAACGGTTCCTGTAGATAAATAACAGAAATCTGGTTTTTATCATCCTGATCTTAAATTTTGTTTTGTTTAACCAACCCCCTGATTTCTTCTGGATATTTAAGCGATTCAATTTACAGAATGAAATCTGAAAATATGAGATGTATTATTTTTTATTATTAATAACATAGTTTATATATTGTCTTAAAAGAGAAAAACTTATATACAGTTACGTTCTAAGCAAGAACATTGGTTTCTTTTTTAATTATTGATAATGCAAGACTGGTTTGTTAAGATCTCCATTGGAAATCATGGGGTGGGGTTCAGTCGTGTAATCTCCAGTTGAAATAAAGGGGTAAGTAAAAATCAATTCATGACATAAAAAAACATGAAAGTATCCATAATAGAAAATCGCATTACCTCAGCGCTGTAATAATTATTAAAAAGAATGCTTTTTTGAACTGGAGTGGAACTAAAGGGGTCTTTACCAAAAGTATTAATACCTTTCCTTCCCTTGGAAAGTAGGTCAAGGAGGGCTGAAGGATTGGATAATGGTTCAAAATCTATAAAAGGAATCTTTGAAGATATGCTTGTCGTTGTTAATATCTTCGAGAACAGGGAAGTACTGAGATCTACATACACGCCAGATCATCTTCCTCACAGGGATGATCAGGTAAAGGCACTGGCTACTATTCTTGTTTCTGCATTAAGGGGCGAAACACCGTCCAATGTATTAATATATGGAAAAACAGGAACGGGAAAAACAGCTGTGGCCAAGCATGTGGGTCTGGAACTTGAAAGAACAGGTGAAATTTACGGGGTACCGTGCATCGTGATCTACATGAACTGCGAAGTCGTGGACACTCAGTACCGGCTTCTGGCATCGCTTGCCAGACATTTTGACAAAGAGATCCCGATGACAGGGTGGCCAACTGACCAGGTGTATACAGAGTTTAAGAATGCAATAGATAAGGATAAGCGCATAGCGATAATAATACTCGACGAGGTGGATAAACTGGTCAGTAAAGGAGACGATATTCTTTATAATCTCACCAGGATAAACGCTGATTTAAAGAAAGCTAAAGTCAGTCTTATTGGCATAACTAATGATCTTAAATTCACAGAATTTCTCGACCCGCGTGTTAAGAGTTCACTTGGCGAAGAAGAAATAATATTTCCACCATACGATGCAAATCAGATACGTGATATTCTCCACCAGAGAGCAGAAATGGCATTCAAATCAAGCGTACTTGAAGAAACGGTGATTCCACTGTGTGCCGCGTATGCAGCCCAGGAGCACGGTGATGCCAGAAGAGCTCTTGACCTCCTTCGGGTATCAGGAGAACTTGCAGAGCGTGCAAAGGCCCAAAAGGTCACGGAGTCGCAGGTCAAGCAGGCGCAGGAAAAAATAGAGACTGACCGGGTAGTAGAGGTCGTCAAGACATTGCCCACACAGTCAAAACTGGTTTTATTGAGTACAGTTCATCTCAGCAATAATGGAGGATGCAACATCACGACAGGCGAGGCTTATAATATTTACAAAAATATGTGCAGGCTAATCGGGATAGATACTCTCACGCAGCGCAGGGTCACGGATTTGATCTCTGAGCTCGATATGCTGGGTATCCTGAATGCAACGATTGTAAGTAAAGGCAGATATGGAAGGACCAAGGAGATATGCCTGAGCGTGCCAACAGACAGTACAAGAAGGGTGCTTTTTGAAGATTACAGATTGAAACCGCTTGAAACATATAATCCGCCCGGCCAGATGAAATTATACGGGTAAAATGAGGCTACTTGAAACAGGCAAAATTACCCCTCGGGATCAGTGAAATACATCCAAGAACAGGTATGCGATAAAAACGCGCAGCTCCAATGATCCACTCTTTTTTCACTGGCTGAAGTAAACTTATACTCCCCTGTTGATCAAAAAAAGGATTGGTGATTTTGTTGTCTCCTTTTGTGATATATCCTGCATAAGGAGCATTTGGTCCTCCGGACCACATCGGATCTCCCTTCTCGACAAATTTCATGGCGCGATGTATTATTGGCGTGACATCTGTTTTCCCATATGGCCTGTATAAAATAACATCACCGTAATTATCAAAAGACCTATATCCGGTCTGGTTTCCCGTCTCATAAGTAGTAATTTCTGTCCGATCGGCACTTTCTACAAAGATGATGTCCCCGATCTGGATGTGAGGTATCATACTGCCGCTTTCAACTGCTACCATTGGCGACCAGAGGCCCAGGGCTATCCAGGATACTGAAGAAAAGAGCACAACGACCGAGATCACGAATAAAATATCACGCAAAAGTCCTATCCAGAAATTCTCGCTTTCTTTGAATGATTTAATACTTTCTTTTATGCCCATGTTTTTTGAGTTCTAATAACATAATAAAACCATAAAGGTTTGCTTTATGAAAGTCAGGGAAAAATCTTATCCCATTTAACAGGATATTAGTAGAAGAAATGGAGACTGGTGAGATAATTCAGATATTTGCAGATTCTGGGTTCCAGATAGACCCGGTAGCGCTTGATATGCTCAAGAGCGGCGGTTCTACTGAATTAATAAATAATATTATAAGATCAGTGGACGATTCCGTCCTGGTGGTCGGAGCTGAACAGCTCAGGGCTCTCACATTAAAAAAACAAATTGAAAAAAATAACGATTGCTGTGTCACCGTACTTTCAGATATTACGAAGAAATCAACATGCATCGGAGAATACAACGATTTTGTTCAATATTTTAATGATCGTTATAGCATGCTTTCAGATCTCCTCAGGAAAAGGATAAGCTCAAGACCTATAGAAAGCTTAAGAAAGAGGAACATGGATGCAAAGGAAGAGCTTTCGATCATAGGCATGGTAATTGATAAGAGGACTACAGTAAATGGTCATAAAATGATAGAGGTTGAGGATACAACGGGTTCGACAAGAGTACTTGTCCATAAAGAAAGAGATAAGGAGCTGCTTGACCTTGCCAGCAGTATACTCCTTGATGAGGTTATAGGGGTAACAGGAACGCTTTCCGGCGATGGCAACCTGATGTTTGTAAATAAGATCACTCGCCCTGATATCCCGAATTCACAGAGCTCAAAACTTGATGTGAACAGATCGGGAAAAGCGGTATTCATATCGGATCTCCATGTCGGCAGTAAGACTTTTCTTGAAGCTTCATGGTTAAAGTTCATGGATTGGCTTGGAAAAGACATTAATTATCTTGTGATCGCGGGGGACGTTGTGGATGGGATCGGTATTTTCCCGGGTCAGGAAAAAGAACTTGCCATATTAGATATTTATGAACAATATGAGAAAGCGGCACAGTATCTGAATGCTATACCTGCGCATATTAAGATCATTGTGTCACCGGGGAACCATGACGCTGTGAGGCAGGCTGAGCCGCAGCCGTGTTTTCCTGATAAAATAACAAGAATGTTCAGGAAAGATATAACATTCGTGGGAAACCCTGCACTTATCGATATCGGAGGTGCAAGGGTCCTTATTTATCATGGGAGATCTATGGATGATATTATCGCAAGCACCCCTGGCTTTTCCTATTCTGATCCCTCTAAGCCGATGAGTGAGATGCTAAAATTCAGGCACCTGTCTCCCACATATGGCGGGAGAGTGTCGATCGCGCCGGAAAAGAAAGATCATTTTGTGATCGACCTGATACCCGATATCCTCCACTGCGGACATGTCCACACAGTTGGAGTTGCAAGATACAGGGACGTATTAACGATAAACAGCGGGACATGGCAGAGCCAGACAGAATTCCAGAAGAGAATGAATTTGGAGCCTATGCCAGGAAGAGCTACAGTCGTTAACCTCTCTAATATGGAATACAAAATAGTGCCGTTCAATTAAATATGTTGAAAAATACCTATATCCATATACCCAGTATTGGCCAGAGCACCGAGCGAAGAATATGGGGTTGCGGTATAAAAGACTGGGAAGATTTCGTCAAGAACCATAACCAGATAAAATTGCCAAAAAACAAGGAGAGGCTGCTATTTTCTGGTGTTGAGGAATCGATTGGGCAGTTATCCTCCAGGAATCATTTGTTTTTCGCAAGAAGGCTTTCACCGTCCCAGCAATGGAGAGCTTACAGGGACTTCAGGGAAAAAACAGCGTATGTTGACATTGAGACTACAGGGCTTTCACCGGATCATGATAAAATTACCATGATCGGCATATATAATGGCAATGAAACAAAAACATTCATTAGAGGCATCGATCTTGAAAAATCGGTTGATGAACTGACAAAATATAAACAGCTTGTTACTTTCAACGGGGCGCGCTTTGACTTGATGTTCATTGATCATGAATTCCCGGGATTTTTCAATCACCTGCATATTGATCTTATGTATCCCCTTAGAAAAATTGGGTACAGCGGGGGTTTAAAAAGAATCGAATGTTCACTTGGAATAAATAGATCAGAGGAAACAGCAGGGATTTCTGGCTTTGATGCTGTGAGATTATGGCATAAATATGAAAAGGGTGATGAAGATGCATTGGATATCCTGATCAAGTATAATAAAGAGGATATAGTAAATCTTGAGAAGATCATCCAGATGACATATCCCAGTATGATCGAAGCAGAAATGAGATTAAAGGATAAAGCACAACATTTATGAAACAGGAAATGTCAAGCGTGGACATTGCAGCGCTTATAAGGGAACTTTCGCCACGCCTCTTTGATGCGAAGATAACAAAGGTCTATCAACACTCACCGGATGAGATAAGGATAGGTCTTCATATATTTAAAGAGGGGAGAACGAATCTGGTGATAGAAGCGGGAAGGCGCATTCACCTTACAAACAATCCGGAGAAAGCCCAGAAACTTCCTCAGTCGTTTCCGATGCTGCTTCGAAAACACTTAAGCGGGGGAAGGATAACTGAAATTTCGCAGTATGATTTTGACAGGATCATCACGATCCACATTCAGCGTGGGGAGGATAAGACCATACTTCTTGTCGAGCTTTTCTCAAAAGGCAATATCATTTTGCTGGATGCTGACAGAAAGATCATCCTTCCTCTAAAATCAATCAGTTTCAGGGATAGGAAAGTTGTACGTGGCGAGGTATATGAGCTTCCGCAGCCGCAACTTAGCCCGGTTACAGCCACCGCGGATGAATTAAATGAGATGTTCTCCAATTCTGAGAGTGATATCGTGAGGACAATTGCAGCCCGAATGAATATCGGGGGGCAGTATGCTGATGAGATCTGTCATCATGCTGGAATTGAAAAAAACATGCCTGCAAGGAAGATAAGTGACATTGGAGGAATCCACAAAACATTGCAGGAAGTTTTTAGACCGCTGATCTCTGGATTAAGACCTCATATCGTGTATAAAGATGAACAAAAGATAGATGTTTTACCCTTCCCACTCTTTTCTTATGAAAATTACGTAAAAAAAGAGTTCTCAAGTTTCAATGATGCTCTGGATGAATTCTTTAGCGCTGTGGCTGTTGAAAAGAAGATCGAGGAAGAAGCCTCAGGGAAAAAGGATGAAAAACCGGGATTATTTGAATATAGAATGCAAAAACAGACAGAAGCGCTGCAGAAGTTCAAAGAGGAAGAAAAAAAGCTCGTTCATAAAGGAGAATTGATCTATGGGCACTACCAGACCATTGACAGTGTCCTGAAAGCCATAAAAAGCGCAAGAGATAAAGATTATTCATGGGATGAAATTAAAAGCATCCTGAAAAAATCGGATATGCCTGAGGCAAAATCGATCAGGTCTATTAATCCTGTAAAGGGTACCATATCAGTAAGTATTGATAATGAAGACGTTGAGCTTGATGTCCGGCTTTCTGTGACCCAGAATTCACAAGTATTTTACGACAGGTCAAAGAAATTGTCAAGAAAAATAAAAGGCGCAATCCTGGCGATAGAAAAGACAAAGGAATTATCTCAAAGAGAGGCGCCTTTGCAGATCAGGAAAAAAATAGAAAGACCAAAACAAAAATGGTACGAGAAGTTCAGATGGTTTATCTCTTCGGACGGATTCCTTGTTATCGGCGGCCGTGATGCACAGAGTAATGAGGATATTGTAAAAAAATACCTTCAGAAACAGGATATCTTCTTCCATGCCCATGTTTCGGGCTCTCCTGTTGTTTTGATAAAGACGGAAGGGAAAGTTGTGCCTGAGACAACGCTCCATGAGGCCGCGCAATTCACAGTATCGTATTCGGGCATCTGGAAATCAGGGCAGGCAAGCGGCGACGCTTACTGGGTTCTTCCCGAGCAAGTCTCAAAGACGCCTGAGACGGGTGAATATGTGGCAAAAGGGGCTTTTGTGATACGCGGAAAACGCAATTATTTCAAAGATATTATAGTGGGAGTTGGGCTTGGCCTCATCCTGGATGAGGGAAAAGCGCTTATCGGAGGCCCTTTAAGTGCTGTAAAGAAAAAAGCGCAATTCGTTTTGGAGATAGAACAGGGTGAGTTCAACCAGAACGACCTGTCAAAGAAGATGTACAGGATGCTTTACGAGAAATTCGAAGATAAGAAGCTCATAAAGACGATAGCATCGCCTGACAGGATAGCCATGTTCCTGCCACCCGGTGGGTCAAGGATGAAGGAATGAATAAAGCCAGCAGGAAAACAGTTGATTTTCAATCTATTTCTTATCCCATGCATCATCCACATCATATTCATCGAAAATCTCCCCAACCAATTCTTCAAGAATATCTTCGATAGATACAAGCCCGATGACTTTCATATTATTATCCACAACCACAGATATATTCATCTTCTTTTGCTGCAGCTCCTTCAGGATTGAAGAGATCTCTTTTCCCGCTTTCACGATAGCCAGAGGACGGAGTATCTGGAATACTTTGATCCTTGAAAGCTCATGATCTCTATATTTTAGAAGATCTTTTGCATATATCATTCCTATGATATTATCAAAATTTTTTTCATACACGGGCAATCTTGAATGGCCGGATTCATTTATCAGGAGAAGCGCTTCATCAAGAGTCTTCGATTGCTCAATGGAAACGATATCTTCTCTCGGGGTCATCACACCATGCGCTTTCTCATCTGTAAAATCGAATACATTGCTGATAATCTCCCTCTCATGTTTCTCAATAGTTCCCTCCTTTTCTCCGACTTTGAGCATCATCTGGATCAATTCTTCAGTAACGAACGGATGTTTTACTCTTTCTTTCCCTCTGAAAAGGACTATCATGAAGTTCACGATGGTTGTTATGAACCAGACGACCGGCCTCAATATCTTGATCACCGTTGTTATGGGATTTGCAATGCGCAGTGCTATGTATTCAGCGTTCCTCGATGCCACCGTTTTTGGAAAGACCTCACCAAATACAAGGATAAAAAGGGTCATCACACCTGTCGCTATTGCTATCCCTGATTCTCCGAAATACTCAAGAGCAGCGTCAGTAGCAAGTACTGAGGCAGTGATATTCACTATATTATTGCCGATCAAAATAGCGGCAAGGAACAATTCCGGATTTTCAAGTAATTTGACAAGGACTTTTGCGTTCTTGATCCCTGTTTCGGCCTGATGTCTTATCCGTATTTTATTCACTGAAAGGAGTGCTGTCTCAGAAAGTGAGAAAAAAGCAGAAAATACTATCAGTATAGATATTGTTATTATTTCAATTGTAATCCATGAATCCATTGGACATTAGATCAATTCTATAATAGTGATCCAGCTTAAAAATTTAACTGCAAACATAAATAATACCTGAACGATTATGAGTGCTTATGATGGTCCTCGCAGAATTTGAATTCGAGTTTGGGGGCTGCGCCGGGATAATCTATGAATCGCTTTTACCCGAACTTTCTGAGGGTTACCAGAGAACCAGAACCTCCCTTTCGCTAAAAAACGATGTCCTTGTATTAAATGTGCAAGCCAGTGATATTATTTCGATGAGAGCCGCATTGAACGGATGGCTTCGGCTTATTAAGATCTCATACGAAATGAGTTCCCTTATCCGGGATGCACAAGTTATAAATTAAGGGTTGGCAATACTACAGCCAGTAACAGGTGAATTGAATGAATGCGGAATTACCCCCACAGATTAAGAACCAGCTTGC
>JAGFND010000246.1 GCA_021409285.1 Candidatus Methanoperedens sp. | reverse complement strand
TGTTTCATTAAAACAGTTTAAAATTTTGTGATAATTCGCTATAAATCAAAAAGTTGTTGAATTTGTTATCAGATTAAAGACCGTGTTTTGATAGATTTTCTGCTAAAATATCAAAAATCACTGGATTTTGGAATTGTGCCACTTAAAGTTGAAGTTCCATTTAATTTATATAAATATGAATCATCTCCTAAATATAGACGAATTTCAGTACCGGGTGTGGAGTAAAATAAATTAATGCTTTTGATTATTGTAGTTTCGCTCCATCCTCTTCTCCATACAAATATTTGACCTTTAGTAATTAACAAAGCGCTTTGATTTGATATTGTATCAAAAACTCCTCCTTGTCCGATTCCAAGTCCAGTAAAACGTATGGGATCATAGAAAGTATAACCGCATGTTTAATACTATATAAACATGCCGTGACATGCGACATCACATCTCAACATATGGAAGTTTATTATTATTCCCCATATTGAAAACCTCTATCAGTGTCCTGATTTCAGAATCCATTTGAGTTAATTTCCTTTGAACCTGAATTTCTTTTTCTGATTTTACAATTATTTGGACGGCTCTTAATCTCTCAAGAGATCTCATGGCTTCTTCAATGCTAATATCAGTATTATTATCTTTTAATTTCATCCTTAAAATAGAACGAAGCTGGAAAGCTGCAGCACAAATAAAAATATTCCCAAGGATATGCTCTTTAGTTCGGACGTTTTGTGGATGTAACCCAAGGATGTGCTTGAGTGTTTGAATGGCTTTCTCTATCTGATCTCTGGTTCTGTAAGACTCAACAACTTGTTTTTCAGTGAGGTCAAATTCGGTAGTTACAAACACTTGATATCCATCATATTTTTCTGCGTCTTTGAATATTTTCTTCCTTTTAACCGTGAAGCAAAAACCTTTTTTTTGTCCAACGGTTTGAAGATATCTCGTAACCTTATATTTCCGTTTGATATGTCCGATCTTTTCATCTCTTTCGGACCTTGAATTGATTTCACCCTTTTCTACAGATTCTAAAAGTTTTTTAAGTCCATCTTCGGCTTTTTTTACTTTCCCATCACGTTCTTTCTTATTTGTGCTAGCAACAGATGAATTCCAAACAACAACATATTTTCTTCTGCCTTGAATTACAGAAGTTCCAACTTGATTATCCCCAACATCGACCCATTCATCCCTTGGATTTTTAATTTCTTTAAGAAGTTTTGTGCTTTTTATCCCGGCTCTCAAAGCTACCAGATATCGTTCTTTTTTTCGATCCATGTAGTTCAGATTCTCCCAGGTAGCTATGCCTCTGTCAACAACTCTTGGGGCATCGATACCAAACACCTTGTTTATGCATCTGTCCATTGGTTTCAGACTTTTCGCATCTGTTCTGTTTCCTGGCCAGACTTGATGGGTAACAAGAATTCCTTTTTGATCAACCACAAATCCAATTACTATCTGGAGTTTATCTTTACTATGACCTCTCGGATGTCCAAATTTAGCAAGGATGCATTCTTCACCTTC
>JAGFND010000245.1 GCA_021409285.1 Candidatus Methanoperedens sp. | reverse complement strand
TCCTATTAGTATTAATTCTTGTATAAATACGATGGAATAAAATTATTTCAGAACAGGCAAAAGATAGTATTGGTGAAAAATTTATTAATGTGTTGAATTAAAATAAGGATTATTCTTTATACTTTGGTGGCGAAGGTATTGATAGATTGAATTAATTTATTTGACATGTGGTGATATCTTCAAGAAAGCCCCTATCGGGGCAATTTAGAGCCTAACAGTTATTAAAATGCATATCTTATTTCTCCATTTCTTGGTTCGTATGCTTCTCCCTGGAATTTAAGGTGCTCAATATATTCAAGCACATATTCTTTATCGATTCCCCTTCCAGCAGCTTCCGAGATCACTTTTTTAATACTAACGCCTCTTCCATTCTTATTATCTTTAATCAGTGCTATGATCACCTGCATTCTTTCTTGTTGGCTATATTGATGAATAGGTGGCGGTTCAACAGGTGGTGGCTCTTCAGTAGGATAACTATCACTTCCTTCAAAGCAGATATCTATCAGTTCCATCTCAATGTTGCAATTCGGACATAAGAGGGGGTCGTAGTTAAAAGTTTTCTTAATTTCTTCCCTCCAGCTTTTCTTAATAAGTACCATCTCCCCTTCATGGAATTCAGTTTGCCTGTGCCTGTATCCCCTTCTTGAATATATCCCGACATACCTGACAATTTTGAAATTCTTATCAGTAATATGGCTAAGAAGTAACCGGATGAACTCAAATTTATCCATTGTTATCGTTTTTTTCTGCTTTGTTTCTGAATCCTTAAACCAGAATGTTACTTGCTTTCCATCGAAGCTAATGATCCTTGATTCAGCAATGGGTGGATGCTTGACATATCTGCCAATGTATCTTGCCATATTCCAGCCTTCTCCTTTTTCAAATCGCCTTTCTCCATTTATCACAAATCCTTCTGGATAATTCTTGAAAAGCATGTCTATAAAAACATTGGTCTCTCTGCATTTTGGTAATTCTTTCTTTAGCATTGTTAATAGTTTATACTGCCATTTTTTTCTCCAAAATTTATATGGCATATAATATGTATGGATCCAATTCCATTTCCTGTCGAAACCACCTTCCGTAACAATACAATGGACATGTGGATTGTTTTTCATGTCAGCACCATATGTTTGCAATACCTGGATCATTCCAATCTTTAGCTTTGTTTTCTTCTTGCTTCTCTTATTTGAGGAGGCAACCATCTCTTCCATCGTGATTTTGGAAGCCATAAAAAGGATTTTTTGATACTTTGGATTCTTTAACAATTCTCTCAGCTTATCCGGAACGGTGAAAATGACATGCCTGTGAGGGACTCTTAGAAGTTTATGATGAATTTCATCTGCCCATTTGTTTGCTGCCTTTGTTCCACATGAAGTGCATAAGCGGCATTTACAGGTGAAGGGGACATATTTTTTCTTGCCGCATTTTGGGCATTGATACGTCTTATAGCCATTTTTGGATGTTTTGCATTTTCTGAGCCTTTCCACATTTTCGATTTCGACCGATCTTATTGAGTC
>JAGFND010000244.1 GCA_021409285.1 Candidatus Methanoperedens sp. | reverse complement strand
GTTTCCTGCGTTCTTGGGTTGTTTGTTTTCCATAATGAATTACATCCCTTTATAGACGTTCAACCTCAAAAGCTTGAAAATACGGCGGTGAATTGAAAAACAAAATCAGTCCGTCCGCAAATGTATCCAAAGCGTATTGAACTCCATCAATATCTATCCCACTTTCAAGAAGCTCCAGTACTTTAGTTCTCGTAGATTTATCTTCACCGTCTATTAAGTAAACTACCAAAAGATTTGACCTCTTTTTTGTGATGTTAATCCCGCGATTTTAAGTGCATCATGCAAAGTAAGTGAAGATAGGTTCTCTCTGCATCCTTGTTTTAAAGGTTCTAAATCGGTATAAGTCCTGTTTGCAGCGACAGATCCTTTTAACCATCTCCATATGTCTTCAATAGGATTCAGTCGTGGGCTTTTTGGAGGGAGATAAATCAAATGAATTTGTATATTTTTTGCAAGCCATTCTTTCACTACTTCGCTTCGATGGTAGGTTGCTCTATCTACCACAAGATAGATGTCTATTGGATAAGTTTTGAGAAGGAGTTCTAAGAATTTAATGAAGTTGTTGCCATTTTTACGATCAAATATCTCAAAAATAGTTTCACCATTTAGCGGATTCAATACTCCAAAAACAGAAAAATATCTGTTCCAATTGTTAGGTGTCAATATCCTGGTTTGCTGCCCTACCTTCATCCACATTTTCCTTAGCACAGGCAGAAGATGGAAGCTTGTTTCGTCCTGATAGAAGAGCTTTGCTTTGTTTTTTTTACCTCTTCGAGTACTTTCTTAATTTCAGGTGGGTTTTCTCCGCTTGGCCCTGACCAAAGTTTGGGTCTTCTAAAAACATAATCGAGGCGATGCAATACTCTTCTAACAGTGCTATCTGAGAATAGTATACCGAACATAGTGAACAAATGAACACAGAGAAGTCTGGTTATCCAAAATCCGGATTTATAACCAACTTCTTCTGGCTTCTTTTTCATTAAATCTTCCATTGCTTTCTCTATATTTTCATCAGCTTTTCTTGGTCTTCCAGTTCTTTCCCCGTCATGTAAGCCTAAAATTCCATTTTCTCTGTACCTTCTTATCCAGCGTCTTACATTCCTGGCTGATATAAACAGAAGATCCGCAATCTGTGCCTCTGTCTTTCCCTCATCAAACCAAATAATTGCCAATGCTCTTATCCCTTCTCTTCCTATCTCATCTCGCAAGAATTTGTATAGTAATTCTTTTTCTTCCCCGGTTATCCCTAACCTGCCTGGAATAGATGGTCCAATCTCTTTTATCATAATCCCCACTTCTATAGGATAATTAAGGATTCAATAGGACAAATAATTTGGCTATCTACTTATTACATTTATGATTAAATAATCTATAAGTAGTTGTAAGAACTATGAAAAACATATAGTAAAAGCACATAGTTTCGACATATTGAAACAATATTTGTAACTATTCAGATACCTTTTTTTCAATCAAGCCAGTCAACACAAGAATATAATCAAAATCAAGATGCTTAGAATATCTATATCGAAAAATCAAT
>JAGFND010000243.1 GCA_021409285.1 Candidatus Methanoperedens sp. | reverse complement strand
GGACAATGCTCCCATGGAGTCTTTCTTCGGACACTTCAAGGATGAAGCTTATATTAAGGAATGCAAAAGTTATGAGGAATTGTCAGCAGAAATAGATGACTACATGGACTACTACAATAACCATAGATGTCAATGGAACCTTAAAAAGATGACCCCTGTGAAATACAGGAATCATCTTCAACTGATTGCTAGTTAATTAGTCTTTTTTCCATTGTCCTTGACAAAGGGTACATTTTAAACAGTTGCAGGGCTTTTTAATGCTCGCTTTCATATTTTTTTATCAAATTCACATTATATTCTTCAATAGCGCTCAGATTGCCGGAATATTTCGGATCAGGTTTGTACCAGCTTTTCGAAGTAAAGTAATCAATATAATTCTGAGTTTTGAAAACATAACCATGCCTTGCAAATATTTCGTTTCTTGCTATTGCAATCTGCTCCTTTGATAAAGCTGAAAGATCAGAATCCGTCAAATACCTGGTATCGCTCCCTTTAATAATATATTCACCAATCTCTGCTTTTCCGGTACTGCCTCCATATAGGGCCAAATTCTCCCATCCAATTTTTTCATAGGGAATCCAGAACGATCTGTTTGATTTGTCACTCTGTGGATTCAAGTTGATTTCCATACCGCTCTCATCAAAAAAGAAATCGTTATCCGAAATCGCATCTTTTGAAATATCCGCCAAGTGGTCTGGATTGTATTCTTTATACTGATTGTTGATGATTACTGCAATTGCAGTCTTATAATCGAAATTTTCAAAAAAAACATCCTTGAGCTTCATCATGCTTTTCTTGTTAAAGTCATAGTTTATATATTTTGCGGTTTCCTTTACCCCATCGTTTTCATAAACCGCATCCCACACAACGATGCTCATGTAGCCTCCTGAATTCATCATCGTGCTTACATCATGACTTATACTTCCGTAGCGTTCCCCCGGATTGGAAGCCGCTTGAGCCGCTGCCCTTTTTTTGAATCCCTCTACGTCAAGTCTGCACACAGTAAGATTATCCAGCATTGTTTTAACCGCTTCATCGGCAATGTTAATGAACTCGCCCTCTTCTATATAAATATTGTAGTTCTCCCCGGATTCCTGCAACAGCTTGCTGACCTTGAATTCTGAAAGATTTGGCAGAAGCTTCTTAATTCCAGTATTATCGAAGAGGTTTGTTTTTCCGTCATAATACCTGTCAAATACAGACAGTTCATCTCCGATCAAACTAAGCGGGATATTTACGGTGTTAGGATATCCCAAATCTTCAAACTCGTTGTTCTTTTCATCCAATATTATTTTCAGGCCTTCCTCCACGCTGAATGAGAAACTCTGTCCTTCGCGGATGCCCTGGAAAGGTTTGCTCATGTATGCCGAATCCGGATCATCGTAGTTGTTCTCAATTATGTGCATCAGAATGTAATTATTGATCAACTTTTCATAGTCGCTTCCCTTTTTGAACAAATCCTTCAACTGGAGCTCAGTTCCAGTGTTCAGGTCATATCCGACTGCCTTCAGCTTCTGCCGGGACACCACCTCGGAGTTGAGGGTGAACTCTTCATTCGCGTAACAATCTATGAAAAGGACATT
>JAGFND010000242.1 GCA_021409285.1 Candidatus Methanoperedens sp. | reverse complement strand
AGCTGTTGTTCAGATGTTTTTTTCCAGGCACTTTTCAGGTTTTCTATCTCGTTTTCTATTATTTCCATGGCGATTTTCCAGATACCCATCAGGGTTTTTATGGGAGTTAAGGTGGCCGCCATTTGACGGTAAGGTAAATAAAAAATTATGATTTAAAACGAGGCTTTTATCACATTAAGCAGACTACCTGATTCATCTGAGATTGCCATGCTACGATCCTGAAACCTGATATGCTGCAATATCGTTGCTGCCCCTAAAAGCGGGTCTACTCATTTTCACCCCATATCAGAGCATGCGGATTTTTGGAAAAGCATTTTTTTGCCTTGATCCCCCAGCTTATTAAAGCAGTTCATAATCCTCTACCAGGCCGGGCAGGATCTTTCCATCCCTTAATCGACACTTATATTCACTCTTATTCTCCTATAATTTCATACTTCCCCAATCCAAAAACCGTTCCTTTTCCAATATGGAGATATTCACCGAGTTTCAGGAACGGCATGAACTCATTCAGATCACCTTCAAAGGTTATTTCCCCTAAAAATCCCCCCATCTTCAACTTCATATCCTGCCTATTTGAGTAATCGCATCAGTTATAAGTTTCCCATTGTATTTTATTATGGCAGGCGTGAGAAAACGAAGTTTGACACGATGAGAATCGGACAATTCTCCTTCTTTAATTATATCAAAGGAATCTATCGTATGAAACTCATCATTAAAATGCGATTTCCCATCGTAGATAAGCGTCTCTTCGCCATTATTCATGCCCATTACGTTCTCAAGTGAATCTCTTCAAATGCGAAAATAAAAAAAGGCATATAGTCTACAGCGCGGCCAATGAGAACCAGATCAAAATCCAATCTATCATCTATACCGTAATGGCGCCTTTCATCGATTGGCGGCTCGATAATAAAAGGATGCGGAACATCCCTGTCCTGCTGTTTCCCCTCTTCATGGGGAACTGATGTCTCAAAAACATAGGAATAAGCGCATTTTCCACGAAAGTGAGCATCCTGCACACTCTTTTTTCCTCTCAACACATACTGCATGCCTGAAGGCATGACCAAAGCCGCCCTGGAAGGTTGAACCTTTGTATGGGGGAAGAATAAGTTCTCTTTGCGGTTTTATGGTAAATCGGTATTTAGATAGCTTCATTGTTATTTCTTTTCTCCCTCGTAGCCCTTTGAATTCAGGAATATATAAGAGTTGATATTTGAGTCAATATTTATGCCCATAGCGTCATGATTCGCTTGGATTATATAAATTAGCAATAATAAATGGTTTTTTCACTCGCTTCTATCCATAAAATGGATTGAAGAGCAGTATCAATTCAAATAATGAATCTTGATAATTATTAATTTTTTTATAGTGTAAAACAAATCGTGACTTCTGTATTAATTTAATTAAATTCGTTGAGGGATGATTTCATAAATGCAAGCGCTGATGCAATAGCAGGATATAGAAGGGACTGGATTTTGAGCGTGGTTGTTTGGTTTGATGATAGTATTCATCAAACCTAAGGGAACACGGATGACACGGATTCGACAGATACGCACGGATTTGGGGTTTCTGATTCAAATCTTTCCTTCCTGTCATTCGTAAAGATCACTCTTTTGAATTCTGGGGTTTTACCAAAATTCAATAATAGCCCGACTTCTTT
>JAGFND010000241.1 GCA_021409285.1 Candidatus Methanoperedens sp. | reverse complement strand
CTTGTTTCTGTGTAATAAAAATTTGATTTTCAAGTGAACGTATTTGTAGCTTTAACTCTTCTTCTTTCCATACCAATTTTTCCTCCTCTAGCTTTGTTTCTTCCACCATGTGAATCATCTCATATTTTAAAAACTTTCTTGATAGTATATATATTTGATGCTACCAAAGGACTGTGGGACATTATTACCGGGGTACAAGTTTATCAGATTATGCCACAAATGATGATTGGTTGAAGTGGCTGACTATAGAAGATTATCGGCCTTAGCTCACTCTTCTATGGTCATGTCGCCTTAAGCACGCCGCCACAGGTGCGGGACAAGCCAGCATCCGCCTGCGGGCGGACGGCGACATTAAAATATGAGGCCGGACGGTCTTGCGAACTGCGCAAAACCGCTTACTTCCCGCCGGATCATTGAAGCTTTGAGAGTTATTACATTGCTCATTTCCTTCGCAATAATTCCGGTTCTGTTTGGATGGTGACAAAACCTGCCTGTATATTCAGGGATATATATATCATCTTTTTATATGGAAAGAGAAGGAAAAATATGTTCAATCAAAGAAGGGATCGTTTTTGCCATCCATAATAAATGGAATGGTGAAGTATAGGATATAGACGTGGGTACAGAGGAAATAAGAGGAGAATCGCCATATGAAAATTATCCAAAGGAAAGAAGACCGTAATTCTATCGTATCTGGATCGGTCTTGAAAGATTAAGGCGCTCGCTTTTAACAATAGCAGTAAGCTGGCAGCGTACAGGCAGGCATCATGCACAAACAGAACTTGGAAACATTCTCAGTCGCCAGCATGAGATCGAAAATGATGCAGAAAATATCGACGATATGGGATATCCAGGCCAGTAAGAGGTAATAGAGTATATTATGAATGATATGGAGGTTTTTGTTAGAAAATCTGCCGCCTACAGGATCTGGGTAGATGAAACAGGGGTGGGGCGCATCCGTATACTGAAAAGGATAAACTTCAAGACCTTTGTGGCCATTTTCGAGGAGGTTCATGGTGAGATAAAAAAGAGAATTTCAGTGAATCCCGAAAAAGTCCATATTGTTTTCTATATCTCGAAATCTCTCTATGATGAAATGTCCATCAATGCAAAAGAATTTCTGGAATTCTGCCAATCCTGCATGGGGATCAAGTTTGAGCTTGTCTTGATAGAGATGTGAGACGTATAACAATTGTGCTATTTTTTCTGTTATCGGAATAATGGTTTCAACATCCTCAATCTAATTCCACAAGATCGAGCCAGCTAATATTTCCGGGAAGGAACTCAGCAGGACTTTCCCCACTTTTTAATGATTCAATTATTGAAACACATGATTTAACAACCGCAAGAGCATTCTTTTCAGTTGTATCTATCTCAAAAACACTTTCGCAGTACTCGCAGGATTCCACCAGGATCACATCAAGCGCCTCAGCATTCGCATTTTCCTTTACTTTGGCGCCTGAGTATTTATTTCTTGCACCAAGCCGCTTTCGTAAAGCGACCGGATTCACCCTCAATACAATAACAGCATCAACCGGCAAGAAATATGATAAATGGCCTTCGAGAATGACATCCTTTTCCTGTGGCGCCTGATTTATCAATTGAAGAACGCGCTCTTCCAGTTTGTCAATATCTGCTTCGTAAGTATCCCGCTCTACATCCTT
>JAGFND010000240.1 GCA_021409285.1 Candidatus Methanoperedens sp. | reverse complement strand
GCGTTCTTTTCCCATAAGCATGCCGCATATCTTGCAGGGCTTGGTTCATTCGGTCACAATAATGTCCTGCTCACACCGGAATTTGGACCAAGGGTAAGGTTCACATCTATTTTCACTTCGGCACAGATCGAGGGTGACCCCATCAAAAGCAAAGATATCTGCATCCACTGTCTCAAGTGTGTGAAAAATTGCCCCGTGGGTGCGATACCAAAGGACGGGGAGTTCCCTGCGCCAATGGATAAGAAGCTCTGCGCTACCAGAAGCGCCAAACTCAGGGATGAATATCGGTCTCCGTGCGGGATTTGCATTAAAGTATGTCCTGTCGGGAAGGATAGAATGCTTTTCAAGAGGACGAACATGTCCATATATTCCAAAGATAAGACATTTGAAAAATATCACAAGGCCTGGGAGCATGTGAGAAATTATGGAAGCAAAGGATAGCAATACAGGTTTAATTTAAGTCAGCTTTTGTTTTTTGCAGATTGGATTATTAATCTTAATTAATCTCATCATCTTCTTACAGCCCATATTTCGCACTTTACATTTGTTGATTTTACATTATTTTTCGATTCATGATTTAGTATGAATTGCAGGTGTGCATATCGTTTATAATAATATTGTCTATTGTTCTCGAAATCGGTATAGCAAAAATTTTGGACGGGATCGACAGGATTTACAGGATTAACTAATAAATTGTATCCTGTCGATCCTGTTCGTATATACTACATCCTTGCGAGAATAATTAAGCATTCTTGCACCTACATAAAAGTAGGTCGAGAGGGTAACGAAAATTCTGTTTGGGATCCGTTCCCGTGGATTAACCTGTTGCCCTCTCATCCTTTGAATACACGAATAAGTACGTTTTGGACATATATAAATGTTCCACGCATAACTGGCGAACTTGTGTACTGGAGGATGCAAGGAGGGACCTGACTCTCTTGACCTAACTTAAACCAAAATAAAATAGGTCGATAAAATGAATACAACAACAATATTATATGTCGGAATAGATGTTTCAAAAGGCAAATCCGATATCTGCATAAAAGACCAATCAGGGAACGATTTGATCCAGCGGTTCAAGATAACAAACACAAAAGCAGATTTGGGCAAGTTATATGAGACAATTAAAAATATAAAATCTAAAACACAGGGAAATAGTGATGTAGTTTTTGGAATGGAAGCAACTGGTATCTACTCTTTACCTTTATATTCAGCCCTGAGAAGAGATGGATATAAGGTCAAGCTATATAATCCCATCCAAACCAACGGGTTTCGGAAAATGAGAATCCGCAAGACCAAAACGGACCCGATAGATGCATCTATTATTGCTGATATGATGCGTAATTCAGAACCACCTCAAGTTAATGAGATCAAGGATTTGAACTTATATCAATTGAGAGAATTAGTCCGGATTCGGCACCGTCTTATTGAAAAACAAACTGTGTGCAAAATACAAATGATCCGAAATATCGATATGATCTGGCCAAATTATGTGAGTTTAATGCCTAAGGTTTTTGGAACTACATCAATAACAGTATTGAAAAAATACACTGTACCTTCTAAAATGATCGGAAAATCTTTCGAGCAATTTTATGAACTTGTCCGTAAGGCAAGTAGATCGAAGATATCTCGCACTAAAGCTGAAGAAATTTATGCTAATGCTGGGAATATTTTGACTATACCTGAAATTGAACCAATCGTCAGTATTGAAATTAAAACCCTGATCACTCAACTTGAATTATATGATAGGCAGATTCAGTCTGTTGATGACAAAATAGATCAGATGATGAAGCTGATTGATTCAAAAATAATGTCAATACCTGGTATTGGCGGCATATT
>JAGFND010000024.1 GCA_021409285.1 Candidatus Methanoperedens sp. | reverse complement strand
TGAATCACAATATTTTTATACGGGAAACTACCTTCCGTTTTCTGCCATGACCCAACTTGAGAGCAAAGAGAGTTTATTCTATCGTTTAGAGGTGGTCATGCAAAGAACTTCAATAATGTAACGAAGGTGAACAAAAATGAATCTAAGACAACCAAATGCGAATGAAGCGACGCAGACATTTAATCGCTCAAAGAGCGTATCTCCTATGTCAGGAATATGCACCAGGTGTTTAGATGGATGCCGCGGGAATTGTGAAATATTCAAATCCTCATTCAGAGGACGCGAAGTGATATATCCCGGACCTTTCGGGAATATAACCGCAGGCGCGGACAAGAATTACCCGGTGGATTACTCCCATCTGAACATTCAGGGCTACGCAGTAGGTGCATGGGGACTTCCCGATGGTGAAGACCCTAATCCCGATACGGCAATATTCCCCAGAGTGGACACAGAGACAGAGTATGGCTGGGACAGGAAAGTCAGGATGAAACTCCCGATCTTCACAGGCGCTCTTGGCTCGACAGAGATCGCAAGAAAGAACTGGGAACACTTTGCAGCAGGGGCAGCCATCTCAGGGATTACTCTTGTTTGCGGTGAGAACGTATGTGGGATCGATCCCGGACTCGTGCTTGATGGCAATAAGAAGATAAAGGAGTCACCAGAGATGGATAGAAGGATCAAGACCTACAAGAAATACCAGGAAAATCATGGTGAGATCCTTGTACAGATGAACGTTGAGGATACAAGGCTTGGAGTTGCTGAATATGTCTCGTCAAAACATGACCTTGATACTATTGAACTCAAATGGGGGCAGGGTGCTAAATGTATCGGCGGCGAGATCAAAGTCAACAGCATCGAGCGAGCTATTGAATTGAAGAAGAGAGGTTATATCGTAACGCCTGACCCGACAGATGAGGCTATCAAAGCTGCATATAAGGATGGCGCAATAAAGGAGTTCGAGAGACACTCAAGACTTGGCTTTGTCACTAAAGATGGATTCATGGAAGAAGTTGACAGATTACGAGATCTTGGATTCAAGAGAGTAACTCTGAAGACGGGCGCTTATTCCATGGTTGAAGCCGCAATGGCAGTGAAATACTGCTCAGAGGCGAAGATAGACCTGCTCACTATCGACGGTGCACCTGGCGGAACAGGCATGAGCCCATGGCCCATGATGGAAGAATGGGGTATCCCGACATTCTATCTCCAGTCACTTATTTATGAATTCGCCGAGAAATTGAGCAACAAGGGAATGAGAGTGCCAGATCTTGCAATGGCTGGAGGCTTCTCAAGCGAGGACGGTGTTTATAAGGCTCTTGCAATGGGTTCACCTTATTTCAAGGCGGTATGCATGGGCCGGGCATTGATGATACCAGGTTTTGTCGGTAAAAATATTGGCAACTGGATAAAAGATGGCGATCTTCCAAAGACGGTTTCGGAATTCGGCAGCAGGCCTGAGGAGATCTTTGTCTGTTATGAGGAACTCGCAGAGCGCTTCGGCAGCGATATCAAGAATATGCCACTTGGAGCAATTGGTATTTACACCTATGCCCAGAAGTTCAGGACAGGCTTGCAGCAGTTGATGGCCGGATCACGCAGGTTCAGAATATCTACTATCGGGCGCCAGGATGTAATGTCCCTGACAGAAGAAGCTTCAAAGATCTCAGGCATTCCTTACGTGATGAATGCATATCGTGAAACCGCAGAAGCTATCCTGGATGAATAAATAAACAGCATAAAAGGCTTTGCGAAAAGCAGAGCCGCGTTTTTTTCTTCTCACATCCAAATATCTATTTCCTGCTTCAAGACGTACTTACACCCCAACATCCATCTCCTCATCCGCCCTCACCTGCAGCGCAATATGCTTTTCCTCGTATTTCCTTTCCGCAGCCCAGAGCTCCGGTGCATCCTTACTTCTTCCTTTTAGATCGCCAGTGAGCTTCTTTCTTATCCTTACAAGAGTCGGCGTATTTATAGCCACACCCGATATTATCGCCTGTCCTTTAGCCAGCGCCGGAAGCTCCGAGATCATTTCCCTGCTCGCAGATTCTATGCTCTGGGAGATCTGCTGCTGGTCAGCTGGATTAATTATTCGCATCGTTATCTGTGTCATGCACTGAGAAAGAGAATCCGCATCAAGCTTGCTTGGCCGCTGGGAGATAAGACATACTCCCACACCGAACTTCCTTCCTTCAGATAGGATAGTCTTGATGATGCTCTTTGATTTTGACTCTTTGCTGTGCGGTGCGAACCTGTGCGCTTCTTCTATCACAACAAAAACAGGATACGGAAGAAACTTATCTACATTGGATTCGTTGTATCTGTTATTTTCCGTTCCTTCCCGCGCATCGAACAGGCGCCGCAGCATCACAGAAGCTATCAACTGCTGGACAGTCTCATCAATTCCCGATACATCCATTATCGTGAGCTGTCCCACCTTAAAATAATCAGAAACCGGGAAGGTAACGAAATCATCAAATATCTGTGCGTTGAGTTTCCCGAACCTCCATATGATACCTTCTATTGTTGGTTTGTTTGTATCGTCCTCAAGGGCCATGATCTCTGTTTTAAGTTCATTACGCGTGAACTGTTTTCTATTGTTTTTCTTTAGATTGTGATAGGCTGATCGAAAGAGCATTTTCATTTTATCAGACATAGTGCCATCATCCATTATGCTGATAAAATCACTCAACAGAAGATCACTGATCCGGATTTTAATATCCTTTGGCTTTATCGTTCTGACCTTTGGACGATAAGATGAGGTAATGAATTCGGGATTATTTGATAAATCAGATAGTGCTGAATACTCAGCATGAGGGTCAAAAATAAGAACAGGAGCCATGTTATAGGGTTTTAGCAATTCCTCAACAAGAACTCCGACAGTATATGATTTTCCCGCGCCGGTGGATGCTATGACAGATATGTGCTGGCTAACTATGTCACGTACTGATAACGCGATCCCTGCAGTCTCACCAAGCACTGTTCCGATAAGTGCTGACCCGATATCACCAGGTTTAACTTTGCTGATACATTTTAGCACTTCATCGCCTGCGCGGTATATTTTCATACCGCATTCCGGATTCATTCTGGGACTTATGAATTCACCCATGGCATTGTCAAAATAACCAACCACCGACGCTGAATATGAATAATATTTAAAATCCCGTGGATCAAGACCATAGAACTCCGAGACTTCTGCAGCAGAAAGTCCTGGGTCCATCAGGAACTCCTGTGGATACCGGTTCAGTGGTTCACTCTGTTTTACCCTGCACAGGATATTCCTCCCTGCTTCCTGATAACATGCGAACATCCCTGCGGGTAACCGCTCTCTCGAGATAAAAGTGAATCCTTCATCATCCGAAAAGCTCACAGTTCCGATCATTTCTGCCTCTGTATATATTTCCGGATCAGATCCAGCATCGCTTTGCATTCCTTGTAATCCGTTTCAACCTGATCGATCATTCCAAGAAGCACGTTCTTTGGAATCGATCCTTCATTCATATGAAAATAAGCTATACTTGGCTTTCCATTAAGGGTATGGAAAGCCCTTATTTCATCGTGATCAAGTACCTCAACAACATTCCTTACATCCGGGGGAGAGTCAATATCATATTTTACAATTCCATTATGCATTTTTCCCAATCCGTGAATTGAGTAGTAACTGTTCCTGAAATCCTCATTAAAAGGAGTATATTTCGGCTGCATTTGAGGCTCTATATAAGGGATCAGGTCTTCACGTATCGTATTCGTTATATTCTTTATTACACCAACTATTATCCCTTCATCTTTTTTTATCTTTACGAACCTTCCTATGCATTCTTTTTTTGCATCAGGCGGTATTTTTGCCACATATGTGTTCGCATCTTCGACCCTGATTATATCGCCAATTACCATCTTATCACCTGTTCAAACGTCTTATGAAAATCCTTTGCACTTCTATGTATCTGAATTCCATTGACATTGCAGAAGTTCTCAAGCATTGTGTAAAAAATGGCATGTTCACCCATTCGTATCACTGCGGCATCGTGCGCCCGCATGAGGATATCTGGATAATTGCCTCTGATTACACATTCAGCACGGATAATATCTGCTATTTTATCAATAAGACCTTCTTGATATACCCATGCGGGAAATTCAACCCTGGAAGGAAGGCCTCTTCCTGTCCTCATATAAAAAAAACCGATCTCATTCCTGAATCTGCCATAATTGTCAAGCACGGATCTTGCATCATCGCCGCGCCTGTCATCCCTGTCACAGAGAAAAGCTGCTGTCCTCTCGCCCCAGAGCAGATGAGAAAATAAATGCGTATCAGAGAGTTTGCTTTTTCTTAATCCGAACATATGATGCATCATCAATGTGATATCTCCTGGCATTGTTGTATCTATAAAACCGATAACAGGATTTCGTGTATTCTCAGAGGCTTCAAGCAATCGACCAATTCCTTCTATATATATTTCCTTGATGTTCCTGTTCAGAATGTTTATATGTGACAGGATAAGAGCACCATCCAGCAGGATGAACTGTTTCTTATGCTTTTTTAAGAGATGGATTATTTGATCGCATTCCATTGAAAAACGCCGTGCATCGACATATTCACTTCCGAATGAATATACACTTGCATTATCAAACTCGTCAGGTGTGATGATCATGGCACCGGTTTCCTGCGAATAATCGCGGTCTGATGTATGTTTATTATATATGGCGGATGTCTGGATGACCGCAATGGGTATCTCATAGTTCTTTTTCGAATATATCTGGCTGCCATCGACTGCTCCGACAGCCACGCCTGAAAGAACTGAATCAACCCATTCCATCGCTTCATTACGGTTTTGCCAATTATATGGAAATTGGTGTACGAGCTTTCCGGGTTCAAGTATTTTTGCACCGCTGTAGAAAGGAAGGTTCTTATTCAATTCGGGAATGATCATTTTCAATTTTTCAAGTTCAGCTCTGTATTCCCTTGTCGATTCCGAGCGCTCAACGTCATAAAATCTTATTGCAGACAGCTTTTCATCGAATTGAAGAGAGATATTGTTTACGTCAAGCATGGTCCTGCCCTGCTTTCTCCATCGATTTTTTCTATCTTTATAACATACTCATATTTTTCATTGAAAGTGTCATCATGGGATATGACAAAAACCTGTTTAAAACCGTGGATCTTAGTTATCTCTTCGGATAATTTTTCCCTTCGTATCTCATCCATATTCTGGGTTGGCTCATCAAGGAACACGAAATCGCAATTAGAGAGGGCTTTCAATAGCGCAAGCCGAACTGAAAGCGCAGCACTCATCCGTTCGCCTCCACTCAATTGCCGGAAGGATTTTGTTTCACCGTTAGAATCTATTTCAATATCATAATCATTCGCCCATTTCAGGCCGGAAGAATGATCATCCATTATCTCGCTGAAAATATTGCTTGCTTCATGGCTTATCTCTCCTATGAATTCGTTAACAATAAATTCAGATGAATTTTTAATTGTTTCGCGGATGAAATTAGAGAACGATAAGAATTCTTTCTCATTTTCAAGATTTCTCTGTATCTCCTTTATTTTCTGGATATCAGAGTCCATGAGTGTGATATCTCTTGATAATCTTTCCAGGTTTTTTCTTTTTCCCCGCACAGCTTCTGCCATACCACTTGTTGTTTTTCCAAGTTCCTCAATCCGGGATATGATCTCGTTCATTTTCTGCTCGCTAAATTGCAAAAGAATTTCATCGCGCTTCTGGATATTTTCTGAAAGGGAAGCGTTCATGGCTCCAATACTCTCTTCAATCTTCAGGCATTCCTGTGCATATTCGTTCAATTTCAAAGAAAGAGGCATTTGCTGTAGATATTTGTTATGTTCTGGTTCGAGTTTCTCGATCTGTTTATTAGCTGAAGATATCTTTTCATCAATGCCATCAAAAACTAAATATCGTGAGCTCAATTTTTCGCGTTCGCTTCTGGATGAATCCAGCAATGAAGGGCTATGTTCAAGGGTTTTGAGTTCTTTTAGATTCTTTTCGATGATCACTTTCAATTTCTCATATTCTTTATCAGGGGAATTCAGTGCTTTAAGTTCTTTATTTTGTTTCTCGATAAGTTCGTCTGCGATCCGGATTTCCTCCGGATTTCCTGCAAGTCTCTCTTTTAGCCTGAACCTTTCATTGATCGCCTGAAGTTTTTCCATACATTCTGAAATCCTCTCCGGTACTACTTTCAGGGATTCAAGGTCTGAATTTTTTGAGTTTATCAGCGATTCGATCGTATTTATCTGACTCTCAGGATCATTAAGGTCTTTAAATGTTCTTTCAAGGCATTTTATTTTCTTGATAGTATTTTCAAGGTGGTCATCTATATTTTCGATCTCAATATTCAAATTGAACCTGGAGTCTAACTCCAATACTTTCCTGTTGCATTCAGAAAACGCATACTTAAGGTCATAGAAATTTTCAAGGTCTTTATTCTTTGATCCTACTAAAGCATCAATACTTTCAGATTCAGATGCGGATCTCTTTGTTCTTTCAAATTCTTTCTTTCGAGCCTGAAGCCTCTGATAAACTGTTTTTGATTCTTCTTCGCTGCCTGAAAGTTCTCCTAAGCCGAGGGTCGAATAAGATGATCCAAGGGATTTCAGGGATTTTCTACATTCAATAAATTCATTATGAGCATTTTTATATATATTCAGCTCTTTCTTTTTGGAAGAGATGAGCACCAAAATGTCTTCGGCCTGTTTTTTCGGTGAATTGAGCTGATTCAAATCATTTAAGACGACCCTGGATTGCTCTTCTATCTTTTTTATTTCTTTTTTCTTCAAATCGATCTCATCATTGAAGTACCGGGAAAAATCACTTACAGACCTGCATTTTATTCCATTTAATAACGGACAAATACCCTGGGTTCCGGCGAGTTTCATATTATTTTTTATCTGTTTAAGAAGTGAAAAGCAAGCAGCTTGTTGATGGCTGAGTTCAAGATGCTTTGCCTCAAGCGAGACCTGCTGTTCGATCAGAGGTTCAAGGGTTTTTGATCTTTTTTCAAGCTCATCGATCTCTGTTGATAACGCATTTGCCACTGCATCTTTTTCAGCTGCTCTTCGCAGATCAAAATCGATTTTTGTAAGAGAATCAAAGAACAGAGAAAGGATTCCGATCTCTTCATCAAGGTCTTTATGTTTCTGCATTTCCGGGATCAACTGATTTTTTTTTGATATCAAAGCAGCAATTTCTTTTTTGAGGTTTTCAGCACGCAACTGTTTGTCTTTGAGCGAAGCAACCTCAGATGATAGGGCTCGAAGAGGAGTCTCAAGTTCCTCTTTCAAGTCTTTTATCCTTGATCCGAGTTCCAGTTGCTTTTCTTTCAACGGTAAAAGGCCAGCCTTTTTGATATTATGTTTCTCGATCTCAGTCCTTATCTCCTCCATACGGTTTTGTTTTTCCCTGAGATTTGCTATATCCGATAAGATCGCAACCATTGGTTCTTTTAATTCTTTTTGAAGTTCCTTTATGGACTCCTCAAGCTTTTGCGCGGCCTCAATCGCAGGGAGAAGCTCTTGCTTTTTTTCTTCAAGGACATTATTTTCTTGGGTGATCTTGAAAGAACGATCAAGCTTTTCAATAAGGCTGCTGATCTTAAAGTCAAGTTTTGAAAGTTCTTCTTTCAGCAAGTCCCTCTTTATTCTATCATCATTCAGACCTTTCAAAACCAGATTCTTTTTCTTGAAGGACTCTTCAACCGGAAGAAGTTCAGCCACGATTTTTCTGGCGTTTTGGGCAAGTTGAAGTTCAGATCCTGCTTTTTCAAGCTGCCTATTCCGTTCTGCAAGCCTGACCTGATCATTAGCTATCTGGTTTGAAAGAATATCGATCCGGGATTTTTTTCCGCTCAGATCCTCTTTTTTCAGCTTTAGCTCTGTAATCTTTACTTTATTTTCTTCAATTTCTTTTTTAAGAGCACCTATCTCAACTTCCAATGACTCTTTTTCCTGTTTTAATTCCTGATATTTTTCTATACGGGTATGGAGAGGCAGTAAATCCCTGTCAAGTGATTCAATGCGCTTTTCGATGGAATTTATCACAGCACGGAGATTTGAATATGCTATCTGGTAATCCTCAACGCGCAGGATCGTATCAAAAACTTTCTTTCTTGGACCCGGGTTCAGGAGGAAAGCTGTTGTGAAAGTTCCCTGCGGAACACCCACTGCATTTTCAAACATCGATGAAAGATCTTCAGGCGAGCCGATGCCGTATAATAGATTTTTCGCGATCCAATCAGTGACATCCTTCTTTCCCCTGATCTCACTTACAGGGGTCTTTATGAAATATTCACTGCCCCCAATTTTTCTGTAGATGATATAATCAATTTCATCATTTCCTTCTACAGTGACGGACACCATGCCAGACTTTTCTCCATGGCGCAGGAATTCTCCTGCATTATAAGGAATATAATCGAAAAGCGCATACCCAATAGCTTCAAGAATTGTTGTCTTCCCGTGCCCGTTCTGCCCGCAAATCCCGTTTATTCCTTCTTTGAATTCAATGGTCTCGTGTTTGTAAGACTTGACGTTCTTTAATTCCAATGATTTAATGATCATTCAAAGTCTCCGTCCTGATCTTTTCAAAGCACCATCTCAATTCCTTCTGGATAGCGCTATCTTCAATACCTGCTGCAGCCATTTTTTTAACTTCGACCATTGCATTAACGATCTGTGATAAATTCTCCCTGTAACGGCCATCAAGTTTTATCCTGTCTGAAAAAATACGAAGTTCGATCTCCTCACGTGTCTGTCCGCGTACATCCCCTTCCGTGAGAACATACTGCGAGTTTGTTTTTATTATTTTGACTTCAGAAAAAAGAGGCTTAAAATGTCCATTAAGCATCTCCTTGATGCGCTCAATACTGATATCAGACTTCGGAAAATTCATTTCGCCATAAAGCAAAAGTTCAATGAGCGGACTTCTGCCGGATAGTATCGGCGTTTCTCTTTCAATTCGTACGGCTATGTTTGAATATAGTTCTTGCGGGGTCTGAATACTGCTTATATCAAGTTTTATCCGCTTAACATGGCGTGTAATAGGGGATATCAACTCCGGGCCTTTATTATTTACATGGTAGAAACCTTTTGATAATCCATATTCATTCATGGAAACCATTTCGACGCTGCCTGGATTGAATACCCACCCATCTGTTTCGTATTTCATATGGTAATGTCCGAGTGCAAGATAATTCACAACGTCTTTCAGTGGGAGAAGTGAATTGAACGGGATTTCCCCTGCTGTTTCGTATCTGGTCTGGCCTTCCATCCCAAAATGCATCATCAGGATAGTGTATTTTTCACCATTGATCTGTCTTATTTTCCTGATCTCTTCTGCGATCTTTGGGATCGTGGATGTTGTATTTGATCCAAGATATCTCACCCCGAAAATACGCACATCTTCAAGTTCAATGAAGTCTCCCATTAAAGATACTCCATTAGCTTCTTTGAGTTTGATAAGCTTGAGCAGCCCCTGCGAATTAAGTATCTCAAGCCAGCTCTTGCCGTCCTGGTGATAAGCAAGATCATGATTCCCTTCGATGGCATAGACCCGGGTTGAGGGGCTATTTTCTTTCAGTTCAAAGAGTACTTTGTAAGCCTGTTCATACGTGGGCGCGTTTATGTTGCGTTTGTGGAAGAGGTCGCCTGATATTAGTATGAACTCCACTTTGTGATCGATAGCATATTTGATGACTGATTGGAACGCGCGGGCAAAGTCGCGGAAACGTTCTTCTAAGCCATATTGTGCATAACCTAAGTGGAAATCGCTGGCATGGATGAAGTTCATGGCGAGTTAATAGGTCGTCAGGGGTTAAAAATGGTTTTGTGAGCGGGTTGAAACTAATCCTCACCCAAAAAATTCATAGAGGAAAAAAGAAATATCATATCAATCCTGTGAGAAAAACATTATGGACAAGATGACACCCGCAATGCGGCAATTCTATGAAGCAAAAGAAAAACACAAAGACGCATTGATATTTTTCAGGATGGGGGATTTCTATGAATCATTTGGGGATGATGCAAAAATTATTGCAAAGGAACTGGAAATAACGCTTACCAGAAGGGGCAGGGATAAAAATGGCGATGATATGCCTCTTGCCGGGATACCATACCATGCTGTCGATTCATATCTTCCAAAACTCATCAAAAAAGGCTACAAGGTGGCAATTTGCGATCAGCTTGAAGACCCGAAAAATGCAAAAGGCGTTGTAAAGAGGGGTGTTACGCGGGTAATTACGCCGGGAACTGTTATTGACCCATCCCTGATCTCAGGAACATCGAACAACTATCTGATGTCACTATCAGGAGATGGCCTGGAATTCGGGATATCTTTCCTTGATGTGAGTACAGGTGAATTCATTACTACCCAGTTCAAAGATAATGAGAATTATGACAGGATTATCAGTGAGGCTTCAAGGATGCGCCCTGCTGAATGCATTCTTTCTCCTTTACTGTTTGATAACAAAAAACTCCAGCAACGCTTAAGAGATGTCATTTCCACTGTCAATAAACTGGATGCTGATACTTTTGACCCGGCAAATGCAAGAGCTCTGATGTTATCCCATTTTAGAGTTATGACGCTTGAAGGTATGGGATGTGAAAAGCTCACCCACGCAATAGCATCATCCGGTGCAGCTCTTTCCTATGCAAGAACTACACAGATGAGGGACCTTGCTCATATCCAATCGATTAAGGCATATTTTGATAATGATTCCATGATACTTGATTCCATCACACTCAGGAATCTTGAGATAGTTCAGAGCGTGAGGGAAGAATCCCGGGCATCTTCATTGATAAATGTTCTTGACCGCACAAAAACCCCAATGGGAGGACGATTGCTGCGCAGGATAGTACTTTTGCCATTGATCATGGAAAAAAAAATCAAAGAACGCCTGGATGCAGTGGATGAGATCGCAAAAAAAACACTGGTAAGATATGACCTGAGATCCCAGCTTTCCAATATCAGGGACATCGAGCGCCTCATTGGACGTATCGTTTATGGAAACTCAAATGCGAGAGATCTTGTTGCCCTCAGGATCTCACTTTCTGCAGTCCCTGAGATCTCAAAAAGCCTTAAAGAAGGTGATATAAAATCAGGTCTCCTGATTGATATCGTCGGGAGGCTGGGTGATTTTTCAGACATGGTTTCACTTCTTGGACGTTCGCTCATGGATGATCCTCCAATAAGTGTGCGTGAGGGCGGGATGATAAAAGAAAGATATAACGAAAAACTGGATGAACTGAGGAGAATGACTGTTCATGGAAAAGACTGGATAGCAGAAATGCAGCAGAAAGAACGGGAGCGAACGGGTATAAAATCCCTGAAAATAGGCTATAATTCCGTTTTCGGGTATTATATTGAAGTCACAAAATCAAACCTTTCGCAAGTTCCTTCAGATTATATCAGGAAACAGACAACAGCAAATAGTGAACGGTTCTATACGCCGGAACTCAAGGAAAAAGAAGGGATGATCCTTTCAGCAGATGAAAAAATGATGGCGCTTGAGTTTGAGATATTCAATGAATTGAATTCACATACAGCACAGCGGTCAAAAGAACTCCAGGTTACAGCTTCGGCTCTGGGAGAACTGGATGTTCTTGCTTCGCTTTCCGAGGTCGCAGTCACCAATAAATATACAAGGCCGGATGTGAATGAAGGCTGTAATATCCTTATCCGCGATGGCAGGCACCCTGTGGTTGAGAGATCGCTTCATGGTTTTGTCCCGAATGACACTCACATGGACTGCCTGGAGAATCAGTTCCTGCTAATAACAGGCCCGAACATGGCAGGAAAATCCACTTATATGAGACAAACTGCGCTTATTGTGATCATGGCACAGATCGGAAGTTTCGTTCCAGCTTCATATGCATCAATAGGTATCGTGGACAGGATATTCACACGTGTGGGGGCATTTGATGACCTTGCAAGCGGGCAGAGCACCTTCATGATTGAAATGGTCGAACTTGCGAATATCCTGAACAATGCCACCCCAAAGAGCCTTATTCTACTTGATGAAATCGGACGCGGGACAAGCACATATGACGGTTACAGCATCGCAAAAGCAGTGGTTGAGTTCATCCATAATATTGACCGTGTGGGGGTCAGAACACTTTTTGCAACGCATTATCACCAGCTTACGGCCCTTGAGGGGACTCAAAAGCGCGTTAAGAATTATCATATCGCTGTGAAAGAAGAAGGAAACGACCTTATTTTCCTTCGAAAGATAATCCCTGGTGCGACTGACAAAAGTTACGGGATACATGTGGCAAGACTTGCCGGGGTTCCTCTGAAAGTGACGCAGAGGGCAAAGGAGATCTTAAAAGAAGTTGAGAATGATAGCGCAATTGGCACGAGGACAAAAGCGAAGTATACGCAGCTCATGCTTTTTGATTCTGATAATAGTTCAAAGGAATCGCCTGTAGTTGAGGAACTAAGAAATCTGAATGTGGATGCGATGACTCCCCTTGAGGCGCTGAATGCACTTGCAGGGCTAAAGAAAAAGGCATCAGAGGGGATGAATGAGCCATAGACGCTATAAAGCGGTTGCTCTATTGATATTTGGATATCTGCTTTTTGTCTCGTATAACACAACTCCAAAACCCTTAAATACAATGAACATAATTGTACATCAGTGTACTAATATGTACAATTGAAACAAGGAAACCTATGCACCAGATAATCGATGAAATACTTAACTCAACAAGAAGAAGAATCCCTTACATAACGAATGCTGGCAGGAAGAAAATAATTTCACGAAATTTTGGAAATACTATGAGAGAAAAACAACAGAAAAGCCTGATCCCTGTTATCGCTGAAGTCAAACCATCTTCTCCAACAAGATTCATCAGAAATGTGACTCCCAGGGAAGCTGCTCACATTGCAATCCAGATGGAATCAGCAGGTGCAGCTGCCATATCTGTACTGACCGAGCCCCGGTTCTTCAAAGGAAGCATCAAGAACCTGATATCAGTAAGGGATTCCGTGAAAATCCCTGTGCTTCGAAAGGATTTCATTATAAATAAAGCACAGATACATGAAGTGGAAAGTGACCTGATCCTTCTGATCGCAGGAATTCTTGGAGATGCACTTGAAGATTTTGTGAACGAGGCTATTTCATCTGGTAGACAGCCTGTAGTTGAAGTGCATAATAAATTTGAACTTGAACAGGCGCTTTTGAGTTCTGCTGAGATAATCGGTATAAACAATCGTGACCTTACAACGATGAAAGTTGATATTTCCACAACAGAGAAGCTTGCACCCCTTGCAGGCGGAAGGATCATCATCAGCGAAAGCGGCATATCCACGCCAGAGGACGCGATCAGGATGATAGGTGCTGGCACAGATGCCATCCTTGTTGGAACATCTATCATGCAGGGAAATGTTTACGAAAAGACTTACGAATTAGTACATGCATCAGGAAAATAGATATGAAGCAGGAACTAAGATCAAAATTCGGCAAATACGGCGGGCAGTTCGTGCCTGAAGTATTGATGCCTGCACTTGAAGAGCTCACAGAACAATATGATAAATACAAAGACGATCCTGTTTTCAATGAGGAATTAAATTATTATCTCCGAGATTTTGCAGGTCGCCCGTCTCCCTTATATCACGCAAAGCGGCTGAGCGAAGAGTACGGAGTGAAGATTTACCTCAAGCGCGAAGATCTTGTGCACGGAGGCGCTCATAAATTGAATAATACCCTTGGCCAGACGCTCCTTGCAAGATATATGGGTAAGAAAAGGATAATAGCAGAAACAGGCGCAGGCCAGCATGGCACAGCTTGCGCGATGTCGGGTGCGGCTTTTGGCATCAGAACTGAAGTTTACATGGGCGCCAGGGATATGGTGCGCCAGCGCATGAACGTCTACAGGATGGAATTGATGGGTTCAAAAGTGATACCGGTAAAAAGCGGCTCACAGACCCTGAAAGATGCCATCAATGAAGCCATGCGCGACTGGGTGGCAAATGTGGAAACAACTCATTATTTGATAGGCTCGGTTGTCGGGCCGCATCCTTTTCCCACGATCGTCCGTGATTTCCAGAGTGTCATCGGGAAAGAGGTGCGCATGCAGATAATGGAAAAAGAAGGGAGGTTCCCGGATTCGATCGTGGCATGCACGGGCGGAGGTAGTAATGCCATGGGGATTTTTCATCCATTTATTGACGATGATGTTGATCTTTTTGCCGTGGAAGCAGGAGGCAGCGGCATGAAAGCAACGGATAAGGAAGCGCTTCATTCAGCGACCCTGTGCGCTGGCGAAGACGGAGTGCTTCACGGTATGCGAACGAAAGTGCTGCAGAATAAGTACGGGCAGATTCTTGAATCAAGCTCAATAGCCGCTGGTCTTGATTACGCAGGTGTTGGACCGGAACTGGCTTATCTGGCTGATATCGGACGCATAAAACCCAGAAATTCGATGGACAGCGAGGCTCTTGATGCATTCCATGACCTTTGCAGGTTTGAAGGAATAATCCCGGCTCTTGAATCTTCACATGCAGTTGCCTATGTCAAGAAGACAGCAAATACTGGTGAACTTGGCGACCTTGTTGTGATAAACATTTCAGGAAGAGGCGATAAAGACCTTGAAACCGTTATGGGGATGAGAAAATGAGAATTGCTGAAAAATTCAAGCAGTTAAGAGCAAAAAAAGAAGGGGCTTTGATCGCTTATATATGCGCCGGCGACCCCACTCCGGAAGCTACAAAAGAATACGTGACAGCACTTGTAAGAGGTGGTGCCGATATTATTGAACTGGGTTTGCCGTTCTCCGATCCTGTTGCAGACGGCCCTACCATCCAGGCCGGAATCCAGCGGGCGCTTGACGGCGGGATGACGCCTGACATCTATTTTAAAATGGTCGGTTCTCTGCGCCTTCATATCCCTCTCGTCGTGATGACCTACTACAACCTCATTTTCAAAAGAGGGCTGGAGAAATTCGCAAAAGACTGTGCTGCATCAGGGATGTCCGGTATCATAGTCCCTGACCTGCCGCCTGAGGAATCAGACGAACTCCAGCAAGCATGTAAAAAGAATGATATAGATCTCATCTATCTTGTGGCTCCCACCACGACCGGATCAAGAATGAACCGTATACTGGTAGAAGGGAAAGGATTTATCTATCTTGTAGCGCGGCTTGGGGTTACCGGCGCGAGGTCGGATGTAGCCGTCTCAACGCGGGAACTGATCCAGAGGGTAAAGACCGACACTCCAAAAGCCGTTGGATTCGGGATATCGAACGGGAAGCAGGCTGCCCGGATGATAGAAGATGGCGCGGATGGGGTTATTGTAGGTTCAGCATTCGTGGACATTATCGCAAGCGGAAAAGATGTTATGGAGAGGCTTGAGGCGCTGGCGAGGGAATTGAAGGAAGGAGTACGCAGATAGTATTATCCGCATTCATCCATCATGTGAGATCTCATGACCGGTTTCAATGATCGCGCATTCAGCGCACTCAAACTGTAATGTCGTATGCAATATCCGGAACCTATCCCTTACCAGCTGGCTAATTTTCAATATCAGCGCCTCGGTCTGATAAACGTGTATCCTGTCCACAAGAACATGGGCGCTCATGGCATGGATATTGGAACAGATACTCCAGATGTGGATATCATGGACTCCTTTTACACCTTCTATCTGCAACAAAATATCTTTCAATTCCTTTGCGTTGACATGTTTTGGGGCAAACTCAAGAAGGATCCGGGCTGAGCCGAAAACGAGCCTGAAAGCCCCATAGATAAGGATCGCCCCGATTAAAATACTGAGTGCCGGATCAACAGCACTATTTCCAGTCAGAATAATAATAATTGCTCCACAGATCACAGCCACCGATGCAAGTGCGTCACCTAATATATGCAGGTATGCCCCTCTGATATTGAGATCATGATGCCCATGAAGTTTCAGACCAGCCCATGTATTTACTCCCAGGCCGATCGTGGCGATCACCAGGACTTCAAAACCCTTCACAGGTGGAGGATTAAATATCCGGCCGTATGCTTCATAGAAAATGAACAACGCGATCCCGATGATCGTCAATCCATTGATCAGCGCAGCAAAGATCTCGAATCTATGATAGCCGAAAGTAACATTGCTGTTGGATGGCCGGCTCGATATCCGTATAGCTCCATAGGCAAGGACAAGTGATATCACATCCATGAATACATGAGCTGAATCTGATAAAAGGGCAAGGCTGTTAGAAAATAATCCGCCGGAAAACTCAAGGAAAAAAATCAGGGTCGTAAGAATTATTGCGATCTTGAGGTTTCTATGCAGGTCATCCATTTCATTATTTCTCTTGGTGCCAGGATAAAATATTTCTATCGGTAGCACAAGGTAGAATTAATGATAGTTGAACAGATTTATCTTGAAAATGGGAGCGCTCTGGGATTGAAATTTGACATGGAGCATGCTCCGCTTCTTGTAATAAGAGCAAGAAAAGGCTTTGTGATGTGTGGTTATTTGAACATGGACGTGGCCAATAAACTCGGGGATGCTGCAGTCCGTGTAACAGGTGTGACGAGCTTTGAAGATGTGCTAAATGCAAGAATCGTGGATGTGTCCGAAGCCGCGAAAAAGCTGGGCATCACTGCAGGAATGCAGGCAAAAGAAGCACTAATGAAGATGGTTTGATATAAGGAAAATGATCATCTGCCATGCAAAGGGATCTTGCAGAAATCAAGTTTCCTGCATATTTGACAGTCTTCATCGCATGGTTCTACGTGTATCAGGATCGAAAGGTTTGGGATCTTCTCTTTTATATCTTTTTCGAGATGGTTGCAGAAATCATGTGCATCCCCTACATGCTGGTTCTTGGGAACAACAAGATGCAGGTCAACAAATCTCTCTGCCCCCGAAATACGCGTTCGCATGTCATGATATTCCGCGAACTGGGAATAATGCTCTGTGATTATAGACCTGATTGTACCCTCTTCATTATCTGAGAGTTTCACGTCCATAAGTCCTGAAACTGAACGCTTCGTCAGGTCATATGATGCCTTCAGGATCATAAGCGCCACAATTATTGCAAGGATCGGATCAAATATCGGATTTCCCGTGAAATGGATAAGAACAAGACCAATAAAAACTCCAATTGAAGTATATACGTCTGTTGTGAGATGATACGCATCAGCTTCAAGGGCTATGGATTCAGCATGCATTGCGACTTTCATTATCTTTCTTGAGACATAAAAATTCGCAATTGACGAGATGCCCATAATGACAATGCCAATACCTATCAAATCGCCATTTAATTCAACTTTGTCCCCGAAAAATATCTTTCTGCTGGCTTCATACAGGATGATCACCGCAGCTACGGATATCAAGATAGCTTCGATGGTCCCTGATATGTTCTCGAATTTGCCATGGCCGAACCTGTGGATTTCATCCGCAGGTTTTCCTGCTTTGTGGACTGAGTAATTGGCTATGATCGCTGCGAGAAGGTCGATGCCTGAATGAAGTGCTTCTGAAAGTACTGATATCGAGCCCATGAAAAAGCCTGCAAACAGCTTCAGTATGAGAAGGATAGTGTTGGAATATATGGAAAGCTTTGCTACTTTTGTGATTTCTTTATGGGCTGCGAAGTATTTGTCGTTCTTATCAGGCATTGGTTTTGACTATATTTCTATTCAGGATTATAAGATTATTCGATTTGATTTAAAGATCATTCCTTAATTCATGACTTTCCATCTCACTATAATACCATCTTCGGTCTTGCCGCACGATATCAGCTCCAGCCCGCAAAACCCGCCAGTAAATCCTTCTCCATCCACGAGCGTCGGCGCAGTCCTGCCTCCGATTATGATATTTCCGATAAATGTGTAAATCTCATCCACAAGCCCCGCCGAGATGAGCCCCCAGTTCAGTGTTGCGCCTCCTTCAACCATCAAACGGTCGATCCCACGGGTTTTTAGTTCGAAAAGTAGCTTTTCAAGATCAACACTTTTTTCACCAGCTACAATCATCTCAGCAACCCATGAAAGCTCCTTCATTTTTTCCTGCGGCGCGCACTCAGATACCGCGATAATCTTTCTGCCGGCACCTTTTATAAAAATATCGGCATCAAGGGGCGTCCGCGCCAGGTTATCCACAACTATCCTTATAGGATTTTCATCAAGCCCTTTATCGCGTCGCATTTCCCTGCTCTGTGCGGATTTTACGGTGAGGCTTGGGTTGTCGGAAAGCACAGTGCCGATGCCCACCATTATCGCGTCAGAAGTGGCGCGCAGCTCATCCACGCGATCAAAGTCGAGTTTACCGGATATTCTTGTCTGTCGGCGCTCGATCGTTGCGATTTTGCCATCAGCGCTCATGGCAGCGTTGATGAATACGAAGGGTCTTATCAAATTTTCTCTCACCGTTTCCTCCCGATCTTTGCTCAGTCTGATATTATTCATATAGATAAGTTACTTTTCTGGGTGCATGATATAGTTATTGGTTGATTTTAAGAATTTGCATCAAAATCTATAAGCCTTAAAATTCTATTGAGTACCCTATGTACCACCTTGAGTGCATTGAATGCCATAAGAGATACAAAGCAACTGAAATAATTTATACATGTTCATGCGGTGGTCTTCTTGATGTCATTTACGATTATTCATCAATACATCTCACAAAAAACGATCTAAAAGGCCGGCTTTCGGTCTGGAAATACCGTGCGCTCATACCGGTCGGGAGAGAACCGATAACATTGAACGAGGGTGGCACTCCGCTTTACCGTGTTGACAGGATAGCAAAAAGCGTTGGATTAAAAGATGTCTATGTCAAGCATGAAGGCATGAACCCCACTGGTTCATTCAAGGACAGGGGAATGACCGTGGGCGTAACAAAAGCTCTTGAACTCGGCATGAAAACAGTTGCCTGCGCCTCCACAGGGAATACTTCGGCATCCCTTGCAGTATATGGTGCAAAAGCAGGCGTTCCGGCAGTTGTGCTTCTTCCAGCAGGAAAAGTCGCGCTCGGAAAACTTGCCCAGGCTCTCATGCATGGCGGGAAAGTGTTATGCATCAGAGGAAATTTCGACGATGCGTTAAAGCTTGTGCGAGACCTGTGCGATAAAGAGGGTTTTTATCTCCTGAATTCAGTCAATCCATATCGCCTTGAAGGCCAGAAGACCATCGCTTTTGAGATCGCTGATCAACTCGGCTGGGAAGCGCCAGACAGGGTTGTGCTTCCGGTCGGAAATGCAGGAAATATCACGGCTATATACAAAGGTTTCAAGGAATTCAAGCGGCTTGGCATCATTGACAGCGTTCCAAAAATGACAGGCATCCAGGCAGAAGGAGCAAGCCCTATAGTGAGAGCGATAAAGAATGACGCCGACGCGATTACCGTGGAGAGTAAACCCGAAACAATAGCCACAGCTATCAGGATCGGCAATCCTGTGAATGCGATAAAAGCCCTGATCGCCATAAGGGAATCCGGCGGGACTGCCGAGACTGTCACCGATGATGAAATAATCCGTGCCCAGCATGAACTTGCAAGTTTTGAAGGGATAGGCGTAGAACCTGCAAGTGCCTCATCAATTGCAGGACTGCGAAAGCTTGCCCGGATGGGTTTAATAGATAAAGATGAGAAAGTTGTATGTGTCACAACAGGTCATTTATTGAAAGACTCTGAGCATGTGCTTTCTGTATGCCCGAAGCCAATAGAGATCGATGCGACAATTGAAGCTGTCAGGAAAGCCGTTTTTGCGGGTTCATAATATTTAAATATTATGGATATAATAGACCGTATTGTTGATGATCCTGAATCAGAAAAATTCTTTTTACCAGATGAGTAAATTCTCTCTTCTATTATTAATCTTATTAATTTTTTCAATGCCTGTTGATGCAGTCAAGACCGATTCATTCTCCATGGAAAATTATACAGGTTTAAACTTCATGAACGGATATTACAGAATAGAGATCATCCAGATCAGTAAACCCAGTGATATGCCATTTGTGGTAGTCAATCTAACCACAGATGGATTGTCAGAAAAATATTACATACGCGAAAATGAAGATCCCTCTATTAATAAGGAACCGTTTAATAAAATCAATCTCAATTCTTCTTTTATTACACTAACTTCTGCAAGGATCACAGTAGAATATCCTGAGACATGGTCAGTTCCGGAAAAATACACTATCGAAATACCTGCAATCCCTGAGAAAATACCAGACATTTTAGTGACAAAATCAGCGGATAAAATAACACTAAATAAGGGGGAGGTTGTGGAATTTAAGATAATCGTAAACAATACGGGGAATGGAACTGCTTATAACCTTACATTAGAAGACAGGTTTCCACCCGGATTTACGAGTGCTCCAGGTTCAAGGTTTCCTCCTGTTATTCAAAACGAACTTATGGCAGGTGAACATCTGGAGCTATTGTTCGCCCTGAAGGCAGTGGAACCAGGCTCATATAATATTGAACCCACTACATTGAAGTATGGTACTAAAATTGCACTGTCAAATTCCCTTTCAATAACTGTTCTTGAGGAAAGATCACACCTCTTGACCGTTATTACCCTGGATAAAGATAATATCTTTACTGATGATGTGGTCAAAGTCGCTGTGAAAATCACAAACAAAGGCAATATATCTGCAGAATCAATACTTATAGATGGGACACCTCCAGAGGGAATAAATGTGATAGAAGGAGATCTAAGAAAGGGAATTAAAAACATAGAGCCAGGTGAATCCGAAGAATATTTTGCATCCTTAAAAGCAGTTAAAGCTGGAAATTACACAATAAATTTAACAACCAGTTATTCTGATGATTCAACAGGTTCCTCTTCAAGTTCCAATATTATCACAGTGACTGAAAGAGAAAAGAACTACCTGTATATCCTTGTTCCTTTAATTATAATAATAGCTGGAATAGTGTTATTTATTATGAGAAGACATAGGGAATATTCATTTTAGAGGAAATATGTTGAATGTACTAATTGTTGGAGTCGGACAATGCGGGAACAGGATACTTGATTCCATAAATAAAGAATCGTTTGGCGGGAGACCTCTGGCAAAATATTATGGAATTCAGAAATTCAAGAGCCACGTTGAGACGCTCGCAATTAACACAGCCATTAATGACCTTAAAGAATTGAAACATACAAGAGCTAAAGACAGGATACAGGTTCCGCATCTGCATGGAGTTGGAGCTAACAGGAATGTTGGAAAAAAAACTTTTGAAGAAAATAAAGAACTGCTTCTTCGGATTATCGAAGAGCGTGGTGATTTTGATGTTGCCTTTGTTATTGCTTCATCATCAGGCGGAACTGGTTCGTCTTTTGCACCTCTTTTGATAGATGCAATGAAAGAACGATATAAATACAGTGTGTATGGGATCATCGTACTTCCCTTCAGGGAAGAAGGGTCGATATATTTGCAGAATTCAATTTTTTGTATAAAAGAAATCATGAATGGTAATTGTGATGGAACTATAATTTTGGACAATCAATATTTGAAACATCTTGGAAAAGATATACAAAGCGCTTATGATGGAATAAATTCAACTATTGCAAACAGGTTTCTATTTTTGCTTAAGGCACTTGATACTGAGATGATGATGGTAACAGATCTTGGGGATTTCAAAACTGTTATGTCAGGAGGATCGAAACTTGCCACTATGGGTTTTGGGAAAGGAGATAAGAATATGCCGATAAGATCGGTTATACAGCACAGTATTTCACATGCAGGTCTTCTTTTTAATCTTGATCCTTATAAAGAATCAAACAGGGCGATGATAATTATTGAAGGGGATAAAAAATACCTGAATATGAACGATATTACCACTGAAGTTGAAAAGTTATCCATAGAAATAGGACATATCTTCAAAGGGATTCTTTTACGAAATGGAGAAATGCCAAGGGTGCTCACCCTGTTTTCAATAAGCTCATCTGCTGAATTAGACCGATTATTTGAGATCGGTATTGATGCCGTACATAAAGAAAAAGAAAAAAAGGAGCTTATCTCAGTAGTGAATGATGAAATAAATAGTAAACTGGACGGACTGGAGCCCCAGTATTGATTAAAATGCGCAAAGTTGGAATTGCAGACACCACATTTTCCCGTACCAATATGGGAAAAATAGCGATCGATGAACTTAAGAAAGGCGCTTCTATTCTGATTGAACGATACACTGTTCCCGGAGTAAAAGACCTTCCAGTGGCGTGTAAGAAATTGATCGAAGAGAAAAAATGCGACATAGTAATGGCTCTTGGCATGCCGGGCTTACAAGCCATTGACAAAATGTGCGCCCATGAAGCCTCTCAGGGGATAATACAGGCACAGTTGATGACAAACAGGCATATAATAGAGGTTTTCGTACATGAAGACGAAGCAAAAGATGAAAAAGAACTTGCCTGGCTGATGGAGAAACGCACACGCGAACATGCCCAGAATGTGATAAAGTTATTGTTCTATCAAGAGAAACTCCAGCACGAAGCAGGTACCGGACAGAGGCAGGGATTTGCCGACGCTGGAGCGATCAGTTAATTGCGGGTAAGGAGAGAATATGTTGAGTTTTTTGCTATAAACTTGAATCAGCATATTAAATATCTTTATATGTGAGAATGAAGGTATATAGTGATAAATCGGGTCAATGATAAGTTATGGGAGGTGCAGTAAATGTTAGTAGTAACCTGTATCAAACAGGTACCTGATACCACCCAGGTCAAAGTTGATCCCATCACTGGTACTTTGATACGGGAAGGCGTGCCGTTCATCATAAATCCGTTTGATACTTACGCCTTAGAAGAAAGTCTCAGGCTTAAAGAAAAATACGGGTTCCATGTAGCGGTTATTTCAATGGGTCCCCCAAATACAGAAGTCACTCTGCGAAAAGCCCTTTCCCTGGGAGCTGATGAGGTGATACTATTGAGCGATCGCGCTTTCGGTGGAGCTGACACCCTGGCCACAAGCATGGTTCTTGCAGAGGCCATCAAGAAACTTGGTCAGAAAGAAGAGGTAGCCATCGTAATTTGTGGAAGGCAGACAATCGATGGTGATACAGCTCAGGTGGGGCCGGGTATTGCTACCCGTTTAGGATATTCACAACTGACCCTGGTAGATCGCATTGAAAATGTGGATTTGAAGGCAAAAAAAATAAGAGTTAGACGCAGACTGGAAGGCAGGCACGAAATCGTAGAAACTACTCTGCCGGCGATGATCGCAGTGCTTCGAGAAATTAATCGTCCGCGTTATCCAAAAGTGCCTATGCGCCTTTTTGCACAGGATGCGCCAGTGACATTGTGGAATAACAAAGTGATGGGATTAAGAGAAGATACGATCGGCCTCAAAGGCTCAGCTACGCAGGTGAGAAAGATCTTTTCACCCCAGAGGGAGAGGGGCGAGATAATCGGCGATGGAAGCAAAAATCCGCAGGTTGCTGCCAGGCTATTGATTGACAGACTTAAAGAAAAGAATCTCCTGAGTCTATAGGGATCATAAAATCAAATAATTGTTATAGAGGCAAAAGCTTATGGAAGAAGAGAAAAAGTTACGTAAACCCCGCGGTGCAGCTCGGCTTATTCCGGGAAAATGCATCGCCTGCGGAGCTCGATGTCAGAGTGCCTGCCCTGAAGATGCGATAGAAATGAACAACAGGGGAGAGCCTGTCATCAATACAGAAAAGTGCATTGGCTGCCGCAGATGTGTTAAGGTTTGCCCTGCAGAGGCTCTTGAGATGTTTTACACCCCGGAAGAGCAGAAGATCCTTGCTCAGATTGCCACCTCTGCAAAAGGAATGGAGGCTGAAGAGATAAGCATCGAGCAAGCCGCAGCAATAGCCGAGATCAAGGAATACAGGGGTGTCTGGGTCTTTGTGGAGCACACTGAAGGTGAGCCCGCAACGGTGTCATGGGAACTATTGGGAGTTGGTGCTAAGTTGGCCAGATCTCTGGATGTCGAATTATGCTCTGTGGTCATCGGTGAAAAAGTGGAGCATCTTTGCCAGGAGTCTTTTTCTTATGGTGCTTCCCGCGTCTATTTAATAGATGATGCCGTATTTCATTACTATCGCACCGAGACTTATTACAAAGCCATTTGTCATCTGGTGAAAAAGTACAGGCCTGAGATATTGTTAATGGGTGCAACCGGACTGGGAAGAGATCTTGCTGGTGCGGTCGCCACAAAACTCAATACTGGCCTGACCGCAGATTGTACTGGTCTTGAAATAGATGATAAGGGTTTCTTGCTTCAGACACGTCCTGCCTTTGGGGGTAATATCATGGCCACTATTTTTACAGAGCGCACAAGGCCTCAAATGGCTACCGTACGCCCTCATGTGATGCTTCTGCCAGAGAAAGATCCCTTACAAAAGGGCGAGATCTTTCGTGAGTCTTTTGAGATCAAAGAAGAAAATGTTGCAACGAAAGTATTGGAGGTAGTAAATGATCAAGGGAGGGAATGTGATCTGGCTGCAGCGGAAGTTATCGTATCGGGAGGCAGGGGAATGAATGGAAGCGAGAATTTCAGTTTATTGCAGCAGCTGGCTGATGAGCTGGGCGGGGTGGTAGGTTGTTCCCGTGCTGCAGTTGAGGCAGGCTGGATGCCTGCAGAACGCCAGGTAGGTCAGACAGGTAAGACCGTCAGGCCCAAAATCTACATCGCATGCGGCATCAGTGGAGCTATCCAGCACCTGGTGGGTATGCAAAGTTCGGATATCATCATCGCTATTAACCAGGATAAGCAAGCCCCTATCTTTGAGGTAGCCACTTATGGGATAGTGGGCGACGTATTCCAGGTAGTCCCAGCCATTATCAATCAGATCAGGGAATTACGCACTGAAAAGTCATGTGATTTATCCGGACAAATATCCGGGAAGGAGTGAGCTATGGAGCTAAACCAGTCTCTTATAATCATCGTTTTTGTAACTGCTATCGCACTTTTTATATGGAGTTGTTACAGGCGCTTTCGCCTGGTATTGCTGGGCAGGCCAGAAAACCGTTTCAAAGATACAGGAAAGCGTATCCGGGATGTTCTATATTATGCTTTTGGACAGCGATGTACTGTTTCCCACGGTTACTTTTTTGGTTTGAACCATCTTGTCCTTTTCTGGTCATTTATGATCTTATTGATCGCCAATACAGAATTCATGCTTCACGGTCTGTTTCCTTACGTCAGCCTCTCGCGACTGCCCCCTGGGGTCTACCATGCGTTGTTATTTCTTTTTGACGTTGCATCAGTCCTTGCCCTGCTGGCGATATGCATTGCCATCATCCGCCGCCTTGCTTTCCCGCCTTCCTATATTGAAGCGCAAAGCAGGGATGCATTTATTATTTTGGGCCTGATCGCTTTTCTGATGGTCGCATTTTTCGGCCTGCATGCAAGTGAGATCGCAAATAGTGGGGAAGAAGCTCGATACATGCCAGTATCTAATTTTGCAGCATCCGTTTTTTTTTCTCATATTCCTGTGGATAACCTGAGCGGATACATCAATGCTTTCTGGTGGATACATGCTATTGTGCTGCTGAGTTTCCTGAATTACCTTCCTTACAGCAAGCATATGCATATCCTGGCCGCTATCCCCAATTTGTTTTTCAGAAGCCTGACAAAGGTCAATACCCAGAAAAGAGAAGACTTCAAGAAAGGTAATACATTCGGTGTTGGGCAAATAGATCAGTTCACCTGGAAAGATTTATTTGACTCTTATTCCTGCACCGAGTGCGGCCGCTGCTCTGACAACTGTCCCGCTACCAACACGGGCAAGCTGCTAAACCCGAGGCTTGTTATCCATGATATCAAGGTAAACGTATTGAAAAATGGTCATCTGATCGATAAAAAGAAGGAAGCAATTTTGCCTTTGATCGGCGGGGGCAGGGAGGGGAGTATAGCTGATCAGGTTCTCTGGGCATGCACCACCTGCGGTGCATGTATGGAAGTTTGTCCTGTGTTTATTGAGCATGTTCCCAAGATCGTTGATATGCGCCGTAACATGGTTGAGATGAACGCCAGAGTTCCTGATGAATTACTTGCTCTTTTTGAAAATTTTGAACAGCGCAGTAATCCCTGGGGTATCATCCCGGCTGAACGTATCAAATGGGCTGCACAGGCCGATGTCAAACCTTTTGAGGTTGGCATGACTGAATATTTGTTCTTTACAGGTTGTTTCGGCGCTTTCGATGCACGTAGCAGAAAAGTTACTGTCGCCATTTCCAGAATTCTAAATGCCGCCGGCATTTCATGGGGGATCCTGGGCAAAGACGAGCTGTGCTGTGGTGACAGCCTGCGCCGCCTGGGTAATGAATTTGTTTTCGATCGCATGGTCAGGGAAAATATAAAGTTATTCAATGAAAAAGGCATAAAAAAGATAATTACCATGTGTCCGCACTGTTACAATACCCTGAAGAATGATTATCGCCAGTATGGTATGGAACTGGAAGTAATCCATCACACAGCCCTGGTCAATGATCTGATCAAGGCAGGCAAGCTCAAGCTGAATTCTGCTAAATATTCTGGCAATGTGATATTTCATGATTCCTGCTATCTGGGACGCTATAATGAGATATATGAAGCACCACGTGAAGTTATAGCCTCGGTCACCGGACAGAGGCCATCTGAGATGGAACACTGCTTTGATAGATCTTTTTGCTGCGGCGCCGGCGGGGGACGAATGTGGATGGAGGAAAGTGAAGGGAAACGCATCAATGTAGCCCGTGTCGAGGAGGCAATGAAGAAAGAGCCTGGAATGATCTGTGTTTGCTGCCCTTACTGCATGACTATGTTCGAAGATGGGTTAAAAGGCATGAAAGCTGATAACAGGGTACTTGTCCTGGATATAGCTGAGATCGTGGCAAATGTACTTATCTAATCTAAATGTTTTCTCGTTTTCTTTCCTTTTCTCGAGTTATGCAGCCCATTTGCACTGTGCTCATCTATTATCGACTCAAGCATGAAATATTTTTCGACATATCTTGTCAATTCATCATCCGATATGCAGGAAACACGCTTCTCCTCATTATATAATTTCTGGATATCAGCCTGTATAGCCCCTATCCTGGGATCGTTCTTTTCAACCTTTGCGGCTACATGCATCAATTCGTTCAAGGTTTCTTCAACCTTGAATCGTATGACTTCAAGCCCGGAAGAATCTCCGATCATCAACTCTCTCTTCCCCCCCACAATTTCTGGCGGATAAGGTTCATAGGTGAACGGATTTTTGATTACGCCTGCAGTATGTATTCCGCTTTCATGAGCAAAGATGTTTTTTCCAACAACTGATTTGTTGCGCGGCACTCTGATCCCGATCTCATTTTCAATATATCGGGCAAATTCAGTGATCGATGTAAGGTCATACTTCTGGAACCCTTCAAT
>JAGFND010000239.1 GCA_021409285.1 Candidatus Methanoperedens sp. | reverse complement strand
TGGCAAAATTACAAAAACGGAATTACGTAATAACATGGAGGAAATAGGTGTCTTGTAATCATAATTTCTGTGGGAACATCCTGTCGCATCTTCGTTTTTCCATTTCTCTTTTTTGCAGAAACAAATATTTATCAGGATAGTCAAAAATTATTCAAGCTTATCCGAAAAAAAAATCATAGAGGCCTTATAGTACCAGTTCTGAATTTGATACTTTGATGTATGTGATAAGAGGAATAGCGCTAATAGTGGAGGCTATTGAAGATGTAAGTTGAGAGTTGAGAAATACGACCTCTTCAAGACCTGCGCTGGGGCAAGCCCCATACCCCCGATGGAGGCGCTGCCTGGGGGCAGAGGAAGCAAGTTTCAATATACTTATGCTGGCGTCAGGAAAAGAATATGTCAAGGCTAATGTGCAACGCGGCGCGTATGATCGTGCCTGCGGCTGAGAGGTATGGGATGCAACAAAGCCGGATGGGCAGCCGGGGAGGATGCAGGAGTGGTATAAGAAGAAAGAATATAATTTTACACTGGACATCTTTTTAACAGGTACCCGTCTAAACATAAAGATTTGAACAAAATCTCAGATACCTATATACTACTCGGTGCATAAGTTAATATCAATAAGGAGATTAAAGATTTCTATTGAAAATAGACCAAAGACTCGTGGAAACATGTATTCGGGAAATAGTATAACTTGGGATGAAACAAATCTGGACATAATACCAAAAATCTCTTTCATATTGAAAGTCGATAGGGAAAAATTAGAAAGAGATAGCATGAAAACATATCTTCATATAAAACTCATGCGATGTGAGGCAGAAATATTCAACCTTGCAAAAAAATATGGAATATCATCTGTGGAAGATTTTGAGAATAAATACACAAGAGGAGAACTTGAAGAAGAGGGTACATGGGAAGATTTTTTTAAACTGGATCACCTTGAAGCAGAGAAAGATTCATTAAAAAAAGCTTTAGAGGTAATTTAGTGAATATCTTTCAGAAAATATCATATATTGCTGAAGTTGAATTTTCTGACATTGTTGAAATAGCAGAAGAATCTGAAGATAAACTGCGAATATATTTGAAAGATGGAAGCTTTATAGATATTTGGTTTTCAATGAAGATCATAGGAAGGTATGCATATCATTGGGAGCGAAGTCATATTGATGGGAAGATATATAGACACGATAACATCCCTCATAAGAAGTGGGAATATGTTAAAACATTTCCAAAGCATTTCCACTGTGGTATTGAGAAAGAAGTCACAGAGAGTTCAATTAGCAACTTACCCGAAGAGGCAATAAGGGAGATTTTGATATTTGTTAGAAAGATTCTCCAGGAAAGTATTTCTGAATCCACAATAGCGTGATAACTGCTGAAGAAAATGCCCCAGATAACACGGATATGCACAGATTTTTCTTACATATTGTATACTGCTCGGTGCCCTCTGTGGCTGATCATTCATCCTGTACAACATATTTATTAAAATATCATCATAAATAGCCAGGCGCCTCAGCAATCCTCATGCAAACCACCAAGCACAAAAAAACGGTGAAGGAATAAAAGAGTTTTCCAGCCTCAATTCAAATCTTTCGTGAAGATGCAATGGATTTTATGTATATTGATAACAATTCGTAGTCCAGTGGTAAAATTATAATATAATAATGGAACTTCATAAAAACAGAGGAGAAATAGGTGTCTTGTAATCATAATTTCTGTGGGAACATCCTGTCGCATCTTCGTATTACAAAAGTCCAGACTCGCCTGATAGCAGAGGAGATGGAAGACCCGGGGGACTTTGATGATGATTTTTCCATTTCTTCATTTTTGCAGGCCTTATAGTACCAGTTCTGAATTGATACTTTGATGTATGTGATAAGAGGAATGGCGCTAATAGTGGAAGCTATTGACACAATAAGTT
>JAGFND010000238.1 GCA_021409285.1 Candidatus Methanoperedens sp. | reverse complement strand
CAACCGTGTATATATATAAAAAAGTGTCCGAATCGGAGAATATGGCCGCTATAAAGGTTATAAATCTCGCAGCATCCTGGCTATATTTGGGTATAATCCCACAAAGGTACAAAACCGGCAATGAAAATGAGGTCAGGCTAAGTCCATGCTAAACCTCGTTGTTTGAGCCAATGGTGTAAATTCACCTCTGTGTATGGGGTAGTAGCGACGCTGCTGCATCCTGAGGCCACTTGGTTATTTAGATTGTTCCTTCAATATTTATTCGTTTATTCATATCTAATTGGAACTCGCCATATGGCGTGATATGTCCATAATAAAGCGGCGTAAGCCATCGAAAGTTTTCCGGTTTCATTTTGTTAAACCATTCTTTCTCAGATAATACCTTTTGCACTAAAAGCGTGATAATATAGACCATACAAATCTGCAATAGATGCAAGGATAATATAGCTATTTTCTGATCCTCTATGTTGTTTACTGTCATTTATCTGTTTCTGCCATACGATTGAACAAGTTGAAAATTCATAGAATAGGTTTACGTGGCCCCAGGATGCAGCAGCGCGGTTACTACCCCTATCCAATGGCATCAGGTGACACGAACGTTTGTACTCCCCCTTTACACAAAATTTTAAGTTCCTGCATGTATTAAAAAGAACAATGAAGAAAATAGTGATGAGGTGGAAAGATAAAATCTTTTCCGGTAAAGCAGCAAAAATTGAAGAAAACAAATCTGGAATAGACATGATAAAACCGATATCATTCTATTCCTGTGAGACTGAAAAAAAGAAACTGAACTGGTTCTGCTATGAATTATCCATGGGAATCTATGACGAGATCAGGGAAAATCATGCAAAACAACTAAAGCGGCAGAAAATCGATGAGAAGAGCCTTGCCGAGTTTTCAATATATATATCGAAGAAGATGAAATATATTGTCCTGCAAAAGCTGGCCGGCAAAATCGATACGGTATATTTCTCATATGAAATGGTGGAATCATATTTTCCGACTTTAAGTGATGGATTGGTTAACAAATTGCTTGATGCAGTGTCAAAAGCATGGGATGAGCAGCTCAGTGTATGCGGAATATGTCCGACCCGGTGCATAACTGAAAAGGATAATTACTGCACAATGTTCGATGAAGGACCTTATCAGGGAGCAGGGGATTGGAAAAATAAATAAGCTACCAATCTCGACATCTCTTTATTTAAACGGGCTTATCCCGATTTGCAAAGCCTTAAATGTTATAAAAATGATAAAATTGTAATATGCAAAACGTGAGATATTAAGTATTACGATACCAAACCATCCACATCACAAAATAATCGTTCAGAGTTCATTTTTGGAGGCAATTATATGAGATATGGACGATGGTAGATTATCTCGTCTCTGGATATTGTTTTCTGGTAAAAGTCTGGTAAAATGTGCGTATAAGGCTTATTTTATTCAGAATACTTTCTCAATGGATATTGGGGTAGTACCAGCGCTGCTGCATTTTGGGGCCACTTGATTGTCTATATTTTTCCTTCAATATTTAGTCGTTTATTCATATCTAATTGGAACTCTCCGTATGGTGTTATGTGGCCATAAAAAAGCGGTGTTAGCCCTCGAAAATCTTCCGGTTGCATTTTATTCAACCACTCTTTTTCCGATAATATTTTTTGCACCAAAAGCTTACGTAGTAACAGGCCTACAACTTGTCTAGAGATTTAATAAGTCCTGATTTAATCAAATCAGTCTCACACAAACGTTGTAATCTGGCTCTCCAGAAATCGGATCAGTTTCGGTTGGAATAAGCACATTGCATTCTGGCCAGAACATCTGAACCGTACTCTTTGCAACATCAGCATATTTCAAAATGCATTCTGCTTTACCAAAGGCTGAAATAACCGTTATCTTTGCTCCTTCCTGAAATCCATATGTTTTTGCATCATGGCTATTAATAAAGAGTGTGTGGCGGTCGGAACCTCCGGTCTGCGGATCTTTGGTTTCAAGAATCATACTGTTGAATTGTCTCCCTCTTCGCGTTGAAAGAATGAACTCGTTTGATGAGATCTCATAACATTTAATGTCAGGTAATATGAATTTAGCCTTACCATCTGGCGAAGCCTTGAATTTCATGTCGCTGAATAAGCGATCTCCT
>JAGFND010000237.1 GCA_021409285.1 Candidatus Methanoperedens sp. | reverse complement strand
GTGGCGATCTGACTATCAATATGGTTGGTTACGGTGGGTGCACGACACTTTCCGGGATAATGGTCGGGCAGGCTATTCTGGGTGCCATATCTGTCAATCCGGACCTGGCCGGCTGGTTACTGATGGTGGGATTTTGCCTCTTATTTGGATCATTCTATCCTTTGACCCAGATTTACCAGCTGGACACAGACCTCGAACACGGCGACTTGACTCTGGTTGCTGCCATTGGTGCAGGCAAAGCCCTGATCCTAGCCATCGTGCTTGGAATTGCAGCGGCGATATTTTTACTTGGATCCACCTGGCTGTGGAATGATGCTTTAACACCAATCCTTCCATTACTGGCGGCTTTGATAATTTGGATTGTAATGCTTGCAGTGTGGCATCGCAAGTCTGCCAGCATGGATGCAGTTGCGCATGAAAAGGGTATGTATATTGCTCTGACGGTATGGGCCGTGATTGACCTATCCATTTTAATCAGCAGGTATGGATCCATTGTTGTAATTTGAAGATAATTCGTTTACGAGATTCTTATCTCCTGACAAATCTAATATTAATATGATTTATGTAAGGACATTCGAAAGCTTATGATAAAATCCGGAGATTCTTTCTTTTATAAAGGGACTCGATACGTAATTGGTGCTATCCTATCAATCGGTGGAAGGCATTATATCGCCGCAGCATCTCATATTTTCCATGAAACCGGGAACAGTGTACAGGTGAATGGCACAGACGGAATTATGAAGAGATTTCTAGATGATTTTGATATAGCGCTTATCGAACTTACTTCAGACTGCATGGCTCAAATAACAGAGCTTGGTAGCGCCGCTCTAATGGAGGATGCCGTGCTCATGAATGAGCAGCGCAATATACCATGCCGGGTTATTCAGGGTGGTACTTCGCTTATTTCTCTCCTTTTTCGCTGCTTTGATATGCCGCAGCCTGGGGATAGCGGCTCGCCCATAGTGCAAAAGGGAAAAGTCATTGGGCTGCTATCCTCTATTGCGCTAGGCAATTGTACTGGAACAGCGGTATCTTCTGAAGTGCTTCGGAACTTAAGTTTTCATTGAATTTATAGTGATGAAAGAGTTATTAATCTGATCGTTCTAATCAATACATTGCAGCTATGGAAGATCAAGTATTGAAGATAAGAAGATAAAATCATTGACTGTAACAAAGATTTCATTTTCACAGCTGGAGAGCAAGAATTCTTCGAAGAGAAAGGATACAGCACCCTTATACGATGCAAGGATTGCAGAATCAAAAGAAAAGCTGAAAAAAGAAGCAGTGGGTTTAGAAACACTACCAGGACATCTGTCTATGAATAAGAACCAGGAAATCACAACACTGGGTGGAGGATGCTTCTGGTGCCTTACGGCTGTTTTTAGTAAATTGAGTGGCGTGGAGAATGTGGCTTCTGGCTATTCAGGCGGCAGTGTGCCCAATTCGTCCTATCAACAAATCTGTACTGGTGCAACTGGCCATGCTGAGGTGGTTCAGATCACATTTGATCCCGATATAATCTCTTTCAAAGAACTTTTTGAGATATTCTTAACAATTCATGATCCAACGACACTCAATCGACAGGGAGCAGATGTGGGCACTCAATATCGTTCAGTGATCTTTTATCACACAAAAGAACAAGAAAGGGTTGCCAGAGAAGCGATAAAGGAGGTCGAAGTGGCAAAAATCTGGAAGGCTTCGATTGTAACCGAGCTCGCGCCGTCAAAGTGTAAAATTAGTATCGAAGCAACTTAGATGTTTGGAAGATTTTAAGAAGATGAAACATCTAAGTTATAACTACCATGGCCAGGATAGAATGCCCAGATTGTGGGTTTGTGCATGAATGTCCTGCGAGTTGAAGTACGGTCCTTATGGAAAGGCCCACAACGCTCAAGGAATATCTGCCCTCCAGGGAGTAGCAGGTGAACAACTCAGGAATATGAGAGAAGCCAGCGCAAAGGTGAGAAGGGGGCACCTTGCGAAATTCCATGGACAAAATACAACTTAGATATTTCCGTTACTTTTTTCCAAGAATAAGACTATTTGAAGACTGAGGGTAGCGCAGAGCCGGAGTCACTATATTCGGTCGGGTTTAAGGCCTCTGGATAATCTTGGCGATCCTTCCTGTAGGATACTAC
>JAGFND010000236.1 GCA_021409285.1 Candidatus Methanoperedens sp. | reverse complement strand
GATGAGATGTTCGAAGAGCACGGTTTCTTAATTATTTTGATGGGGTATAAATATGGTGATGAATGGTGTTCTTTTGTGCATGATGGTTGCGTGGGGTTGATGTCATGCGCCGGGGTATTTATGCATTAATAATTATAAATATGCCGTTAAAAGCGGATAATCAACCACGATTGGCACTTAGCGGCATACATACGGGAAGAAAATCCGTGTGGATCCGCGCCATCTGCGTCATCCGCGTTGTACAAGAAGGAAAGAAAATAAACAAACATTTGAAGGAAAATAAAACACAATGTATGTTCATAGGGTTAAAATCCCACTGCATGGGTCTGCTCCCGTGCAAAGAGAAAAGGAAGTGCGTTATTGCGAAATATCGTGCGGAGTTCCTGAATATCGGCAGCCACAGCCCGAAACAATACGTGAACCAGAGGTGGCCTCAGTAAGATGCGACATACCAACGCGGAATGGAAGCTTGGGCAGAGAAATGATTACTGGGGTGGTTATGGTCGGGATGGTTGCGAATGCTTTCTTGTGTAACCGGGGGAGGTCTCATAATGTCCTCCCTGAGATTGAGCCACACCCTACACGTTTCTGGGTTAATAGTTTCAATCAATGGGATAAAGGTAGCCGAAGTATAACCTCGAAAGGGAAAACCAGAGCAATGCATTATGAGATTTCGGACGAACCCATAGTAGCGATGAAGGCCAAGCCAATGAAATATAGAACCTGTATCGCAGGATGCAGGGGGCGACTATAGGAGGATAAAACTTGACCCAGCAAAGGGGTTCTAGTTTGGAAAGAGTAGACAGTGACAGCATGATAACATCATTGGAAAAACAATCAAACCAGAAAAGTAACTATCGTAATATCAACATGATATAAACGCTATCTGGTAACCGCTTATGAAGGTGATGGAATAATTGCTGAAGACCAATACCAATGGAGACATGAATGAAAAAGTGGAATGAGAAATATCATGCAAAATTCAAGAAATATTCCCTTGGCAATCAAGTCTGGGATAAAAGGAATCTTGAAAATGCATGGAAACAAGTAAGAGCAAATAGAGGAAGTGCAGGCGTTGACGGCGTAACTATCGAAGGATTTGAACAAAATTTACAGCAAAATCTGGCAGAAATTGAAAGACAACTCAAAGAAAACCGCTATGTTCCACAACCAGTGAAACGAGTTCTCATCCCGAAAGATAACGGAAAAATGAGGTCGCTCGGAATACCGGCAGTAAAAGACAGAGTGGTACAACAAGCATTAAAGAACATCCTTGAGCCAATATTCGAAGAAATCTTCTTACCCCAGAGTCACGGGTACAGACCCGGAACAGATGCACATGCAGCGGTCAAGAAAGCCGAAGCATATATCAATGCAGGTTATCACTGGTTGGTAGATGCCGATATTGAAGGATTCTTTGACCACGTTGACCATAAGATACTGATGGATTTGGTATGCGAACATGTCAGCGATGGCAGGATTCTTTCATGGATAGAATCAATCCTGAAAAGCGGAATAATGAATGAAGGTGTGTTTGAGGAGAGTACGGAAGGTACTCCACAAGGAGGAAATCTCAGTCCCCTGCTGGCGAATATTTACTTAAATCATTTCGACAGACGAATGGGTGAATATGGGCATTTACTACTTAGATATGCTGATGATTTCATTATTTTCTGCAAGTACGAATGGGAAGCGTTAGACGCTCTCAAACGTGCAAAGGAAATTCTGGAGCTAGAGTTAAAACTCAAACTCAGTCCTGAGAAAACCAAAATCGTGCATGGAAATGTGACCGGGGTTGAATTTCTGGGTTTCCATTTTAATGGAAGATGGAAAGAACCAAGAGATAAAGCGGTGAAGAAGTTCAAATCTGAGATAAAACAAAGGACAAAACGCCAGCAACCTATAAGCCTTGGAACTTTGATAAAACTCCTAAACCCCAAGATTCGAGGTTGGAGGAACTATTTCCAGGGATGCAATAAGAAGCGGAGATTAAAAGAACTGGATGAATATATAATGGGACGGCTCAGGTGTTTTGTTGCCAAAAGACGCTCTAATCCGGTTCTATGGTATACGTTTCCTAAATCCGAATTTGCTCAGATGGGTCTCATTTTCCTGTATAGAAGTATTTATGAATGATACCATTTCCTGCAAAGGGAATACCAAACGAAAGCTGCATACG